>NZ_AUKR01000001.1:0-447062 GCF_000424845.1 Streptomyces sp. TAA040 | reverse complement strand
CCCGCCGCTGCCGCATCGACAGCTTCGTCGACCTCCAACGCCGCATCCGCCACCACGACGCCATCCGTGCCGCCTTGACCACCGGCATGAGCAACGGCCTGATCGAGTCCACGAACACCAAGACCCGCCTGATCATCCGCCGCGGCTTCGGCTTCCACACCGCAGACGCCATCATCGCCCTCGTCATGCTCACCCTCGCCGGTGACAACCCCCCCCTCCCCGGCCGCCAACCCGCCACAGAGTGACCCACACATACGGCAGGAGAGCCAGTATTCGCAACTGGCGAGCCAACGGCACTGAGCCGATCGAGTCCATGAAGCTCGGCAGCTCGGTCTTCTACAACGAGGCCGATGTCATGCGCCTTGCGGCTGAGCGTGCCCGGTGAACCGACGCTCTACCGGCCACTGGGTGGGAAGCACCCGAGCCGCCTCATGGCTCGGCGTGAGCCGTCCGCTCCTGCGGACCTTCCTGCTCCACTGCCGCCACGAGGGCAAGTTGCCCGAAGCCTGGGACCACGATCCTGAGCGTCGCCCCGTGCTGGCCCTCAACACCGAGCACATCTATGAGCACTGGGACGACTGGAGCGCGGCTTACGCCGCTTGGCGCAGACGTCGCCACTGACCCCGAGCCGGCCAACCACGACCCACCCCTGAACCACACGCCCTCTGGCCCGATGCCGGGGGGTTTCTGCATGTCCAAGCACATCGAACCAAGGAGACACGAACACAGATGGCTACCAAGAAGACCTTGACCTTCGCCGACGCGATCGAGAACGCCGACCGCGAGGCGCTGATCAAGGCGACCGCTGCACGCGAGGCTCTCGAAGAGCTGAAGGATTCGATCGAGCGTTGGAACGATGCCTACTACGAGGCGACCGGCGTGGTGCAGGGCATGAGGGCCCGCTTCGCCCGAGGCATCGAGACAGCGACCCCGGCCGAGTTCGCCGAGGCACTGGCCGCCGAGGAGCGCGCAAAGCTCCTCGCCAACCGACACGTCGACAAGCGCGACCCTGACGGCGAGGACCCGCGCATCCAGCGCGCCGAGCGCGCCCTTCCCCCGTCCGACAAGAAGGTGGCGAAGGCGGTGGCGTCCGCTCTCCTGGAGGCGAACACCTTCCCCGCCGCTCAGGTGTTCTCGACCTTCGCCGACGTGCGTGCCCTCGTGCCGACCGAGGCCGACGCTCCGGTCCTGATCGTCAGCCAGTCGGAAAGCTCCTGGGACGGCACGTACGACGACCGGCAGTACAAGCGCCGCACGATGTTCCCTGGCGTCACGTACAGCGCAGACGTCACCCTCACCCTGTACCGACGCCCCGAGCACCGCGACATCGTCCCTGAGCGCGTCGTCCGGGCGCTGCGGAAGGTTGGCGGAGAGGTCCGCAACCCCGACTCCTTGAACGTCCTCATGCGGAGCGTGGGGGACGGCTTGGAAAGGGATGAGGTCCGCTTCACCGTGAAGCAGATCGAGGACCCGAACGTCGACCCCGAGCTGAAGGCTCGGCGTGACGACTGGTTCGCGTCGAGGCGAAACACGCTGTCCGCCGGTCCGCAGAGCGGCATGGACGTCTTCACGAGCCTGTATCGATGAGCCTCTGATCGGCCGCTGAGTGTCGCCCCTGGCCTTACGCGCCGGGGGCGGTGCTGAACGGCCCGCTCAAGGGCTGTCAGACACAGGAGGCACCCCGTGTTCGTCATCGTCACACTCGTCCGTACCGTCACCGATCTGCTCGTCACACCGGGAGCACCGGCACCGGCACGTAAGACCGGCTGACCAAGCTCGACCAATACGGAGGCGCCCCCGTCACACGGGGCGCCCCTTCGTCATGCCCTCAGGAGGAACCCACCAGCATGAGTAAGACAACGATCTCCGTCCGCCACACCGACGTAACGCGCGAGCAGCTCGCAGAGATCCAGCGCATGACCGGCAGTACGACGACAGCCGAGGTCGTCACACAGGCGCTCGACCTCTACCTGTCCTACCTGAAGATGCCTGCCGGAACGCCCCTTGTGGCGACCGGTCACACACGCATCCGACAGCCGCAGGGGGTGTGAGACATCAGCCGTACGACGCATCTCGACGTCCGCAAGACAACGGCGCCCGAGCTGTCCCACCTGCCAGTCGGCACCATCGTCGAGCTGCCGGTAGGTACCGGGCGACTCCTCTTCCGTCACACAGCAGACGGCCGATACTGCCCTGTCTCCGGCTCGGGCGTACCGGCCTGGCTGCTCGTCGAGGTCGCCGAGCTCATCGGGTCTCACAGCGTCTGACCAACCTTCCCGGACCTGCCAGCCGGCCGTTTCCCCGTCTTTGGGAAAGGGCCTGCTGGCGCACCCTGCTCAGTCATCAACACCACATCGCCGAGGCGTAGCTACGCGTGGCCGAACTTGACGGATGACCACCCGAGAGGGTAGAACCCTCTCCCTGCCCCCTTCGAGGGGGCGAGACCGTAGCTCCCGCCGTTCAGCGGCGGTAGAGCTGGCCACTCCGAGAGAGGCCGGGACTCCGAGGGAATCCCAGGGGAAGCCGAGGGCACCCCGAGCGTGAACGGACACGCGACCAACCATCACCGCGCCGAGGCGTAGCTACGCGCTGTCCTCGGCCTCTTGAGGGAGGTTGCACACCCGTGCCCATGACCAACAACCCCGCCGCTCCTTCCTGGGTCGGCTACGCATCTCAGTACCTCACGCTCCCCGCGAGCGAGCCGTTCCGGCCCTCCCCTCGGAAGCTGGCCCGGAAGTGCTCCATACCCGCAGCCGAGTTCGAGTCTGGGCTTCGCTCCCTGCAAGAGGCGGGGTTCCTCCGGCGCCTCGGTTACGACACTTGGCAGCTTGCTCGGCCGGTGCGGTAGCCGATGCTGGAAGACCTGTTCCCCAAGATCGAGGAGAGCCGAGCCAAGCTGAGGAAGCGCGGGTACGCCCTGGCGGCCGAGCACTACCCGCCGACCGGGCAGGCGTCTCGGTGGTACGCCGACGTGATCCAGTGTGTTCCTCGTAGCGGCCAACTGGTAGCGAAGCAGCTTGCCCGGCTCTGTGGCGAGGACTCCCGAGTGACCGTGCCGTGGCGCTCCCTGGCGGACGCCGTGGGCGTCCGGGACAGCGCCGGTCGAGAGCGCGCGTACACCGAGCGAGGCGTTCAGGTGCTTGTCGAGGCCGGGTGGCTGTCGGTCGAAACGGTCGGCGCCAAGCGCGGGGCGAAGACGACGTTCAGCCTGGAACCCGGAGAGCGGGCCACAGAGTGGCTGGGCTGGATCGACGTTGATGACTGGCTCAACGAGGCCGCCTGACCGAGCTCGAAGTTTTGGCCAGAGTATGAGCCCCTCGCACGCCGAGAACTTTTGGCCAGAGTAGAGAACACGGCTTCGTCGTCGGCTTCGCCTCCGCCTCACTGCCGCGTAAGCCGCTCGTCGTCTTCGGCCATCGCCGGACGGAGTCCGGCACAGGCGCAGTCGCTCAGCTCATGGGCCGCGTACGCGGCCACTTCCCGTAGAGGCAGCGGCGAAGAGATCTCTTCCGAGTGGGCCGCGTAGCGGCCACCAACCGAAGACGACTTGCCGCTCTGCTCCCTGGGGCCGTAGGCCCCACTTCCCGAAGACGCCTTGCGCTCTTCGAGGACTGCCGCCTGTCGGCTCCTGTCGGAGCCTCCGGCTCGCAGTGCACCACCTGCATCCCTTCGCCGCCGCGTACTCGTCGTACGCCGCTGACAGGCGGCCCTACCCACGGAGGTAATCCACCCCATGAACAACTACTCCCCGATCATCGCCGCCGATGGACGCAAGCTCTGCGGCATCAAGTCGTGCGGCCGTCCGCACCGTGTGCGCGGCCTCTGCCTGGCGCACGGTCAGCGTGTCCGCTTGCACGGCGACCCTCAGGCCGACAAGCCGTTGCGCTCCCACTCCTCGCGCCCCTGGAAGGGCGACGACGTCTCGTACGTCGGTGCCCACAACCGCGTGACTCGCGAGCACGGCAAGGCCGCCGAGTGGAAGTGTGCTTGCGGCTGTGGCCGACAGGCCACTGACTGGGCGTACCTCGGGACCGATCCGGCGGCGAAGGTCGACGAGACCGGCCGCCTGTACTCCGTCAGCCCTGACCACTACGCATCGTTGGCAAGGTCGTGCCATCGCAAGTTCGACGCCTGGCAGGCGCAGCGCCGTACCGGCGTCCCCCTGGGCGCCGCCATCGTCGAGGCAATGGGCGCTTGAGTCGACCGGACCCCGCATTCTCGGGGCGATGGTTCGGTGCCTGGCTTCAGTTCCGAGGTCAGGCTCCCCCGCCCCGCAGATCGGCCGGCTGACGCAGACCGGTAACCAAGTCACAAAAATTCAGTACGAGTTGGCTCGCCTTGTCGCCACACTGGAGGGATGGACGAACTGCATGTGGTCAGACACCTGCCAACCTGGCATCAGGAACCGGAGCCGGACGACGAGTACGACAACGGCACGGACGAGAAGACCGTGTACGCCCTCTTCGGACTGGCCATCTACAAAGCCAACGTCCTCGAACACTCCCTCGTCAACCTTCTCGCCTTCACGAAGATCATTACAGCGAGGGAGCAAGGAGAACAGCTCATCCGCGACCCCTGGACTCAGGGCTTCAAGGACATGATGGGCAAGCTCATCAAGCGCGCCGAGGCTCACACCAGCGCCCACCCGGAGGTCATCGACGACCTCACGAGCAGCCTGAAGCGGCGCAACTTCCTGGTTCACAACTTCTGGCGCGAGCGCATCCCAGACATCATCTCCGAGGCTGGCCGAGTCAAGCTGTGCGCGGACCTGAAGGCGGACTGTCGGCTCTTCACCCAGACCGATGAATGCTTCAGCAAGCAGGTCCTGGACCCCCTCATGGCGAGCATGGGCATCACGGCCAGGGCGATTGAAGCCCAGTACGCAAAGGAGCGCCGCGAGGCGATGGCGCGCTACGAGACCGGGGCGTTCACGGATGAGGACAAGTCCGCCTGACGTGCGTGCGCTTGCGTCTCCCTGCGCGACGACATGCGACCTGACCAAGCAGGGGCTTGAGCACGGGACTTGCGGGCTTCACGGCTCAGGTATTTTCAGGGCATGGAGACACTTGCGGGGCAGTGGTGGCAGAACGTAAACGTGTGGGCAATCATCGTCTCTGCCATCGTTGCCGTACTGCTCGGTTGGCTGAGCGCGTGGGCCACGCTCAAGGCCAGTAACCCCAAGCGCAAGGTCGGTTGGTGGGAGCAGTCCAACACCCCGCTGTTCGCTGAGTCACGTTACGCGGGGGGAAGTGGCCCGCTCACGGTACAACTCGGCAACACTCAGCTGGAGAAGCCGCGCATCGTCGACCTCGTGATCACCAACCTTGGCAAGCACGACATCACGGCAGCCATGTTTCACGAGGGGGCGCCGTTGCGGTTCTCGTTCGGAGCCCCCGTTCTCGTCACTCTGGAATACGGTTCGACGCCGACTGCGGACCTGAGTCAGTTGATCGACACTTACGCCGACAACGGAGCGATGCCCACTGGACCTCTGGTCGGCGGCATTGAACTCAAGCCGACCCTGCTACGCAAGGGGCAGACCGTGACAATCACGGTCCTCGTCGACGGCGACCGCCAGCCCACTCAGTGCACCAGCTTTCCGCTGGTCGACGTGGTGGAGGTGACGGAACCGCCCAGCGTACGAGCGAGGACGCTCGGGAGAGCCGTCCTGGACAACGCGTTGGCGGTCCTCCCCGGCGGTGGACTCTTCCGCTGATCGACCCTGAAACCGTGGCAAGATCCCGGCCGGTAAGACGTAGCGGTCGGGAAGAACGCTCCCAGGGGGTCACTCCCCACCCCTCCCGGCCGACCGGCCGCACGTCGTCAGCCACCCGACCGGCCAGGGACGCGCCACGCGCCACGCTCGCAAGCGATCATGCAGCCTCGGGCCCAAACTCCTCGCCGACGCACTGGCAGGCCGCGAGCGAGGCATACAGCGGCTCGACGGCTCAGCCGGACGGCTTGGCTCTCGGGCTCAGCCGGTACGCCGAGACCGTTGGATCACCGGCAAGGTAGAAGCGGCGATGCCAGTCGTGGGCCTTGCTCACCCCTACCCGAGGACCAACACGGATGAGCTCAGCAGGTACCCGCTCACCCCTGGACAGAGTGACCGAGGTACCCGCCACTACGTCGGTTCCACCCTGCTCTGACGTGATGCCGAGTGCCTGGCAGAAGTTCCCTGGGCCTCGGGCAAGTCGTGCGCTCTCAACCTTCGCTCCTCGCCGCTCGCGTGCCAGGTCTTCCCCCTCGACAACCTCGCCCGCACGGAGGAGGACACCCGAGGCGACGCCGTCTGTCCCCGTGGCGACGTTGGCGCACCAGTGGAGACCGTGAGAGCGGTAGACGTAGAGGTGCCCTGCCGGGCCGAACATCACGGCGTTGCGTTCGGTGCGTCCTCGGTAGGCGTGCGAGGCAGGATCAGCCTCCCCCTCGTACGCCTCCACCTCTGTGATGCGCGCCACAACTTCACCCCGGTCGGTCCGCGTACGGAGTGGGCATCCGAGCAGGTCGGGGGCCACTTTCTCTACGGGGCGACTCAGATCGGGAAGGGGAAGGTTCATGCTGACCGACTTGACATTCCGTAGGTGAAGTAGACGTACGCGTGGCCCGGGGGGGGGGCCGAACATGGAAGAGTTCCGGTCGGTGCGCCCGCGGAAGGCGTGCGAACCGGGGTCCCGTTCCCCCGCGTACGCCTCGACCTCGGTCAGTCGCAGAGCGATCGGCCCGTCCTCGGTGGTCCTCACCAGGACGCGGCCGAGCAGGTCCGCAGCAACATCGAGCACGGGTCGGTCGAAGAAGGTCCGCGGCAACGCAGTACCGTCACGGCCAGCAATCATGTGGCTCGATCCTAGTCGAGCATCGGGGAAGGACGAGATGGCCATCAAGAAGCTGTTCGCGAGTGTGGGGATCGGCGGGGCATCGGTGGAGACCGTGCTGAGCGAACCGAACGTGCTGCCCGGCGGGGTGGTGCACGGCGAGGTCAGGATCGAGGGCGGGTCCGTGGCCCAGCGCATCCAGGGGCTCTCGGTGGGCCTCGAGGCCAAGGTCGAGGTGGAGACTCAGGACGGCGAGCGCCTGCAGAACATGGAGTTCCACCGGGAGCGGCTCGGCGGAGAGTTCGAGCTCCAGCCCGGTGCCGCCCACGTGGTGCCGTTCGGCCTGAGCGTCCCGTGGGAGACGCCGGTGACGATGTTCCTCGGGCAGCCGCTGGCGGGCACCCACATCGGTGTCAGCACCGAGCTGGACATCGCACGGGCGCTGGACTCCACCGACCTCGACCCGGTCAACGTCCACCCGCTGCCGGCGCAGCAGACCCTGCTGGAGGCGTTCGGCGCCCTGGGGTTCCGCTTCAAGAAGGCCGACATGGAGCGCGGGCAGGTGCACGGCACCCGGCAGCGGCTGCCCTTCTACCAGGAGATCGAGTTCTTCGCTCCCGCGCAGTACCGCGGGCTGAACGAGGTCGAGCTCACGTTCATCGCCGACGGCACCATGATGGACGTGGTCATGGAGATGGACAAGAAGCCCGGGCTGTTCACCGGCGGCAGCGACTCCTTCCGCTGCTTCCAGGTCGACCTGGCCGACTTCGACGGAACCGACTGGTCCGCCTACCTCAACCAGTGGCTGGCCGAGGTGGGCGGCCGCCGCAACTGGTTCTGATCAGCACAGGAGCACTGTCATCGGGTTGCTCCGCCCGGACCGGTAGCCGACGGCCGCGGAGAGGACCTCCGCGGCCGTCACCGCGTCCGCGGGAGCCGCCCCGGCGAAGTCGTCCCAGCGCGGGAGGACGAGCAGGCAGCTCCGCCACTCCCCCCACCACGAGAGGTCGGTCAGGCAGTCGGCCAGGGCATCCCAGTTGCGTCCCGACCACTCGGGGAGGTCGAGCGCCTCCCCACAGCGGTCCAGGAAGGCGGCCCTGCCGCCGACTCCGCTGGATCGACCAGCAGGTTCCGCCTACCGGTGCCCGCCGCGTCCGCGAGGAGTGCACGCACCTCCGTCGGGTCAACCGGGGCCGCACGGTGCACGCCCGGCGGCACGGATCCGTCGAGGACTCCGGGCAGGTCGCCCGCCAGGAGTTCGGGGATACGGTCGGAACTGGTCATCGGTTCACCACCGCCTTGAAGCTCTCGCAGTGGTCTTCGGCCCAGTACTGCTCCCCGCCGTCACCCGCGACGATGCGGCGTGCCCCGCGGCCCGGGGAGTCCGGGGCGGGGACGGTGTACTCGCGGTAGTACCCACGAGGCTGCCGTGGCAGAAGTCTTTCGAAGTTGCCGAAGACAGACCCGTCCTTGTGATAAGGGAACGGGCCCTCCTCGATGAGCCGGAGTGTGCGCCTGGCCTCCGGCGGCAGCTCCGCGGAGTGCGCCGGCGCCGGCTCGTCCGGCGAGGCAAGTGCGGAGCCGAGCCGCCCGGTGCCGACGGCCGACCGTCGGCACAGCCGCCCAGCAGCAGCGGCAGGGTCGTGAGGAGGACGAGCAGGAACTTGCGGAGCACCCGGTCATGCTCGCAGCGCCCGGGACGCCTGCTGGTTAGGCTGGCCCGGAAAGCGATCCGCACGATCAGGAGGTTCCGTCCGTGACCGAGCAGACGCGTCCGCCGCTCCCCCATGACTTCCATCCGCCGGTGCCGTCGTTCACGGTCGTCAGCGAGGACGTCACCGACGGAGCCGGTCTGAAGGACGCCCAGGTGCAGGCGACCGGGAACACCTCGCCGCACCTGCGATGGGAGGGCTTTCCGCCCGCGACGAAGAGCTTCGCCGTCAGTTGCTTCGATCCGGACGCGCCCACTGGGAGCGGCTTCTGGCACTGGAGCGTGTTCGACATCCCCGCCTCGGTGACCGAGCTGCCCGCCGGCGCCGGGACCGGCGACTTCGCCGGTCTGCCGCCGGGCGCTGTCCAGGTGCGCAACGACGCCGGGACCCGGGACTTCACCGGAGCCGCGCCGCCTCCCGGGGATGGTCCGCACCGGTACGTTTTCACGGTGTTCGCCGTCGGCGAGGACGCGCTCGGTCCCGACGCCGACGCGACCCCGGCGGCGGTCGGCTTCAACCTGCGGTTCAAGGCCATCGCCAGGGCCCAGCTGATCGGCGAGTACGAGGTGCCCGGCTCCGCCTGACATGTACCGCGGGTGATCCGGTTGAGGCGCTACGTGCGCGTGCCGTTCCGACAACGGGCACCGTGGTCGCGGCGCGGTGTGCTGGTGCGCGACCGACACCGGTGCGCGTACTGCGGACGGCGTGCGACCACGGTCGACCACCTGCTGCCCAGGTCCCGCGGCGGCGGCGACACCTGGCTGAACACCGTCGCGGCCTGTTCCGAGGACAACCAGCGCAAGGCGGACCGGACACCCGCACAGGCCGGGATGCGGCTGCTCACCCAGCCCTTCGAGCCGACCCCCGCGGACGCGCTGCTGCTGGCGCTCGGGCTCCCCGCCGGCGAGGCGGCTGCCGCCTGGCCCGTCGCCCCCGCCGCGGTCTGATCCCGGCGGCCGGCACCGTGGGAAAGCGAAGCGCCCGCCCAACCCCGAGGGGTTGGGCGGGCGCTTCGCTTTGCGGTCTGCGCCGATCCGGTGGTCGGACGCGCAAGTCAGTCGATCGGCGGGCGTTCGGTGGCGGTCGGCTTGGTCACGCTGGGGCCGCCGCTGCCGCCGCCGCGGAACCCGTCCAGCGCGCCGCCCAGCCCCTTGAGCGCGTCGCCGATCTCGCTGGGCACGATCCAGAGCTTGTTGGCGTCGCCCTCGGCGATCTTCGGCAGCATCTGGAGGTACTGGTAGGAGAGCAGCTTCTGGTCCGGGTCACCGGCGTGGATGGACTCGAAGACCGTGCGGATGGCCTGGGCCTCGCCCTCGGCTCGCAGGGCGGCGGCCTTGGCGTCTCCCTCGGCCCGGAGGATCTCGGACTGCTTGTGCCCCTCCGCCTGGAGGATCTCCGACTGCCGGACACCTTCGGCCTGGAGGATCGCGGCGCGCTTGTCGCGGTCGGCGCGCATCTGCTTCTCCATCGAGTCCTGGATGGAGGTCGGCGGCTCGATCGCCTTCAGCTCGACGCGGTTGACCCGGATGCCCCACTTGCCGGTCGCTTCGTCGAGCACCCCGCGCAGCGCGGCGTTGATCTCCTCGCGGGAGGTCAGCGTCCGTTCCAGGTCCATGCCGCCGATGATGTTGCGGAGGGTTGTGACGGTGAGCTGCTCGATGGCCTGGATGTAGCTCGCCACCTCGTAGGTGGCGGCGCGGGCGTCGGTGACCTGGTAGTAAATGACCGTGTCGATGTTGACGACGAGGTTGTCCTGGGTGATCACCGGCTGCGGGGGGAAGGGGACGACCTGCTCCCGGAGGTCCACCCGGTTGCGGATGGTGTCGATGAACGGCACCACGATGTTGAGGCCCGCGTTGAGTGTGCGGGTGTAGCGGCCGAAGCGCTCCACGATGGCGGCGCTGGCCTGCGGAATGACCTGAATCGTCTTGATGAGTGCGATGAAGACCAGCACCACCAGGATGATCAGCACGATGATGACGGCGTCCATCGCGTCTTCCCCCTGGGTTCTCGGGTGGCTCTACGGGCTGTGACCGATCGGTTGTCGCGGGCTATCACATCACGACAGCGGTGGCTCCGTCGATCTCCACGACGTCCACCCGGCTGCCGGGTTCGTAGGCCTCGCCGGCGTCGAGGGAGCGGGCCGTCCAGACCTCACCACCGATCTTGACCCGGCCTCCGTGCAGATCCACACGCTCCAGGACGAAGGCGTGCTGCCCTTTCAGGGCGTCGACCCCGCTGGCGAGTTCGGGACGCTCCGCGCGCATGCGTTTCGCGAGGGGGCGGACGACGACGATCAGCGCGGCGGAGACCACGGCGAAGACCACCACCTGCGCCACCACTCCCCCGCCGAGTCCGGCGGTGAGCGCCCCTGCGACGGCACCGACCGCGAGCATGCCGAATTCGGGCATCGCGGTCAGCACGAGCGGGATTCCGAGCCCTACGGCGGCCATCAGCCACCACACCCAAGCGTCCACCTCACCCATGGTAGGCGGCCGGAGCGCTGTGCGACAGGGCAGGACGGAACGGATCAGCCCAGCGGCAGTCCGTGGGCCGCCCAGCGGTCGCCGCGTTGTTCGACGACGAGGGGCAGCCCGAAGCACTTGGAGAGGTTGCTGCTGTTCATCTCGGTCTCCAGCGGCCCGGCGGTGAGCACCTTGCCCTGGCGCACCATCAGGACGTGCGTAAAGCCCGGAGCGATCTCCTCGACGTGGTGGGTGACCATGATCATGGACGGGGCGTACGGGTCCCTGGCGAGGCGGCCCAGCCGCCGGACCAGGTCCTCGCGTCCGCCGAGGTCGAGTCCGGCCGCCGGCTCGTCGAGCAGGAGCAGTTCGGGGTCGGTCATCATGGCGCGGGCGATCTGGGTCCGCTTGCGCTCGCCCTCGGAGAGGGTGCCGAAGCGACGGTCGAGGTAGTCGCTCATGCCGAGCCGGTCGAGGAAGGCGCGCGCCCGGTTCTCGTCCACCTCGTCGTACTCCTCGCGCCAGCCCGCGGTCATGCCGTAGGCGGCGGTCAGCACCGTCTGGAGGACGGTCTGGCTGCGTGGGAGCTTGTCCGACAGCCCGCTGCCCGACATGCCGATACGGGGGCGGAGTTCGAAGACGTCCACTCCGCCGAGCCGGTCGCCGAGGATGCTGACCCTGCCGCTGCTGGGGAAGAGGTAGCTGGAGGCCAGGTTGAGCAACGTGGTCTTGCCCGCGCCGTTGGGCCCCAGGATGATCCAGCGCTCGCCCTCCTTGACCGACCAGGAGACGTCGTCCACCAGAGCCCGGCCGTCGCGGACCACTGATACGTCCACCAGCTCCAGTACATCGCTCATGAGCGCGTTGTCTCCCATGCAGTCGCTTTCGTGTGTGCCTGTGGGCACAGACCCCAGGGAAAACCTACGCCACCGCTCCGGGCCGGTTCCCGCCAGGCTTGCCCGGCGGAACTAGCCGGGGCCTCCCCCCACCGCTCTCCACCGTACGGCGGTCGGCGCCGTGCTCGCGAGGGCCGCCGCACGGCCGGGGCCGCGGACACCCGGTCGAGGTTCCGGCCCGACCTCGCCGGGGAGCGGGCCGCGGCAGCTTCTAGAGTGGGGGGATGCTGGAGGAATCCCGTTCCGGGCGGCTGGCCGCCTGGGGAAACGCCCTGTTCGCCGGTGAGGTCTCCCCGGACGAGGCGGTGGCACGCGTCGTCGGCCCCGACGCCGTACACCGGGTTGCCGGTCTGCCGGGAGAGGAGTCGGAGGTCGGCCTGTCGCTCGCGCTGGGCAGGTTGCGGGCCCGGGTGCCGAGCGGCGCCCGGGACGCCGGAGCGGCGGGCCTGCGCGTCGCCCTGCCCGTCCCCGGTCATCCGCTGGGGCTCTCGGGTCCGCCGGAGTTCAACGCGCGGGCGCTGGAGGCGTGCGAGGCGGTGCTGGCGCCAGGCGCCGGGGTGGGGCTGGTGCCCGAGGTGCGGACCCGGGGCCCCGCCGGTGACGCGCACGTCTCGGTGCGCTGGGAGTGCCTCCCGATCCGGGTGGCGCCGCCGGCAGACGTGCCGACGCTGGGCGAGGCCGAGCGGGAACTGACCGAGGCGTTGCGCGACGCGACCGAGGCCCTGACCCGACTGGACGTGGCGGGTTCCGGGCCGGTGGCGGGGGCGGCGCTGGCCGCCTACCAGGCGCGGGCCGAAGCGGGGCGCGAGTTGCTCGCCCCCGGTTGCCCGCCCCGGGCGGTACGGGTGCTGGAGCTGGCCCAGCGGGTGGCGGCGCTGGTGGACATCGCCCGCGAGCCCGAGCAGGGGGCGGCGGTGAGTGCCTCGCAGATGGCCGTGCGGGCGGAGTTGCTGCGTCCGGTGGAGCGGACGGCCCGGCGGGCGCAGGTGGCCGCCTACAACGCCTACGCGGAGGAGCTGGACCGGCGCCGTGCCTGACGGGAGGTGCCAGAGGGGGTCCGCCGGGCCTCGCCCCGAGCGGAGGAAGAACCCGTGCGGCCTGCCGGATGGTTTCGCCAGGCATGGTGCAGGGCCTTCTCGGCGCCGGGCCGCCCGGCAGGGGCCGGGAGGGCCGTGGCGGGTGCCGGGAACGGCTCAGCCGTTGACGCCCTGATTGCCGAAGGCCGGGTTCAGCCCGCCGATGACGGTGGCGGTGTTGCCGACCGCGTTGACGGGGATGTGCACGGGGACCTCGGCGAGGTTGCCGGAGGCCACACCCGGGGAGTGGGCGGCCACGCCGCCGGCGTGCGAGTCGGCGCATACGGCACCGGCCGAGGCGCCGACGGCGACACCGGCGGCGGCGACTGCGAAGGCGGCCTTCTTGGCAGCGTTCATGGGTAGTGACTCCTCCTGGTTACGATCAGCGACTCCAACCGCGGGGTCGCGCACTGAGCAACGCGACGCGGTCCCCGATGACACGCCCGGCGCGGCCGCACCCCTCGTTCGGAGCAGTGCGCGCCCGGGTACGGGCAGGGCGATGGGCGGGGTGCGGCCCCCGGGCCGTGAGCCCGGGGGCCGCACCGGCACGGCAGGGGTGCCGTGCCGGTGCGCTCACTTGTTGAGGCAGAAGTTGCCGAAGGCGGGGTTCAGCGCGCCGATCACGGAGACGGTGTTGCCGCAGGCGTTCACCGGGACGTGCACCGGGACCTGGACCTGGTTGCCGGAACCGACGCCGGGCGAGTGGGTCGCGGCACCGCCGGCGTGGGCGCCGCCGGTCGCAGCGGCGACACCGGCACCGGCGGCGACGAGCCCGCCGGCTGCCATCGTGATGGCCGTGGCCCTCTTCAGGTTCTTCAGGTTCTTCAGGTTCTTCACTTTCTTGACCCTCCTTGCCAACGCCGCGACCTGTCGCCGCGGCACACCAGGAGTAACCGCGGAGGGTCGCCGGGGATGCGGCAATAGGCCTACAACCACACGACGGTATGAAATTCTGGCCCGGAACCTGACCCTCCGTATCAACCCGGCGCGAACGCGGCGGTCCGGGTGCGCCCGGGTATCAACTGGTCAACCCCTGTCTGACCGCCCAGAGCGCGGCCTGGGTGCGGTCGGCGAGGTCCAGCTTCATCAAGATGTTCGACACATGCGTCTTGACGGTCTTCTCCGAGAGCACCAGGGCGCGTGCGATCTCGCGATTGGAGCGCCCGTCGGCGATCAGCCCGAGCACCTCGCGCTCCCGCTCGGTCAGCGAGCCGGCCCGGCCGCCGCCCTGCTGCCGTTCCGCCGCCAGCAGCGCCGCCGCCACCTCGGGCTGGAGCAGCACGTGCCCGGCGTGGACCGACCTGATCGCGGTGGCCAGCGCGTCCGGGGCGACATCCTTGTAGACGTACCCGGCGGCGCCGGCGCGCAGCGCGGGGACGGCGGTGCGCTGCTCGGTGAAGCTGGTGACCACCAGGACCCGGGCGGGGTTGCCCAGCCCGTGCAGGGTCCGCAGTGCCTCGACTCCGTCGGTGCCGGGCATCCTCACGTCCATCAGCACCACGTGCGGCCGCAGCTCCTCGGCCCGGGCGACCGCCTCGGCCCCGTCGGCGGCCTCGCCCACCACCTCGATGTCGTCCTGCACCTCCAGGAAGGTGCGCAGCCCGCGCCGGACGACCTGGTGGTCGTCGGCGAGCAGCACACGGATCCGGTCAGCCACCGGGCACCTCCATCTCGATCAGGGTGCCCTTGCCGGGCTCGGACCGCACGGTGAGTCCGCCGCCGACCGACGCCGCCCGGTCGCGGAGGGAGACGAGTCCGAGGTGGCGTCCCGCCTGCCGCACGGACGCCGGGTCGAAGCCCCGGCCGTCGTCGGTGACCCGCAGCACCGCCCCGCTGCCGCGCCGGTGGAGCAGCACGTCCACCCGGGTCGGGTCCGCGTGCCGCAGCGCGTTGTGCAGCGCCTCCTGCGCCACCCGCAGCAACGCCTCCTCCTGGGCCGCGGGCAGGGCGCGCACCCCGCGGCTCTCGAACGCCACCTCGGCGGAGTGGGCCCGGTCGAGCACCTGGACCTGGGTGCGCAGCGTGGCGACCAGTCCGTCCTCGTCCAGGGCCGCGGGCCGGAGCTCCACGACGGCCGCCCGCAGCTCCTCCGCGGCGTCGGCGGCGAGCCGGGCCACCTCATGGAGTTCACTCCTGGCCCGGTCCGGGTCGCGCGCGACCAGCTCCGCCGCCGCGCGGGCCGTCAGCCGGAGCGAGAAGAGCTTCTGGGAAACGGCGTCGTGCAGGTCGTGCGCGATCCTGGCGCGCTCACCGGCGATGGTGAGCTCCCGGCTCCGTTCGTAGAGCGCGGCGTTGGTCAGCGCGATCGCGGCGTGCTCGGCCAGCAGGCTCAGCAGTTCCTCGTCCTCGTCGGTGAAACCGCAGGCCCCGCCGGCGAGCGCGTCCGGGCCGCGGCGGCGCTTGTTGGCGAGGAAGAGCGCGCCGAGCACCTCGTCGCCGTCCACGACCGGCATCCCGAGGAAGTCGGACAGCTCAGGGTGGGCGGCGGGCCAGCCCTCGAAGCGCGGGTCACGCCGCACGTCGGCGAGCCGCTGCGGTCCGGAGCCGTCCAGCATCGCGCCCAGGATGCCGTGCCGGCGGGGCAGCGGACCGATGGCCCGCCACTGCTCGTCGCTGACACCGTCGACCTCGAAGCGGGCGAAGCCGCCGCGGTCGTCCGGAACGCCCAGGGCGGCGTACTCGGCGTCGAGGAGGTCCCGGGCGGAGCGGACAATCGTCCGGAGGACGTCCCTGACCTCCAGGTGCCGGTTCATGGCGAGGAGGGCTGCGCTGACGGTCGCCAGACCGGTTCGGAGGGCCATGCGGGCCACGGTACGCGCGGGGACGCGGCGCTGGCACCAGTCCCCGGTCGGGGCCGGTACGGGCCCGTGGACGTAGGCCGCGGGGCGCGAACGCCGGGGACGGCCGCGAGTCGCGGGACGTCGACGCCGGGCCGCTGCCCGTACGGTGCGTCACCCGCACCCCGGCGCCGGTGACTCCGTGTCACGGAGCGGCCGACGCGGTGTGAGTCGGCGCATAGGACGCAGATCACTTGCTGAGGGGGTTGGTCCACGAACCGCGCGGCTCCCCCATCCCGAGCAGCGGATGGACACCGCGAACCCGGACGTCCGGTACATTCCCACTAGGGAGGGCAGGAGGAGGGAGCTTTGCCCGGTTGTGCACCGGACACCCACACTGTCCGGCGGCGCGGGCAGTTCGCGTCCAGCTGACCGGAAGGTTGAACCCCCATGGCCGCTGCCTCCGCCGTTCTCCCCCGCCGCCCGCACGGCCGCCGTACGAAGACGGCGACCGGACTCGTGGCAGCGGGCACCCTGGCCGTGGCGCTGACCCCCGTCACCGGACCCGTCCAGGCACAGGGCTCGGCACCCGCGCTCCCCACCACGGCGCAGACCGCCGAACGGAGCGCCGCGGGTCTGGAGGACCAGGACGCCGCGCAGGCGGAGGAGAGCCGGGAGCGCACCGAGGACAACGCGGCGAGCCGCTCGGACGCCAGGACGGCCCTGCCGACAGCGCCGCAGGAGGCCGCCCGCGCCCTGCTCGGGGACGGCGCCGAGTACGCCTGCTTCGCGAACATCGTGGAGCGCGAGAGCGGCTGGGACCACGAGGCGCGCAACCCCAGCGGGGCCTACGGGCTGGTGCAGGCACTGCCCGGCTCCACAATGGCCGCGGCAGGCGAGGACTGGCGCACCAACCCGGCGACCCAGATCGAGTGGGGCGCGGAGTACATGAAGGACCGCTACGGCAGTGCCTGCGGAGCCTGGGCCTTCTGGCAGGAGCACCACTGGTACTGACCGCTCGTCAGCGGGCCGCCCGCTGACGAGCGGCAGCGCGCCTACTTGCGCATGACCTCCGGCTCGTGCCGCCGAAGGAAGCGCGCCACGACCACACCGCAGACCAGGGCCATGGCGAGCAGGACGCCGACGTTCATGAACCACTGGCCGAGCTCGTGGTCCCACAGCGGGTCGGGGTTGTTCCGGTCCCAGGGCAGCAGCACGTTGAGCTGCGCGGTGTCGCCCATGCCGGCGACCGCCCAACGCGAGGGCATGAGCCAGGCGAGCTGCTCCACCCCGGCCTTGTCATGGATCTGGAACAGCACACCGGTGAAGACGACCTGGATGATGGAGAACATCACGAGAAGCGGCATCGTCTTCTCCGCCGTCTTGACCACCGCCGAGATGATCAGGCCGACCATCATCGAGGTGAGCCCCAGGGCGATGACGACCAGGGTCATCTCCACCGCGGGGGTGTCCTCCAGCAGCAACCCCTCCGCGGGCATGTCCCGCGGCAGGAAACCGATCGCGCAGAGGATCACTCCCTGGAACGCGGTGATCAGGCCGAGGACGAGCACCTTCGACATCAGGTACGCCGAGCGGGAGAGGCCGGTGGCCCGCTCGCGTTCGTAGATCACCCGTTCCTTGATCAGCTCACGCACGGAGTTCGCCGCGGCGGCGAAGCACATGCCGACCACCAGGATCAGCAGGATGGTGGTCGCGTCCCGGTTGGCGAACGAGGGCGGGGCCCCGAAGGCGAGCCCCTTGTCGGAGGGGATCACCACGCTGACCGTGCCCAGCACGGCAGGCAGGATCACCATCAGGCCGAGGAAGCCCCGGTCCGAGGCGATGACCGAGACGTAGCGGCGCATCAGGGTCCAGAGCTGCGAGCCCCAGCTCTGCGGTTTCTGCAGCCTGGGCTTGCTCTGCTGCGGGGGCATGCTGACCGCCTGCGGAGCGGCCTCGTCCACCTCTGCGGCGTACAGCCGGTAGTGCTCCGAACCCCGCCAGCGGGACATCCAGTCGTACTCCCGATAGTTCTCGAAGGCGGAGAAGACATCCGCCCAGGAGCCGTATCCGAAGAAGTTGAGCGCCTCCTCCGGCGGTCCGAAGTACGCGACGCCGCCGCCCGGTGCCAGCACCAGCAGCTTGTCGCACAGGGCCAGCTCGGCCACCGAGTGGGTCACCACGAGGACGGTGCGCCCGTCGTCGGCGAGTCCGCGCAGCAGCTGCATCACGTCGCGGTCCATGCCCGGGTCCAGGCCAGAGGTGGGCTCGTCCAGGAATATCAGCGAGGGCTTGGTGAGCAGCTCCAGTGCCACCGACACCCGCTTGCGCTGCCCGCCGGAGAGCGCCGTGATCCGCTTGTCCGCGTGCGGGTCGAGCTTCAGCTCGGCCAGCACCTCCTCGACGCGGGCGTTGCGCTCCGCCTCCGCGACGTCGCCGGGGAACCGGAGCTTGGCCGCGTAGCGGAGCGCCTTCCGGACGGGCAGCGCGGTGTGCAGGATGTCGTCCTGCGGAACCAGTCCGATGCGGTGGCGCAGCTCGGCGAAGTGGGTGTAGAGGTCGCGGTCGTCGTACAGGACCTCGCCCTGGTTGGCGGGGCGGTAGCCGGTGAGTGCCTTGAGCAGCGTCGACTTGCCGGACCCGGAGGGGCCGATCACTGCGATCACGGACTTCTCGGGGACTCCGAAGGAGACGTCGTTGAGAATCGTCTTGCCACCGTCCACCTGGACGGTCAGGTGGCGCGCGGCGAACGAGACCTCACCGGTGTCGACGAACTCCTCCAGCCGGTCCCCGACCAGGCGGAAAGTCGAATGGCCGACACCGACGATGTCCTGGGGGCCGAGCTGCACCCGGCCGTTCCGGGGCATCTGCCGACCGTTGACGTAGGTGCCGTTGTGGCTGCCCAGGTCGTGGATCTCGCAGCGCCCGTCGGGGCCGGCCAGGAACTCCGCGTGGTGCCGCGAGACCTGGAGATCGGAGACCACCAGTTCGTTCTCCAGCGCGCGGCCCAGGCGCATGACCCGCCCGAGGGCGAGCTGGTGGAAGGTGGTCGGGCTGCGGTCGCCGGCAGGTCCCTGCGGCCCCTCCGGCCGACCGCCCTGCTGGCGGCCGGCTCCCGGCTGCGACTCCCGGGCCTGCTGCCGCGCGGGCTCGGGCCGGTACTGCTGCTGGTAGGGCTCCGGCTGCTGCCGGTACTGCTCCTGCTGCTGGCGCGGGTGGTGCTGCCGCTGATCGTGCTGCTGGTGCTGCGGCGCTTCCGGCCGGGCCGCGGCGGTGCTCGTGAGCACCAGGCGGGGGCCGTCGTTGGCGTTGCCGAGGTGCACGGCGACGCCGGGAGCGAGCTCCAGCTGCTGGACCCGCTGCCCCTGTGCGTAGGTGCCGTTGGTGCTGCCGTGGTCCTCGATGACCCAGCTCCGCCCGCCCCATCGGACGGTGGCGTGGCGCCAGGAGACCCGTGCGTCGTCCAGGACGAGGTCGCCCTGGGGGTTCCGGCCCAGTGTGTAGGACCGGGACGGGTCGAGCGTCCAGGTCTGTCCGTTCAGTTCCAGTGCGTGTTCCGACACTCCATGCCCCACAAAGTTTTCCCCCGAGCCACCCCCGGCGACGGGGGTCTGAGGACGGCGAACATCGTGGGGGAACTATTCCAGGCTTCCAGCCCGCGCAGGAAACCGCCCCGGAGGAACGGTCCTGTGCGCCCCGTCCGGGGAACGGACACCCCGCACGCCCGCGGCACGGCGCCGGATATCGTGGTGCCATCATGAGCTCACCTCTGACTCCCCCGCCCCCGATCGGCTCCGTCGACGAGGACGCGCCCACTCTCCTCGTGAAGATCTTCGGCAAGGACCGCCCGGGGATCACCGCAGGCCTCTTCGACACCCTGGCCGCCTACGGTCTGGACGTCGTCGACATCGAGCAGGTGCTGACCCGTGGCCGGATCACCCTGTGCGCACTGGTCACGGCGCCGGACGGCAGCGGCAACGGCAACACCGAGGGCGGGCTGCGGGCCACCGTGCACAGCTGGGCCGAGTCGATGCGGCTGGAGGCCGAGATCATCTCCGGCCGCGGCGACAACCGGCCCCGCGGCAGCGGCCGTTCCCACGTGACGGTGCTGGGGCAGCCGCTCAGCTCGGCCTCCACCGCGGCCATCACCGCCCGGATCACCGGAGCGGGCGGCAACATCGACCGCATCTTCCGGCTGGCGAAGTACCCGGTCACGGCGGTGGAGTTCGAGGTCTCCGGCGCCGAGACCGCCGCCCTGCGCACCGCCCTGGCCACCGAGGCGGCGGCCCTGGGCGTGGACGTGGCGGTCGTCGCGTCGGGCCTCCAGCGCCGAGCGCAGCGGCTGGTGGTGATGGACGTGGACTCCACCCTGATCCAGGACGAGGTCATCGAGCTGTTCGCCGAGCACGCCGGGTGCGGGAACCGCGTCGCCGAGGTCACCGAGGCGGCCATGCGCGGCGAGCTGGACTTCGAGGAGTCGCTGCACGCACGGGTGGCCCTGCTGGCCGGGCTGGACGCCTCCGTGGTGGACAAGGTGCGGGCCGAGGTCCGGCTCACGCCGGGTGCCCGGACACTGGTGCGGACGCTCAAGCGGCTCGGCTACCAGGTCGGGGTCGTCTCCGGCGGGTTCACACAGGTCACCGACGACCTCCGGGAGCGGCTGGGCCTGGACTTCGCCGCGGCCAACACGCTGGAGGTCGAGGACGGCCGGCTCACCGGCCGCGTGACCGGCGAGATAGTCGACCGGGCCGGGAAGGCACGGCTGCTGCGCAGGTTCGCCGAGCAGGCCGGGGTCCCGCTGTCCCAGACGGTGGCGATCGGCGACGGGGCGAACGACCTGGACATGCTGAACGCCGCGGGGCTCGGGGTGGCCTTCAACGCCAAGCCCACGGTCCGGCAGGCCGCGCATACCGCGGTCAACGTCCCGTTCCTGGACACCGTGCTCTACCTGCTGGGCGTGACCAGGGAAGAGGTCGAGGCGGCCGACGCCCGGGAGTGAGCCGACGCCCGGGAGCAGGGGCACACGCCTCGGCGGACGCGACCCGGTGTGCGGGCCGGGGCCCCGCCGGGAGGCACGACTCGCGTCCGCGGAATCGCCCCCGGGGGGTGGCTCGCGCTCAGCCGTGCGGCGCCCAGTAGTCGACGAGCTTCGCGGCGCCGGGCTCCAGCGACTTCCAGGAGCCGCTGAAGTCGAGGACCGCGACGGCCGAGGTGGGGAAGCCCCGCTCGGCCATGCGCGCTCGGACGCCCTCGTCCGCCTCGCCGGTGAGCACGTCGGCCAGCCCCTGGATGCCGGGGTTGTGGCCCACCACGAGCAGGTCTCCGATCTCGTCCGACACCTCGTTCAGCACGGCGATCAGTGCGCCGGGGGACGCGTTGTAGATCCGCTCCTCGTACACCGTCTTCGGGCGCTTGGGCAGGTGGGGGGCGGTCAGCTTCCAGGTCTCCCGGGTGCGGACCGCGGTGGAGCAGAGAGTGAGTTCCGGACTGATCCCCTGGGCTGCCAGCCATTCACCGGCAACGGGGGCGTCCTTCCGCCCCCGTTCCGCGAGGGGACGCTCGTGATCGGCCACCTCGGGCCAGTCTGCCTTGGCGTGTCGGAGCAGGACCATTTTGCGGGGCACATCGACGCTCATGGCTCCCAGCTTCGCACGAAACGAGCCGTGCGGCTCGGGGTGTTGACAAGGCACCCGAGCCGCCCCTCCGTGCCGACGGCCGAAAGGTCAGCCGCGCAGCAGCTCCCAGACATGGAGGAGGAGACTACCGGGGGCGGCCGCCAGTCCGCCGGACGCCTGCACCTCGCCACCGCTGGTCAGCAGGGTGAGCAGGGCCAGGAAGGCGAGCACGGGGACGACCGGTGCCCACCAGCGCAGCCGTGTACCGTCGCCGCCGGCAACCTCAGCGGTGGTGCCGTTTCGCGCACGGGCGGTCATGGGTTTCGCCTCCGTCGGCCGTAGCTTCGTGGTCTCCCTCGAAGCTACGGAAACGCGGGGCGGGGCCCATCCGGTGGCCCACCCACTCGACCCTGAACCCTGCCCCCTAGGGGGAGGTGGGACCTGCGCCACCACCGGGTGAGGGGGCCGACCGGGAGCAGGACACGGCGGCGGACGTCAGGGTGCGGCGATGCTCGCGACAACGCCGATCAGGACCGAGATGCCGAGCATCAGGCCGAGGACGAGCAGCAGCTTCTTCTGGCCGTTGCCGGGGTGAGGATCGAGCACGGGCATACTCCCAGTCTCGCACTCAGTCGCCGTCCTCGACGCACCGGTCCCGGCCGGCGATCGTGCCCACCACGATCTGGAGGGCCATCAGCACGGCCATCAGCAGCAGAGGCGCCCGCCAACTGCCGGTGCCGCCGTGCAGGGCGCCGACGAGCAGCGGACCGGGCAGGGAGATCAGGTAACCGGTGCTCTGCACGAACGCCGACAGCTTGGCCACCCCCGGGCCGCTGCGGGCCCGCATCCCGATCATGGTCAGCACCAGCGGGAAGGCGCAGTTGGAGACGCCCAGGAGCAGCGCCCAGGCCCAGGCCCCGGCCGCCGGGGCGAACCAGAGGCCGGCGTAGCCGCTGAGTCCGCATACGCCGAGGAGCACCGCCAGCGGACCCTGGTGGGCGAGCCGGGCGGCGATCCGGGGCAGCACGAAGGAGAGCGGGATGCCCAGGCCCATCGTGACGGCCAGCAGCAGGCCGGCGGTGGACGCGGGCAGGCCCGCGTCCCGGAAGACCTGCGGCAGCCAGCCCAGGATCACGTACGCCGCGGTGGCCTGGAACCCGAAGAACACCGCGAGCGCCCACGCGGTCGCCGAGCGGGTGATCCGCAGGTCCGTCTGCCCGGCGGGTGTTCCGGCCGTGCCGTCGCCGGCGGGTCCGCCTGCCCGGCCACCGGGCGCGTCCCCCGGGGCCGCGGCGCGGGGGCCGCCCGCCCGCCGCCCGGCCACTGCCACCGCGGCCCACGGGACGACGGCCAGCGCCGCGAGGGCCGCCCACAGGACCAGTCCGGTCCGCCAGTCGCCGCCGAGGGCGCGAGAGGCGGGCACCGTGAGGGCGGCGGCCGCCGCAGTGCCCAGCGAGAGGGACATCGAGTAGAGGCCGGTCATGGTGCCCACGCGGTCCGGGAACCAGCGCTTGACGAGCACCGGCATGAGCACGTTGCCGACGGCGATACCCGCCAGGGCGAGGGCACTGGTCAGCAGGAAGACCGCGGTGCCCCCGGCGAGCGGACGCAGCGCCAGCCCGGCGGTGATCGCGGCCATTCCCAGCAGGACGACGCCGGTCGGCCCGTGGCGCCGGGCCAGTCGGGGGGCGAGGCTGCCGAAGACCGCGAAGCACAGAGCAGGCATGGAGGTCAGCAGGCCCGCCACGGTGCTGCTCATGCCGATCCCGGTCCGCACCTCTTCGAGCAGCGGCCCGAGCCCGGCCACCGCGGGCCGCAGGTTCAGTCCGGCCAGCACCAGCCCGGCGGCGACGACCGGCACGGTCCACCGCGGCAGGGAGGGCGCGGCGCCGGGGGCGCCGCTGTCCGGAACGGCCGGGGCACGCTCCAGGACGGTGGTGTACTCCGGGGCGGGCCGGTCCTTGCGTTCCATCCGGTCATCATAGAATGATGGGATGAATCAGTGACAACCCGGTGCGCTGTGCGCCCGCGCGGAGCGCGGCGGCCCGCGTCCTTCATGCGGGCGGTCCCTGCCGCCGGGACGACCCCCGGGAGAGCCATGCCGCTCGACTCACCGCGCCGCTCCGCCCTCTCCGACCAGGTGATCGAGGCGCTGCGCACCCAGATCACCTCCGGCGGATGGCCGGTGGGAGAGCGCATCCCGACCGAACCGGAGCTGGTGGAACAACTGGGAGTGGCCAGGAACACCGTCCGGGAGGCCGTACGAGCGCTGGCCCACAACGGCCTGCTCGACATCCGGCAGGGGTCGGGGACCTACGTGGTGGCCACCAGCGAGCTGGCCGGAGTGATGCAGCGCCGCTTCTCGGGAGCCGCGTCGCAGCACGTGGCGGAGCTGCGCTCGGCCCTGGAGGCGGAGGGCGCGCGGCTGGCCGCGCTGCGCCGCACCGAGCGCGATCTCGGCCTGCTGGACCAGTTGCTGGAACGGCGCGAGGAGGCCTGGCGGTCCAGGGTGGTGGAGCGCTTCGTGGAGGCCGACGCGACCCTGCACCTGGCGGTCGTGACGGCCTCGCACAACGAGGTCCTCACCGCGGTCTACGCCGACCTCGGCACGGTGCTGCGCGAGTACCTCCGGCACGACGTCGGGGAGGAGCTGCGGGACGAGGAGCACGTCGACCACGCACGCGTGGTGGCCGCGATCCGTGCCCGGGACGCGGAGGCCGCCGCGCGTGAGGCGGGCTCGCACGCGGTCTCCTGCCGCCCGTCCGCCCCGCGGGCGAAGGCCCGCTGAGCCGGGGTCCGGGACGCCGCGTGTGAGCACGGGCCCCGGGGAGCGCACTGGGAGCGCCGGGAACGCGACCGGCCCGTGTCCCCCCGAACGGGGCGGACACGGGCCGGTCGCGGCGCCGGTGCGGGTCAGGCGCCCATCATGTGCACACCGCCGTCCACGTGCACGATCTCGCCGGTGGTCTTGGGGAACCAGTCGGAGAGCAGCGCGACGACACCGCGGGCCGCCGGCTCCGGGTCCGCGAGGTCCCAGCCGATCGGGGCGCGGGTCTTCCACACGTCCGCGAGCTCCTCGAAGCCCGGGATGGACTTGGCCGCCATCGACTTGATCGGGCCGGCGGAGACCAGGTTGCAGCGGATGTCCTTCGCCCCCAGGTCGCGGGCGAGGTAGCGGGAAGTCGACTCCAGTGCGGCCTTGGCCACTCCCATCCAGTCGTACTTCGGCCAGGCGACCTGCCCGTCGAAGTCCATCCCGACGACGGATCCGCCGCGCTGCTCAAGCAGCGGCAGCAGCGCCATGGTCAGCGACTTCAGCGAGTAGGCGGAGACCTCGACCGCGGTGGCGACCGACTCCCACTCGGTGTTCAGGAAGTTGCCGCCCAGCGCGTCCTGCGGGGCGAAGCCGATGGAGTGCACGACTCCGTCGAGGCCGACGCCCTCGCCGAGGTGCTCGGAGACCTTGGCCGCCAGGCCGGCCAGGTGCTCCTTGTCCTGCACGTCCAGCTCGATGACCGGGGCCTCCTTCGGCAGCCGCTTGGCGATCCGCTGGACGAGCGAGAGGCGGCCGAACCCGGTCAGCACGACCTCGGCGCCCTCCTCCTGCGCCAGTCGGGCCACGTGGAAGGCGATGGAGGAGTCGGTCAGCACTCCGGTGACCAGAATGCGCTTGCCTGCGAGAAGTCCACTCATAGTGTTCAGTGCCCCATGCCCAATCCGCCGTCAACAGGGATGACGGCTCCGGTGATGTACGCGGCCTCCTCGGAGGCCAGGAAGCGCACCGAGGCGGCGACCTCCTCGGGCTGCGCGTAGCGGCCCAGCGGGATCTGCCCCATGATCTTCTCGCGCTGCTCGTCGTTGAGCACGCGGGTCATGTCGGTGTCGACGAACCCCGGGGCGACCACATTGCAGGTGATGTTGCGGGAGCCGAGCTCCCGGGCCAGCGAGCGGGCGAACCCGACCAGACCGGCCTTGGAGGCGGCGTAGTTGGCCTGGCCGGCCGAACCCAGCAGGCCGACCACGGACGAGATCAGCACGATGCGTCCCGAGCGGGCCCTGAGCATGCCGCGGGACGCCCGCTTCACCATGCGGAAGGTGCCCGTGAGGTTGGTCTCCAGGACCGAGGTGAAGTCCTCGTCCGACATCCGGAGCAGCAACCGGTCCCGGGTCACGCCGGCGTTGGCGACGAGCACCTCCACCCGGCCCTGCTTCTCCTCGACCTCCTTGTAGGCCTGCTCCACCTGCTCGGGGTCGGTGATGTCGCACCGGACGCCGAGCAGCCCCTCCGGCGGCTCGCCGGAACGGTAGGTGACGGCGACCTTGTCACCCCCCTCGGCCAGCGCACGCGCGATGGCGAGGCCAATGCCGCGGTTGCCTCCGGTGACGAGAACCGAGCGGCTCAAGGGACCACCTTTTCCGTGTGTCGTCGAAACCCTGCCTGCAGGGACGAAACTATCGTTTTGCCGGGAGTCGTACGGACTCGGCCGCCCACAGGGGCTTCCGTCACGCCCTGTGGAGTCCCTACAGAACCCCGCCCGCCCGGAGGCGTCGCCGCTCGGCAGGGCATCGTACGGGCGGCGCGGCGCGGCGGGGCCGCCTCCGCCTCCTGGCGCCGGAAAGCCCGTTGACGGGCGGCTCCGCGGCAGGGCAGATCGCCGGAGCGGAGGCGCGGTGACCGGACGTGGAGGCCGCGCGGCGCATGGGCCCGCCTCCGGGCGGGCGGCGGGCGCCGCGCGCCCCCGGGGCAACGGCCCGGCATAGACTCTGCGGGCCCGTGCCGTCCACCGGCCGGGCACCCCATCCATCCCGATCTCAGGACAGAACGTGACACGTCTCGGCGACTCCGTGCAGCGCGCCAGTGAGCTGCTGGCCCAGGACCTCTCCTCGGACGAGACCGTACGGCGGCTGCTCGACGAAACCGGCGCACGCCGCTCACTCGACCTGCGCGACCTGCCGGCCCGGGAGCAGGCGGAGCTGCTCGCGGCCCGCACGGTCGAGGTACTGCCGGGAGTCGAGCAGTTGGCCGAGCGCATCGAGCGGCGCCGGGCGGAGGGGGCCGGGCTGAGCATCAAGCTCGGCGTCGACCCGACGGCGGCGGACATGCACCTCGGCCACGCTGTTCCGGTGATCGTCCTCAGCCGCTTCCAGCGGATGGGGCACGAGGTGACACTGCTGATCGGCGACTTCACCGCCAAGATCGGCGACCCGTCCGGACGGACGGCCGAGCGCCCGCCGCTGACGGACGCGGACATCGCGGAGAACCTGGCGGGCTACCGGGACCAGGTGCGGCCGTTCTTCGACTTCGACCGGGTCTCCTTCCGGCAGAACAGCGAGTGGCTCTCGCCGTTCACCTTTTCCGAGTTGCTGGGTCTGCTGGCTCAGGTGCCCGCCTCGCAGCTGCTGCAGCGGGAGGACTTCCGCAGCAGGCTGGCGGCCGGTTCCGGTCTGGCCATGTCGGAGCTGCTCTACCCGATCGCGCAGGGGCTTGATTCGGTGGCGCTGGAGTGCGACGTGGAACTCGGCGGCGCCGACCAGCTGCTGAACCTCCAGATGGGCCGCACGCTCATGGAGGTGCGCGGCCAGCAGCCGCAGCTGGTCCTCACCATGCCGCTGATCGAGGGCACCGACGGCACCGGCGCCAAGATGTCGAAGTCCAAGGACAACTACGTCGGCCTCGGGGCGACGGCCGAGGACGTCTTCGGGAAGGTCATGTCGGTTCCCGACCGGCTGATGGAGCCGTACCTCAAGGCGTGGACGGAGTGGACGGACGCGGAGATCGCGCTCACGCTGTCCCGGGTCGACGAGAAGACGCTGCACCCGATGGACCTGAAGAAGATCCTCGCCGGCGAGGTGGTGCGGGCCCTGCACGGGCCCGAGCGGGCGGCGGCGGCCAGGGCGGGGTTCGTCGCGCAGTTCTCGAAGAAGTCCTTCACCGAGGTGGGCACGCTGCCCTCGGTGGACGCGGGCGAGCACGGGGCCGAGGGGGTCGCGGCCGTGCTCACCGAGGTGCTGAAGTTCACGCCCAGCACCTCGGCGGCCCGGCGGCTCGCCAAGCAGAACGGGCTGCGGTTCATCGAGGAGCCGGCGAACGGCGGCGTACAGGAATCCGTCGTGCTCTCCGAGGCGGAGGCGCTGCGCCCGCTGGGCGAGGTCGTGGCGGAGAAACTGGCCGGGGCCGGGGCCGCGCCCGGCGGCACCTACTACCTCAAGGCCGGCCGGAAGGTCGCCCGGATTACCGGGGTCCGGCCCTGACGGGTCCGGACCGATCCGTCAGGGCCGGACCCGTGGGGCCGGTGGTCACCTGGCTCTGCTGCCGCCGCCCTTGAGCGAGTGGTAGAGCGGAGTGCCGAGAGCCACGATCAGGACCGCGCCCGCCAGTTGCAGCAGGTGGCGGATCCAGTCGATGCCGTCGGTGTTGTCGACCCCGACCCAGCCGGCCACCGCGTTGCCCAGGAGGCTTCCCAGGACACCGAAGATGATCGTCAGCCAGATGGGGATGGCCTGCTTCCCGGGCAGGATCGCCCGGGCGAGGGCGCCCAGGATCAGGCCCAGAACGATTGCCCACAGCCAGCTCATTTCGCCTCCTTGTGCGGCGCCGGGTGCGCGTGCTCCGCAAGTCTGCGCCGGGGTGCCGGCACCCGCACTCCGCACGGCGCCGTACGGGTGAGGGCCCACCGGGCGGGGTGACGCAGCCCGCAGTCACCCACCGGCCGCCGCGGCCGTTCCCGGGCGTACCGTGGGCGGGAGCCGCGGCGGCCCCCGCCCGGCACGGGATCAGGTGGTGGAGCGTGATGCGCAAACGGAACAGCCCGGAGGTTCACCGGATCAGCGGTGCCCGCCGCGGGTTGAGCGAGGACGTGCGCGGCCGGGAACGACGGTACGTCGTCTCCATGCTGGCGCGCACGGCCGCCGTCCTGCTCACCGTGCTGCTCTGGGACGTGCAGCGGCCGCTGGCAGTGGTGACGCTGGCGCTCGGGGTCGCCCTCCCCTACGTCGCAGTGGTGATCGCCAACGCCGGCCGGGAACGCTCGCCGGCCGTTCCGTCGAGCTACCTCTCGGCACCGCCGCGGGTCGCGCTGCCTGCCGCCGCCGAGGGACCGCCGTCGTCCCGACGCCCCCCGGACGACCGCGGCAGGGCTCCGGGCTGAGTTTCCGTCACTGGGCAAAGCTCAAGGAAAGCTCAGATCAATCGCGCGGTAACGGTGCACCCCCCGGGTGCCCGCGTGCCATACTTCCTACACGCTCCACATCCCCGTCGGAGCGGCAGACCGACGCCGGGCAGCTCCCCCCGTGGCTGCTCGGCGTCGCCGTGTTTGGATGGGTGGCGTGACCACCGAAGAAGCGCCCCACTGCTCCGCCAAGGGCTGCCGGGCACCCGCTGAATGGGTGCTGGCCTGGAACAACCCGAAGCTGCACACGCCCGAGCGACGGAAGACCTGGGTGGCGTGCGAGGAGCACCGCGAGTACCTCGGGCAGTTCCTCGGCATGCGCGGCTTCCTCAAGGACGTCGTGCCGCTGGCGGAGTGGGAGCACGGGGACGACTGAGACGCCTGCGCGGATCGCCGTACGGCCGGGGCCCGAGGCCGTACGGCGGCGGGTCAGCCGCCGATGGCCGACATCGGACGCTCGGGCTGGACGAACGCGGGGTCGTCGATTCCCGCCCCGGCCTTCTTGCCCCACATCGCGGTCTGCCAGCGCCGGGCCAGCTCCGCGTCGTCGGCGCCGGAGCGCAGTGCGCCGCGCAGGTCGGACTCCTCCGTGGCGAAGAGGCAGGTGCGCACCTGGCCGTCCGCGGTCAGCCGGGTGCGGTCGCAGGCGCGGCAGAACGGGCGGGTGACGGAGGCGATGACTCCGACGCGGTGCGGGCCGCCGTCGACCAGCCAGCGCTCGGCCGGGGCCGAGCCCCGCCGCTCCTCGCCCTCGGGGGTGAGGCTGAACCGGCTGCGGAGCGACTCCAGGATGTCGCCGGCCGTGATCATGCCTTCGCGCTGCCAACTGTGCTGCGCATCGAGCGGCATCTGCTCGATGAAGCGGAGTGCGTAGTCGTTCTCGATCGCCCAGGCGAGGAGGTCGGGGGCCTCGGAGTCGTTCAGCCCGGGCATCAGGACGGCGTTCACCTTGACCGGGGCGAGGCCCTGCTCCCGGGCCGCCGCGAGGCCGCGCAGCACGTCCGCGTGGCGCTTGCGGCGGGTCATCCGCTGGAAGACGTCCGGATCGAGGGTGTCCAGGGAGACGTTCACCCGGTTCAGCCCGGCGGCCCGCAGCGCCTCGGCGGTTCGTTCCAGGCCGATGCCGTTGGTGGTGAGCGACATCCGGGGCCGGTTCTCCAGCGCGGCGCAGCGCTCGATCACCGACACGAGGCCGGGACGCAGCAGCGGCTCCCCGCCGGTGAAACGGACCTGGGTCACGCCGAGGTCGTCGGTGGCGACCCGGATCAGCCGGACGATCTCGTCGTCGGTGAGGAGTTCCGGCTTGGCCAGCCACTGCAGGCCCTCCTCCGGCATGCAGTAGGTGCAGCGGAGGTTGCAGCGGTCCGTCAGCGACACCCGCAGGTCGGTGGCCACCCGGTCGAATGTGTCGATCAGCATGCGCGGAGCCCTCCCCGGCGTTGGACTTCTGCTCTGCAGCGTACGGCAAGCCTCCGACATTCAACAGTTCGTTGAATATACGATGTGATCATTTCCTGCTCCTCTCCGCTCTTTTCCGTCCCCGATATCCCGGAAGCCGTTGCCGTCCCCGGGGGTCGGCGATAGCTTCGCCCCGTCAGCCGAACGATCAAATCCGATAGTCGGATGGACGGTTGACCACAGTGCGCACCACGACCAGTGTTCACCCGGACATGGAGAACCGATGGCATTGAGATCCCCCACCCGGCGGCGGAGACTTCTCGCGGTACCCGCGGGCCTGGCCCTGACCCTCTCTCTCGGGCTGCTGCCCGGCGCGGGCACCGCCCTCGCCGAGGAGACGTCCTCCGCGCGGAAGGCGTCCTCACCACAGGAGGGCCCCGACCTCTCCTACGTGGTGAACACCGGAGCCGACCGAGAGTCGGTGAAGAAGGCGCGGAACGCGATCAGGAAGGCCGGCGGCACGGTCGTCACGACCCACCGGGAGATCGGTGTACTGGTCGCGCGCTCGAGCAACCCGGACTTCGGCGACACGCTCCGATCGAGGGAAGGAATCGATTCAGCGGGCGCCACCCGCACGGCGCCGCTGCGCAGCGCGGCCACCACCGACATCGGTGAGCCCGAGTACGTGGAGCCGAACGAGATGTTCCGGACCACTGCCGAGGGGGACGAGCCGCTGGAGTCGCTCCAGTGGGGGCTGCCGCAGATCAAAGCCGGCGAGGCGCACCGGATCAGCGAGGGGAGCCGCGACGTCACCGTCGCGGTCATCGACACCGGCGTGGACGACACCCACCCGGATCTCGCCCCGAACTTCTCCGCGGGCCAGTCCGCGAACTGCGTCGGCGGCGTGCCCGACACCTCGCCGGGCGCCTGGCGCCCCTACCCGGACGGCAGCTACCACGGGACCCACGTGGCCGGCATCATCGCCGCCCCGCGCAACGGCATCGGCATCGCGGGCGCGGCCCCGGGCGTCCAGGTGTCCTCCATCAAGGTGAGCGAGCCCGGCGACGGCTTCTTCTACACCGAAGCCGTGGTCTGCGCCTTCATGTTCGCCGCCGACAAGGGCGTCGAGGTCACCAACAACAGCTACTACATCGACCCGTGGCTGTACGCCTGCCGGGACGACGAGGACCAGGGCGCCCTGGTCGACGCGGTCACCCGGGCCCTGCGGTACGCGCAGCGGGAGGGCACCTCGCACGTGACCTCGGCGGGCAACGCCAACCACGACCTCGCCGCGGACAGCCTCACCGACCGCTCCAGCCCGAACGACTCCACCCCGGTGGAGCGGGAGATCGACCCCTCGGTGTGCCCCGACCTGCCGACCCAGCTCCCGGGGGTGACCTCGGTCTCCGCCACCGGGTCCCAGGAACGGAAGTCCTACTACTCCAACCACGGCCTCGGCGAGATCGACGTCGCCGCGCCCGGCGGCGACGGCCGCTACCAGGTCCCCGAAGCACCGGCGAAGAACGGCGGCGTGCTCTCCACCATGCCGGACGGCGAGTACGCCTTCCTCCAGGGCACCTCGATGGCCGGTCCGTACGTCGCGGGGGTGGCCGCCCTCATCAAGAGCCGGCACCCGGACGTCACCCCGCAGGAACTCGGCTGGCGACTGAAGGCGCAGGCGGTCAGCACCCCCTGCCCGGACGGGCCATTCGACCCCAGCGGTGACGGGGCCTACCTGGCCACGTGCACCGGGACCGAGCGCATCAACAGCTTCTACGGCTACGGCATCGTGGACGCGCTGGCGGCGGTGCGCGACTGACGCACGGGCGAGGGAGCGGCGACCGCCCCGTCCTCAGGGGGCCGGGTGTCACCCGGCCCCCTTTGCCGTGCGGCGGGGCGGCAGTCCGTCCCGGCCCTCCCCAGGAGGACCGCCGACTCCGGGCACGAGCGGGCGGCCCGTCGGCTGCGGCGCTGGGGCCGGCTGCCATCCGGGGCCGCGCAGCAGGCGCCCCGCCCTCTCGGACCAACTGCGGGCGGCCCTCCAGTCCCGTCCCATCGCCCGGTACTCGTGAGTGGCGACCACCAGGGGGTTGTAACTGGCGACGTTCTTCGTCAGCCCGTACACGCAGGGCTCGGTCTCGGCCGCGAAGGACCCGAAGAGCCGGTCCCAGACGATCAGGATGCCGCCGAAGTTACGGTCCAGGTAGTCGCCCTGCGAGGCGTGGTGGACGCGGTGGTGCGAGGGGGTGTTGAGCCAGAACTCCACCGGAGCGGGCAGCTTCCCGACACGTTCGGTGTGGATCCAGAACTGGTAGACCAGGTTGACCGACGAACTGAAGACCAGGGCGGCCGGATGCACGCCGAGCGCGAGGAGCGGGAGGTAGAACGGCCAGACGGTGAGCGAGGTCCAGGGCTGGCGCAGCGCGGTCGTCAGGTTGAACTTCCGGCTGGAGTGGTGCACCACGTGGCAGGCCCACAGCACGCGGATCACGTGGTGGCCGCGGTGCGACCAGTAGTAGCAGAAGTCCTGCCCCAGCAGGATCAGCGGCACCGTCCACCACAGGATGGGGATGCTCAGCGGGGAGAGTGCGTACACGGCCGCGTAGACCGCCAGGATCGGGATCTTCCAGAGCGCGTCGAACACGAGGCTTCCGAGCCCCATGGTGACGCTTGTGGCGGCGTCCTTGGCCTCGTAGCCGGCGGCGTCCTCGTCGGGATGGAACCGGTAGCTGACCATTTCGACGACGGTCAGCAACAGGAAGGCGGGCACGGACCACAACACGACGTCGGGCAGGGCAGTGGGCATAGCGGCACGGTAGAACCTGCGGACGGCGGTGACCAGAGGCTATTACCGAGCAGTATGCAAGACGCACCGTCAACAGCGGAGCCGTGCCCGATTCGCACCGTATACCCCGTCACTCCGCGCTCGGAGCGGGCTCGACGGGAAGGCCAACGGCGCGGCGGCGGGTCGGGACTGACGGGGAGCCAGGTACCGGGACATCACGGGGCATTGCCGGACGAGACTCTCCAGGCCCGCGGCACCCCGCGATGCCGGAGCTGTCGGTGACGGCCCGTATCCTCTGGGACCATGCTCGAAGACCAGACGGCAGCCGCCTCGCACATCCCCGCGCAGCAGGCCGCCGCCACGGCGTGGCCCGCCGAGTACCCCCAGGGCTACGCGGTGGTGGACGTGGAGACCACCGGCCTCGCCCGCCACGACCGCATCGTCTCGGCGGCCGTCTACCGGCTGGACGCCCGCGGCCGGGTCGAGGACCACTGGTACTCACCGGTGAACCCGCAGCGCGACCCCGGCCCAACCTGGATCCACGGGCTCACCACCGAGATGCTGCTGGACGCGCCGCTCTTCCCCGACATCGCCGAGGAGTTCGCGGACCGGCTGGACGGCCGGGTGCTGGTCGCGCACAACGCCGTCTTCGACTGGACGATGATCGCCCGGGAGTACGCCCGGGCCTCCCGCACCGCCCCGGTGCGGCAGCGGCTGTGCACCATAGCGCTGGCGAAGGAGCTCTGCCTGCCGCTGCCCAACCACAAACTGGAGTCGCTGGCCGCGCACTACGGCGTCGTCCAGCAACGCGCCCACCACGCGCTGGACGACGCGCGGGTGCTCGCCGAGGCCTTCCGCCCCAGCCTCCAGCGCGCGGCACGGGACGGTGTCCGGCTGCCCCTGCTGGCCTGCCAGCCGCTCACCGAGTGGTCCGACCCCGGCTCCGGCGGTCCGTCCGAGAGCGGCGCGTCCGGACGCAGCGCCTACGGTGCCCGCACATGGCGGCCGAACCGCAAGCGCCCGGCCTGCCCCTACCCCAACCCGGGCCGATACCAGCCCGGTGGCACCCTCGTCCAGGGTATGCGGGTGGCCTTCTCCGGCGACACCTCCACCGACCGCGAGCTGCTGGAGGACCGCACCGCCGACGCGGGTCTGCACGTCGCGACCAGCGTCTCCCGGCTGACCAGTCTGCTGGTGACCAACGACCCGGAGTCCGCGACCGGCAAGCTCGGCAAGGCCAGGGCCTTCGGCACCCCGGTGATCGACGAGGCCGCCTTCACCCACCTCCTCCGCGACGTCTCCCCCGCGCCCCGCCCCTGAACCGCCCGTAGCCGCCGGGCGCCGGGCGCCGGGCGGGCCCACCCGAGCGGGTCGGCGCCACCCCCGGCGGGGCCGGCGGCCGCACGCCGGGTAACGTCGGGGCACGTGTACCGCTTCCTGTTGACCCGGCAGTGGGTGATCCTCACCGTGATCGCCCTGGTGCTGATGCCCACCATGGTGGAACTCGGCTTCTGGCAACTGCACCGGCACCAGGACCGGGTCGCGCACAACGAACGCGTGGCGGCCAGCCTGGCAGCCGATCCGGTGCCGGTGGAAGAGCTGAGCGGGCCGGGGCAGCGGGTCCCCGAGGAGGACACCTACCGTCCGGTGACCGCCACCGGTGTCTACGACAGCGCCCGCGAGGTCGTCGTCCGCCGCCGCACCGCCGAGGACGGCCGCGAGATCGGGTACTTCGTCCTGACGCCGCTGGTACGGCCGGCGGGTCCGGTGCTCCTCGTGAACCGCGGCTGGGTGCCCCCGGGGCCGGACCAGGTCTCCTTCCCCGAGGTGCCCCCCGCTCCGGACGGGGAGGTCACCGTCACCGGGCGGCTGCGCCCGGACGAGACCACCGGGTCCACCGGCATCAAGGACCGCGGCGGGCTGCCGGACCGGCAGGTCATGCTGATCAGCAGCGAGCAGCAGGAGGATCTCCAGGGCAGGGCCGTGCTCAGCGGGTACATCGAGCTGACCGCGACCGAGCCGGAGCCGGAGGCCTCGCACCTCGCCGAGCAGATCGGCGACCCGGACCACGACGGCATCGGGGCGCACATGGCCTACGCCGTGCAGTGGTGGCTGTTCGTCGCCGCCGTGCCGGTCGGCTGGGTGATCCTGGTCCGCCGGGAGGTACGGGACCGGCGTGCCGCGGCAGCGATGGCACCGGCCGGGGGCTCCCCCGCACTCGCCCCGGCCGCCCCCGGCACGGCAGACTGACCCCATGGATCTCGGTTTTCAGGACAGGACATACCTCGTCACCGGAGGCACCCGCGGGCTGGGGTTCGCCACCGCCCGTGAGCTGGTCGCGGACGGGGCGAACGTCGTCGTGACCGGCCGCTCCCCCGAGTCCGCCGAAGCCGCGGCCGAGGAACTCGGGCCGCGGGCCGTGGGCGTCGCCGCCGACAACGCGGACCCGGCGGTCGCCGAACAGCTCGTGGAGACGGCGCTCTCCCGCTTCGGCCGGTTCGACGGAGTCCTCATCAGCGTCGGCGGGCCGCCCGCCGGCAGCGCCCTCGACCTCACGGACCACCAGTGGCAGGCGGCCTTCGAGTCGGTGTTCCTGGGGGCCGTACGACTGGCCCGTACGGCTGCCGAGCGGCTCACCGAGGGCGGGGTGATCGGCTTCGTGCTCTCCGGATCGGTCACCGAGCCCCTCGCGGGGCTGACCCTGTCGAACGGGCTGCGACCGGGGCTGGCCGGCTTCGCCAAGTCGCTGGCGAACGAGCTGGGACCACGCGGGATTCGCGTGGTGGGCCTGCTGCCCTCCCGGATCGACACGGACCGGCTGCGCGAGCTGGACGCCCTCTCCGGGGACGCAGACGCCTCCCGGGAGCGCAACTCCGCGCTGATCCCGCTCCGCCGGTACGGCACCCCGGAGGAGTTCGGAAAGGCGGCGGCGTTCCTGATGTCCCCCGCGGCGTCCTACCTGACCGGCACCATGCTGCCGGTCGACGGCGGTGCCCAGCACCGCATCTGAAGCGGAACCGCCCCGCCCCGCCTTCCGGGCCGCGCCAGGAGGCGGGACGGCGGCCGAAGCGGCGGGCCGGGCACGGGGGCGCCCGCCCCGCGGCGCTCAGCTCACCCGGTCCGGCCGGTGGCGCACCGCCCGCAGCCGGGCCTCCGTCGGCAGTGCCGACAGGCCCGCGGAGGTCCTGGCATGCACCAGCGCCTCGTGGTGCAGGCGGCGGACGGCCTCGCCGGGATCCGCCTGGGGGTCCAGCCGGATTCGGAAGCGGGCGCGCGGCGCCTTCCGGCGCCCGGCGAGCCGCATCCGGGCCCGTGCCACGCCCGGATAGGACCCGACCTCGGCCGCCGCGACCTCCTCCAGCGCCCTGGCCCGCAGCAGCCCGGCATCCTCGGCGTCCGCACCCACCGGCAGCTCACTGAGCCGCTGCCGGCGTGTCTGGGCGAGCGCCCAGCACAGCAGGAGCAGCAGCGCGAGTGCCAGGGCACCGATGACCACCGGCCACCACCAGCCCTCGTCCCTCCACTGCATTCGGTCCGCACGGCTGAGCAGCACGTCGGACGGCTCCCGCCACGGCCACCAGGAGGGCGGCGCGACGTCCGCCCGGCCGGGGAGGTCGGCGCCCGCGGCCAGTACCGCCGCACCGGCGGCGGCCATCAGCAGCCCGAGCAGTCCGAGCAGTACCCGGTTCACCTTCTTCAGCACCGCATCCACCTCACTGCCGGGACGGACGTCGTAGGCGGATTCTCGGCGCGGGCGCCCTCACCAGGCCGAGGCGCCGGATCCCGTCGTCCAGTACCGCGTCCAATTCGGTGCGGACCTCGTCGAGCTCCCGGAAGTGCGCGACCGCGTCGACCCGCACCCTGCGCCGCTTCACTCGAACCCGGGCCGAGCGGATGCCGGGGACCGCGGACGCCCGGTCGCGCAGCGCCCTTTCGGCGGCGGAGCGTTCGAGCCCCGCGCGGGTGCCGGGTTCGGTCCGCATGGTCAGCAGGCCGCGGAGTCCGGGGGTGACGGCGAGCAGCAGCAGCCAGCAGCCGAGCACCAGTACCAGGGCGGCGGCGGCCACCGCCCAGGGGTCGTCCAGCCGCCGGGCGGCGAGACCGTCCGCCAGCCAGGGGCGCCAGGCCATCGCGGAGCGGCCCGCGCGCACGGCGGCCACGTCGTACAGGAGCGCCCCGACCGCGGCCAGCAGCACCAGGGCCGCGACCGCGGCCGGGATCCGTCGCGTCGACCAGAACCGGCCGCCGCGGCCCTTCGTGGTCCCGGGCTGCGACGCGTGCCCGGGCCGCCCGGCCGCGGGGGGCTTCTCCAGGGTCGGAACGCCCGGCCGAGGCGCGGAGCCGGCCGGCCGGGACGCGGGGTCCGTAGCGCTCACTGCACCCTCCCGGGGCCGGCGGGTTCGAAGTGTGCCGAGTACAACCGTTCCACCTCGACGACCACCTCGGGCACCGCCATGTCGGCGAGTTCGTCCACGCGCCGCACGACACGGCTGCGGACCACGGCGCAGCGGGCGGCGATGTCGCAGGGGTAGCGGAGTTCGACCGCGACCCGCACCCGGGCCTCGGTCCGGTCCGGCGGCCCGCCACGGCCAGGTTTGCCGGTGCCCGAGGGGACGCGGACGTTGACGGTGGCGTGCGGGACACCGGGCCGGCGCGTGAACGCGCCGGGCCCGGCAGTCCCGTCCGCTCCGGCGGTCCCGTCCGGGTCTGCGGTCCCGCCCGGCACGGCGGTTCCGTCCGGCACGGTGCGCAGGGCCTCGCGGGCGGCCTGTGCGGCGATCTTGGCGACCACCCGGTCGGCGACCCGGGTCGCCCCGCGCTCACCGGCCGGGATCGGGGACATGGCCACCCGTCACCTCCGGCGGGTGTCGTTGCGGCCACGGGTACCGAAGAAGTCGCCCGGGTCCAGGTCTCCGTCGGCGAACCGACCGACCACGAAACCGATCGCTCCCAGGGCCGCGACCAGCAGAAAGGCACCGAATCCGCCGAAGTACCCGGCGAAGCCCAACGCCATGCCGGTGATCAAGCCGATGACAGCCATACTCATCGTGCGCTCCTCGTGTGTTCGCTCCGCCGCTTGGGGACGCTGCTACTGCAGCGGCGGCCGGTCGGTGTCGTCCTCCTCGTCCTCGTCCTCCTCGTCGGGGAGCTTGACGTCCGCGACCGCGATGTTGACCTCCACCACTTCGAGGCCGGCCATCCGCTCGACGGCGGAGATCACGTTCTCGCGTACCGCGTGCGCGACCTCGGCGATGGGGACGCCGTACTCCACGACGATCTCCAGGTCGAGCGCGGTCTGCACCTCGCCCACCTCGGCCTTGACGCCGCGGGTGACGGACTTGCTGCCGCCCGGGACGCGGTCTCGTACCGCACCGAAGGTGCGGGAGAGGCCGCTGCCCATGGCGTGCACGCCGACCACGTCCCGGGCGGCGAGGCCGGCGATCTTCGCCACGACGCCGTCGGCGATGGTGGTACGCCCCCGGACCGCGGGGGCTCCGCCGCCGCGCCGGGTGGATTCGGTCGCCGACGCGCTGCTTCCGCCGGTGGATTCCTTGGTCGCGGAGGGGGTGTCAGGTGTGTCGGCCACTGCCGTCACCTTTCTCTGTGGGGTGCTGAGAACTCGTGCGAGGAACTCTCCGAACAGCCACGGCCGCCTCCGCGGAAGCCGCTTCCCGGCGGCCGCGGCGGCACGTCACGGCGCCTGTCGGCCAGCCTAAGCCCACCTGTCCGCTCTGCGCTCTCCGTGGCTGGACCGAACGGGGCGGAGGCCCGCAACCGGCGGCCTCCCGGCGGGCGCCCGCCCCGTGGCGGGAGGATCCGGGCCGTGCGTGGCAGACGCCCCGCCGCGTCCCCTACTCGCCGGATCCGGCCAGGTCTGCCAACCGCCTCGCCTGGGCGGCCCGTTCGGCGGCCCGCTGCTCCTCGTACCCGCGGTCGCACGCGCCGCGCAACAGTGCCTTCGTCTCCACCACCGCGTCCCGGGGGGCGGCCAGCAGCGCCGCCGCCAGGTCGGTGGTGGCCGCGGTCAGCTCCGCCGGGGGCACCACCAGGGTCGCCAGTCCCAGCCGTTCGGCCTCTGCGGCGTGCACCGCACGGCCGGTGGCACAGATCTCCAACGCCCGCGAGTAGCCGACGAGCCCGACGAGCGGATGCGTACCGGCGAGGTCGGGGACCAGTCCGAGGCCCGTCTCCCGCATGGCGAACTGGGCGTCCTCCGCACACACCCTGAGGTCGCAGGCGAGCGCGAGCTGGAAACCGGCCCCGATCGCGTGGCCCTGGACCGCGGCGATGCTCACCAGGTCGTTCCGGCGCCACCAGGTGAAGGCCTCCTGGTAGCCGGCGATGGTGGCGTCGAGTTCCGCGGCGGAGCCGCGCGCCAGGTCCAGCAGCGAGGGGTCGTCGGGGAAGCCCTCCGGGGTGAACGCCTGCCGGTCGAGGCCGGCGGAAAAGGACTTGCCCTCCGCACGCAGCACGACGATCCGGACGTCGCCCGGAAGGAGACGCCCGGCCTCGGCCAGCGCGCGCCAGAGAGCAGGCGACTGGGCATTGCGCTTGGCCGGATTGGTCAGCGTGACCGTGGCCACGGGGCCGTCGACGGCGAGCTGGACGCCGTCCTGGTCGAGCAGGGTCATGGGAAGCCTCCGGTGTGGCGGATCCGCGGATTGATTACCGCAGAGTAACCACCCGGTCGGTCAACCGAACGACCGGGTGGCGACCCACCGGACTCCCCGGCAACCTCAGGTCGAGGCAGCCTTCTTCCCCCGCGTCGCACCACCGCGACCGCGCAGGGTCACACCGGCCTCGCTGAGCATCCGGTGCACGAACCCGTAGGACCGGCCGGTTTCCTCGGCCAGTGCCCGAATGCTCGCACCGTTGTCGTACTTCTTCTTGAGGTCAGCCGCGAGCTTGTCGCGCGCAGCGCCGGTAACCCGGCTGCCCTTCTTCAGAGTCTCGGCCACCCGTGCCTCCTCGTAGGAAGTGCGCTCTGAACTCTCATGATCACCCCTTCCTCCCTTTCTGGCCACCCATTCGGCAAGGTCCGTCCGACGAGCTCCACCGGGAGATGCCGCCGAAAGATCGACACAATGATCGATTCCGCTGAATGATCTTGCTTGCCCGTATCCGTGCGGAGGAGCGAACGCGCAGGTCAGCCGGGGCTCACCTGAGGCACTGAAGCACTCGGGGCGAGGAGGCACGACGTCTGCGCGGGCGCCGGGAAACACGCCGGTGGTACGACCCGTTCTCACCCATATGAAGGATCACCGGTGGACCGAATGCGCCGGTGAAGATCGTTCACACCCCGGACGGACCGCGCCGACGGGGAAACGGAGCCGAATGCGGGGAGCTGCGGCCGGCCGCGCACACGGGACCGCCCCGGGGCGACGGCGGGCAGGGGCGCACGGTCAGCGGCGCAGGCCCCGGGCCCGGCCGGACGAGGCCCGTACCGGTCAGGCCAGCGCCACCAGGTCGGCGTAGTCCTGGCCCCACAGGTCCTCGACGCCATCGGGCAGCAGGATGATGCGCTCCGGCTGGAGCGCGTCCACGGCACCCTCGTCGTGACTGACCAGGACCACCGCACCGGTGAAGGTCCGCAGCGCGTCGAGGATCTCCGCGCGGCTCGCGGGGTCCAGGTTGTTCGTCGGCTCGTCCAGCAACAGCACGTTCGCCGAGCTGACGACCAGGGTGGCGAGGGCCAGTCTCGTCTTCTCGCCGCCGGAGAGCACCGCCGCGGGCTTGTCGACGTCATCCCCCGAGAAGAGGAACGAGCCGAGCACCTTGCGCACCGCGACGAGGTCCATGTCCGGTGCGGAACTGCGCATGTTCTCCAGAACGGTGCGGTCCGGGTCGAGCGTCTCGTGCTCCTGGGCGTAGTAGCCCAGTTTGAGCCCGTGCCCGGGGACCACCTTCCCGGTGTCGGCCTCGTCGATCCCGGCGAGCAACCGCAGCAGCGTGGTCTTGCCCGCGCCGTTGAGCCCCAGGATCACGACCTTCGAGCCGCGGTCGACGGCCAGCGAGACATCGGTGAAGATCTCCAGCGAGCCGTAGGACTTGGACAGGCCCTCCGCCGTCAACGGTGTCTTGCCGCACGGAGCCGGGTCCGGGAACCGCAGCTTCGCGACCTTGTCGCTCTGCCGCTGCTCCTCCAGCCCGGAGAGCAGCTTCTCCGCCCGGCGGGCCATGTTCTGCGCGGCCACCGCCTTGGTGGCCTTCGCCCGCATCTTGTCGGCCTGCGCGTTCAGGGTCGCGGCCTTCTTCTCGGCGTTCGACCGCTCGCGGCGGCGCCGGTTCTCGTCCGCCTCCCGCTGGGCGAGGTAGCGCTTCCAGCCCATGTTGTACTGGTCGATCCTCGAACGGTTGGCATCGAGGTAGAAGACCTTGTTGACGACCGTCTCGACCAGGTTGATGTCGTGGGAGATGATCACCAGGCCGCCGCGGTAGGTCTTGAGGAAGTCCCGCAGCCACACGACCGAGTCGGCGTCCAGGTGGTTGGTCGGCTCGTCGAGCAGCAGGGTGTCGGCATCGGAGAACAGGATGCGGGCCAGCTCCACGCGCCGGCGCTGACCGCCGGAGAGCGTGTGCAGCGGCTGCGCCAGCACCCGGTCCGGCAGGCCCAGACTCGCCGCGATGGTCGCGGCCTCCGCCTCGGCCGCGTAGCCGCCGCGGGTGACGAACTCGTTCTCCAGGCGCTCGTACTTGCGCATCGCGCGCTCCCGCGTGGCGCCCTGGCCGGTCGCCATCCGCTCCTCGTTCTCCCGCATCTTGCGGATCACGGAGTCCAGGCCGCGGGCGGCGAGGATGCGGTCCCGGGCGAGCACCTCGAGATCGCCGGTGCGGGGGTCCTGCGGCAGGTACCCGACCTCGCCGCCGCGGCTGATGGTGCCCCCGGTCGGCACGGCCTCACCGGCCAGGCACTTGGTCAGGGTGGTCTTGCCGGCGCCGTTGCGGCCGACGAGGCCGATCCGGTCGCCCTTGGCGATGCGGAAGGTGGCCGACTCGATCAGCACCCGGGCACCGGCGCGCAGCTCCACTCCGGAAGCGGTAATCACTGAGAACTCCTGGCAGACGTACGTTGCGGGACTGGGGGACGGCTGTTGCGGCCCGACGGCGCGGAGGCCCGGGGCCGAATCCGGCCGGGGAGGCTCGTCGGGCCCGTGCGGCGGCACGCGGCGACCGCGGGACGTACGTCGTCAGCTAATGCGTGAGAGGAGTTGCCATACGGACCATTCTACCGGCGACACGCAAGCCGCTCCGCCGCCGGAACCGGGCGGTGCCCGATCCGGCGGCCCGCGCGGGTCCGGTGCTCAGGCGCCTCCGGCGTGCACCTGGAAGGCGGCCCGGCGCACCGCCTTGGCCAGCGCGGGGTCGGGATGCGCCGCCGCGAGCGCGACGAGCACCTGCACCGTGCGCGGGTGGCCGGTTGCCCTGACCTCCTCCAGCAGCCGCGGCACCGAGCTCTGCACCGCGGACTCCAGGTGGTCGACCAGCAGCCGGCCCTCGCCGTGGTCGGCCACCGCGGCGGCGGTGTCGATCCACAGCCAGGTGGCCTCCTCCCGGCTGAGCACACCCAGCGTCCCGGCCGCCAGCTCGTCCGGGTCGGCGCCGTCCTGCTCGGCCAGCCACAGCAGCGCGTACGGCCGCAGCGGCGGCTCCTCCAGCGTGCCGCGCACCGCGCTCTCGGCCGGGGCCCCCACCTGGCGCAGCGCCTCGAAGGCGAGCGCGCGGATCAGGGCGTCCTCGCCACGCGCGGCGTCCAGCAGCTCCGCCACCGCGGGTCCGGTGGGCCGGGCGGCCAGCCACGCCCGGTACTCGTCCTTGGCGGGCCCCGGAGTCAGGCGGGCGCAGCCGCGGAGCATGTCCTCGGCCGGCTGCTCGATGTTGCCCACCGGGCTCAGGGCCGCCACGCAGATCTGCTCCAGCCGGACCCACACTGCCCAGTTCCCCAGCGGGGTGAGCGCCGCGAGCCCCGCGCCGTCCGGCTCGCGGCAGCGGGTCAGCGCCCCGACCGCCGCGAGGCCGTCCAGGGCCCAGCGCAGCAGCTGCACCAGCTCGGCGGCGACCGGGGGCGCGGACCGCCCGCCGTCCACCCGCTCGGCCCGGAGTTCGGCGATCCGCTGACCGAGCAGTTCCAGGAGCACCTCCTCGGTCACCGGCCCCGAAGAGAGATGCATCACGGACAGCAGCTGGGGCGCGGCCACGACCACCTCGCCGGGGAGCGCGTGGTCGGCGTGCCCGGGCGCCGGGTGGGCCAGCGACCAGCCGTCGAACAGCGCCACCCAGCCGCGCAGCACCGCCGAGTCGTCGCGGTCCCAGGCGCGCAGCCGCCATCCGGCGCGCACCGCCCCTGCGTGCAGCTCGACCAGGCCGGCCAGCCTGGCCCGGTCCCAGTGCCCTTCGATGCGGTCGACGGGGGTCCGCAGCTCGGCCGCGGCCCGTTCGGGTTCCTGGGCGGGGGACACACCTGCCTCGTCAGCCCAGTGGGCGAGCCGCACGGCGTCGTCGAGCGCCGCCCGTGCCTGCCGCGCGAGGTGCTCGCGCGGCGCGATCGAGGCGGGCGGCCTGGGCACCGGTCGGCTCCGCCGCACGGCGGCAGTGCGGCGGACGCTCGCCACGGCCTGCCGGGGGACGAGGCTGAGTCTGTTGTCTCGCGGAGTACGGGACGTCACAGACGCAGTCTTCCTGGTGATCCGCCAAAAGCCCAAACGGCCACGGTGACGGGCAACATGGCGGCGGGCGAGGAACCCGCGGACGGCCGCTCGGGCCGCGGGGCGAACGGGCCGCGCGCGCAGGCCTCGCCGGCCGTCAGACGAACGGGGTCAGGAACCGGCGCAGGGCTTCGCCGCACCCCTCCGGGTCCACGTTCCACGTCGCCGCGTGCGGTGCGCCGCGGACGGTGTGCAGGGTGGCGAGTTCCGGCCGGGCCCCGGCGTAGGCCCGCGAGGCGCGCCAGGACGCCACGGTGTCCTCCGGGCCGTGCAGCAGCAGGGCGGGGACGGTCAGCCGGGCCGGATCGGCGATCCGGTCCAGCTCGGCCGCGCCCAGACCGGCCCGCGCCCGCGCGGCCCGGACGGCCGGTGCCACCAGCGGTCCGGGGACCCGGCGGGCGGCCAGTGCCCGCAGTGTCTCCCGCCAGTCCAGCACCGGGGAGTCGAGGACGACGCCGCTCACGCGTGCCCGCAGCGCCGAGCCCTGGAGGGCGTGCAGCGCCATGGAGGCCCCGGTGGACCAGCCGTACAGGACGACCCGCTCGGCGCCTCGCCGCACCGCGTAGCGGATCGCGGCGTCCAGGTCGTGCCACTCGCGCGAGCCGAGGCGGGCCAGGCCGCCGGGGGCGCGCGGGGCTCCGCGGTCGCCCCGGTGGGCGAGGTCGAGCACCGGCAGCTCCAGGTCGTGCAGGTCGGGCAGCACGGCCAGCGGCTGCTCCCGGGTGGCGCCGAGCCCGTGCGCGGTGATCACCCAGGTGGACCGGCGGGCGGGCACCAGCCAGGCGGGGAGCGGTCCCAGCTCGCCCGGGAGGTGCACCTCCGAGAAGTCCAGCCCGAGCGCGGACCCCGGGTCCCCGGAGTGCACCTGGGGGCTGATCCGGACACGGTCCCCGGTCTCCAGGGTCCCGCTCGTGACCCGGAGCAGGCGGCGCACCACCGTGTCGGCGTCGGTGTCCCCGGCAGCGACCGCCGCGGTCGGCGGGCCGCCGGTCCGGGACGCGGTGCCGGAAACCGGTGCGGGTTCGACGACCTCCCCCACCACGGCGCAGCCGCGCGGGCCGCTCAGCGCGTAGGTGCCGGGCAGCAGGGAGTCCAGCGAGCGGGTGAGCGAGACCCGGTCGGGACCGGTGCCGTGCACGGTCAGCTCCCCGCCGTGGAATCCCGGCGGGTACCGGCGGCGGGAGTCGGGCCGCAGGATCGCGCCCGCGGCGGACCGGGCGGCCACGAGGGCGCCCGCGGCGGCGCCCAGGGCGGTGGTGGCGGTGACCGCAGCAGTACGCATCCGCACAGTGTCCAGTGCGGGGGCCCTCCCGGCCAATGGGCGCGGCCCCGGGAGTGGCGGAACCGGGCCGCCGCCGGTGCACGGGCCGTTCGCAGGGGCCCCGGGGCGGGGCCGCACGCTGCGGGGCGCCGGTCACGGTGCGGCGCTGCTCCCGCCGGGTTGGCCGTAGCCGCGGAACCGGTCCGCGACCCGGTCGAGCTCTCCGTCGGGCAGCAGCGCCGGGGCACGGCCCGGTACGGCGGAGGCGGCGAGCCACACCCGGCAGAGCCACTCCAGTTGCACCGTGTGCTCCAGGGCCCGCGCCAGGGTGTCGGCGTGCACCAGCGTGCCGTGGTTGCGCAGCAGGCAGCCGGTGCGCCCGCGCAGCGCCTTCGGCGAGGGCGTCGCTGCCGTAGGGGGCGTAGGGCGCCACCCGGACGGGTCCGCCGAGCGCGGCGGCGATGTAGTGGACGGCGGGCACTTCGTCGACCAGCGTGGACACTGCGGTGGCATGCACCGCGTGGGTGTGCACGATCGCGCGCGCCTCGGTGTGGCGGTAAAGCGCGAGATGGACCGGGAGTTCACCCGTTGGCGTGAGCGTTCCGGCGAGTCGCGAACCGTCCGTGCGGTCCGGCGCAGAGGTCCAGCGGGCCCAGCCGGTCGTAGGGGACGCCGGGCGGGGTGGCCAGGACGGCGTCCCCCACCCGCACGGAGACGTTGCCGGACGTGCCGACCACCAGCCCGTCGGCGACCGTGCGCCGCCCCGTCGCCACCAGTTCCCGCCAGGGCTCCCGCCACTCCGGCCGCATTCCGCCCCACCTCTGGCCGCGCACACTACCGGGACGCCCCCGGCGGGCGGCGGAGGCGCGGAACGTGACCGGGATCTCCTGCCCCGCGGAGCGGACCCGGCAGGGGGCGGTTCGGCTACCGTTCACCACGTCGCCGTTGCACGTTGCTCTCGGGTTTCCGCGGGTGTCGACCGGTGTTTCCCACCGGTTCACCGCGGACCTCCGAGCGAGCCCCGGTGCGGCACGCAAGGGCGCACGTCAGCCGCATATTCGGAAGGGCACCGCACCCCTGGAACTGCGACACCCCGAAGCCTGCCCCAGTTCACCTTCCGTTCACCCTGCGTCCTTACGTTCACCGAGCCCCCTGACCGCCGAACTGATTGCCGGGTGAATGGAACACGTCACGCTTCTCATCGGGATCGTGATCGTCACGGCCTTGGTGTTCGACTTTACGAACGGCTTCCACGACACGGCCAACGCCATGGCCACCACCATCTCCACCGGCGCGATGCGGCCCAAGGCCGCGGTGGGGATGTCCGCCGCCCTGAACCTCGTCGGTGCCTTCCTCTCGGTGGAGGTCGCCACCACGATCTCGAAGGGGATCATCGACGAGACGGCCGGCATACGCCCCGAAGTGATCTTCGCCGGGCTCGTCGGAGCCATCCTCTGGAACCTGTTGACCTGGCTGGGCGGCCTGCCCTCCAGCTCCTCGATGGCACTGTTCGGCGGTCTGATGGGCGCCACCATCGCCTCGGTCGGCGTGGGCGCCGTCCACTTGGACGCGGTGCTCACGAAGGTGCTGCTCCCGGCCTGCATCGCCCCGCTGGTCGCCGGTGTGGCCGCGATGCTCGCCACCCGGCTGACGTACCGCACGACCCGCGGTGCCGACCCGCAGCGGACCTCCAAGGGGTACCGCCGGGGTCAGATCACCTCCGCCGCGCTGGTCTCACTGGCCCACGGCACCAACGACGCGCAGAAGACGATGGGCGTGATGACGCTCGCGCTGATCTCCGGCGGCGCACTCGGGGCCGACGCCGACCCGCCGATGTGGGTGATCGCCTCCGCGGGCATCGCCATCGCTCTGGGCACCTACCTCGGCGGCTGGCGCATCATCCGCACCATGGGCAGGGGCCTGACGGACATCGCGCCGCCGCAGGGCTTCGCCGCGCAGACCAGCTCGGCCGTGACCATCCTCGCCTCCTCCCACCTCGGCTTCGCGCTGTCCACCACGCAGGTCTGCTCCGGTTCGGTGATGGGCTCCGGTCTCGGCCGCAAGGGGGGCGTCGTCCGCTGGAGCACCGCGAACCGGATGTTCGCCGCCTGGGCCCTGACCCTGCCGGCCGCCGGACTGGTCGCCGCACTCGCGGCCCTGCTCGCCGAGCAGGGCGACTGGGGCGTCACCGCGGTCGGCGTGGGGGCCCTCGCTGCCTGCCTCGCGATCTGGCTCGCCTCCCGCCGCGAGGTGGTCGACCACCGGAACGTCAACGACACCGACCACGAAGCCCCGGCTGACGCGGGCGTCACCGACACCGGTGGCACCGCTGACACCCCGGGCACCGGTGGCACCGCAAAGGCGCCGGCCGGCGCCGCCACCGCCGACGGGTCGAGCACCGACGGGCCGCCCGCCGCCGGGGAGCGAACCCCGGTGAGCGACGCCGTCCTCGCCGTCTCTCCCCCGCCGGCCGGCCCCTCCGGCGCCGGGACCGCCGGCCCCACGGACGCCGGGACCGGCGACCGGCCGGCCGGCGACCCGGCCGCCGCCAACAGGTGACCAGGAAGGAAACCGCGCAATGAACATCGAGTGGGCATCCCTCGGCGCCGTCTTCGGCGTCAGTATCCTCGCCACCATCGCTCTGGTGGGCGTCTTCACCCTCGGCATCGTGGGCGGCTCGGCCCGGTCCGCGAACGGCACCGCCAGCGCGGGCGGACGGGTGCTGTCCGTCCTCAGCTACACGCTCTGCGGAGTCGCCGTGGCCTACGGCATCTACATCATCGCCGCCTGAGACCGCCCCGGACGGCACACCGCGGGGGCGTCGGCAGCAGAACTGCAGCGCTCCCGCGGTGTGCCCTGCGGTGTGTCTGCTCGCACTCTCCCGTCGCAGGTCAGAGGGGAGTTGACGGCTCCCCGCGGGCGTGGTGGACTGCCCGTTGCCAAACGGCGGCAGGAGAGGAAGCCGGTGCGAGTCCGGCGCGGTCCCGCCACTGTCACCGGGGAGCACGCCCCCACCCACGTCACGGCCCGCGGGCTGGAAGGCCGGGGGCGCTGCCGATCCGGGAGCCAGGAGACTCTCACCGCCGGTCACGTCGAGCCAGGGCGCGGACCCTGAGTGAGGACACACCCATGCCCGGCATGCTGCTGCCACCGCCCCCTCCGCGCCACCGGGGTGAGACGGCCGGCTGACGACGCCATGGCTTTCTCCCCTTCGGGCGCGGTGCTCGGCTACCTCGCCGACGTGCTGGTCGCCGACCCCCGCCGTGGCCACCCGGTAGCCGCTTTCGGCCGGGCCGCCACCGCCGCAGAACGACGCCTGTGGCGCGACGACCGGGCCGCGGGCGCCCTGCACACCGCGCTCTGCGCGGGCGGTGCCGCCGTGCTCGCCGCTGCCGTTGACCGCGCTCTGGCGGTGCCCGCGCGCCGCACCGGGACACCCCGACGGCTCGCCGACGCCGCGGGCGGCCTACCGGCGGTCGCCCTCACCGCAGCCGTCACCTGGTCCGTCCTCGGCGGCACCTCGCTGGGACGGGAGGCGCGGCTGGTGGCCGAGGCGCTGGCAGAGGAGGACCTCGGCACCGCCCGGGAACTGCTCCCGCGCCTCTGCGGCCGCGACCCGCAGGCGCTCGACTCCCCCGCCCTGGCCCGGGCCGTCGTCGAGTCGGTCGCCGAGAACACCTCGGACGCGGTGGTGGGCGCGCTGGTGTGGGCGGCGCTCGGCGGCGTGCCGGGGATGGCCCTCTTCCGGGCGGCGAACACCCTGGACGCGATGGTGGGCCACCGGTCCCCCCGCTACCGACGGTTCGGCTGGGCCGCCGCCCGGCTGGACGACGTGCTGGGCCTTCCGGGCTCCCGGCTGACCGCACTGCTGGCGGCGGCCGCCGGTCCCGACCCGGCAGGAGCCCTGCGGGTCCGGGCCGCGGACGCCGGCCGCCACCCCAGCCCCAACGCCGGGCCGGTGGAGGCCGCGTTCGCCGGAGCCCTCGGGCTGCGTCTGGGGGGCACCCTCGCGTACGGCGGGCGGGTCGAGCACCGACCGGTGCTGAACGCCGGGGGGCGCGCCCCGGGCCCCGCGGACATCGAGGCGGCCGTCCGGCTGTCCCGGCGGGTCGGCGCGCTGGCGCTCGGCGTCGCCCTCGTGGCACGGCAGGCGCGGCGCGCCGGGAGGAGGCGGCGTCATGCCGGATGAGAGGGGCGGCGCCCGGAACGCGGCCGGCACCCCCCGGGCGACGGGGGGCGGTCTGCTGGTGGCGGGGACGACCTCGGACGCCGGCAAGAGTGTGGTCACCGCGGGCGTCTGCCGGTGGCTGGCCCGCCGCGGCGTCAAAGTGGCCCCTTTCAAGGCGCAGAACATGTCGCTGAACTCCTATGTCACCCTGGAAGGGGCGGAGATCGGCCGGGCGCAGGCGATGCAGGCCGCGGCCGCCGGGGTGGAACCGAGCGCGCTGATGAACCCGGTGCTGCTGAAGCCCGGCGGGGACCGCACCAGCCAGGTGGTCCTGCTGGGGCGGCCGGTGGGCGAGATGAGCGCCCGCGGCTACCACTCGGAGCGCCGGGGACAACTGCTCGACACAGTCGCCGCCTGCCTGGCGGAGCTGCGGCGCGACCACGACGCGGTGATCTGCGAGGGCGCGGGCAGCCCCGCGGAGATCAACCTGCGGCAGGGCGACATCGTCAACATGGGACTCGCCAGGGCAGCACGGCTCCCGGTGCTGGTGGTCGGCGACATCGACCGCGGCGGCGTCTTCGCCTCCTTCTTCGGGACGACCGCGCTGCTCTCGGCCGCCGACCAGGAACTCGTCGCGGGCTACTTGGTCAACAAGTTCCGCGGCGACGTGTCGCTGCTGCGTCCCGGCCTGGACATGCTGCGCACGCTCACCGGGCGTCCGACGCTGGGCGTGCTGCCGTTCCGCCACGGTCTGGGCATAGACGAGGAGGACGGCCTGCGGGTGTCGCTGCGCGGCACCGTGCGGGAGAGCAGCACGGCGGCGCCGCACGGCGCGGACGTGCTGCGGGTCGCCGTGCTGCCTGTGCCGCTGATGTCCAACTTCACGGACGTCGACGCGCTGGCCGCCGAGCCCGGTGTGGTGGTGCGGTTCTGCGACCGCCCGGAGGAGCTGGCCGACGCCGACCTGGTGATCGTGCCCGGTACCCGCGGCACGGTCCGCGCCCTGGAGTGGCTGCACCGGCGGGGGCTGGCCGCGGCGCTGCGACGGCGGGCCGCCGAGGGGCGCCCGGTGCTCGGCATCTGCGGCGGTTTCCAGCTGCTGGGCAGCCGTATCGAGGACGAGGTGGAGTCCCGGGCCGGGACGGTCGAGGGCCTCGGCCTGCTACCGGTGCGGGTGCGGTTCCACCGGGAGAAGACCCTGGCGCGGCCGGAGGGCGAAGCCCTGGGCGAGCCGGTGCGGGGCTACGAGATCCACCACGGGGTGGCCGAGGTCACCGGCGGCGAGCCCTTCCTCGACGGCTGCCGCTCGGGTGCCGTGCGAGGTACCCACTGGCACGGCTCGCTGGAGAGCGACGGCTTCCGGCGGGCCCTGCTGCGGACCGTCGCGGCAGAGGCGGGCCGGGATTTCGTCCCCGCGCCCGACACCTCGTTCGGCGCGCTGCGCGAGGAGCAGCTCGACCGGCTGGGCGACCTCGTCGAGGAGCACGCGGACACCGAGGCGCTGCTCCGCCTGATCGAGGGCGGTGCGCCCGCGGGGCTGCCGTTCGTACCGCCGGGGGCACCGTGGTGAGCCCGGGGCGGGCGGCGCCGGGACGGCAGCCGGTCGCCGCGGGTTCGGCACCGCCCGCGAACACGGCACGCCCCGTGCAGGAGGAGCGAAGCCCGGCCGGTCAGGCCGGGGGACCCGACAGGAGAGTGAGTGACCGATGAGCACCCCCTACCCCTTCACCGCGATCGTCGGCATGGACGACCTGCGGCTGGGGCTGCTGCTCAACGCGGTCAGCCCGTCCATCGGCGGGGTGCTGGTCCGCGGCGAGAAGGGCACGGCGAAGAGCACCGCCGTACGGGCGCTGGCCGCGCTGCTGCCCGAAGTCGCCGTGGTGGAGGGCTGCCGCTTCGCCTGTGATCCCCGGGCGCCGGACCCCGCCTGCCCGGACGGCCCGCACGAGGGGTCCCTCGACGGCTCCTGCCGTCCGACCCGGATGGTGGAGCTTCCGGTCGGCGCGTCCGAGGACCGGCTGGTGGGCGCGCTGGACATCGAACGGGCGCTGGCCGAGGGCGTGAAGGCCTTCGAGCCGGGGCTGCTTGCCGAGGCCCACCGCGGGGTGCTCTACGTGGACGAGGTCAACCTGCTGCACGACCACCTGGTGGATCTGCTGCTGGACGCCGCGGCCATGGGCGCCTCGTACGTGGAGCGGGAAGGCGTCTCGGTCCGGCACGCGGCCCGGTTCCTGCTGGTGGGGACGATGAACCCGGAGGAGGGCGAGCTGCGGCCGCAGTTGCTCGACCGGTTCGGCCTCACCGTCGAGGTGGCCGCGTCCCGCGACACCGAGGAGCGGGTGCGGGTGGTCCGGCGCCGGCTGGGGTACGACGAGGACCCGGCGGCCTTCGCCGCGGGCTGGGCCGAGGAGGAGTCCGCCCTGCGGGAGCGGATCGCGGCCGCCCGTGAGCTGCTCCCCCGGGTGGAGCTCGGCGACACCGCCCTGCGCCAGATCGCCGCGACCTGCGCGGCCTTCGAGGTGGACGGGATGCGTGCGGACATCGTGATGGCGCGGACCGCCGCCGCCCTGGCGGCCTGGGCCGGCCGCGACGGGGTGACGGCGGCGGACGTGCGCCAGGCGGCGCTGCTCGCCCTGCCGCACCGGCGCCGCCGGAACCCGTTCGACGCGCCGGGCCTGGACGAGGACACGCTCGACGAGACACTCGACCGGCACCGCGGCGACGACGCCCCCGATGCGGAGGGCCCGGACGACGACGGTCCGCAGCACGACGGGCCCGGCGGCGGGCCCGCGGGTGACGGGCCCGGCGACGGCCCGGACGGCGGGGGCCCGCAGGACCGCGGCCCGGACGGCGCGGACGGGTCCCCCGACCTGCCGGAGCAGGCCCAGGACGGGGCAGACGTCCCCTCGGAGGGTGACGCGCCCGCGCCGGGCGGCGAACCGGACCGCACCGGGGAGACCGCGGCCGGCGAGGGTCCCGCCCGCGAGGGGGCGCCCGCGCCCGCGGCGGACCCGTTCCGCACCCGGACCCTGTCGGTGCCCGGGCTCGGTGAGGGCAGCGCGGGCCGGCGGTCCCGGGCCCGCACCTCACAGGGCCGCACCACCGGCGCCCGCAGGCCGTCGGGCGCGCTGGGCCGGCTGCATTTGTCGGCGACGGTCACCGCGGCGGCGCCGCACCAGCGGGCCCGGGGACGCGGTGGGCGCGGGCTGGTGCTGCGCCGGGACGACCTGCGGGAGTCGGTGCGGGAGGGGCGGGAGAGCAATCTGGTGCTGTTCATGGTGGACGCCTCGGGCTCCATGGCCGCACGGCAGCGGATGGGGGCCGTCAAGGGGGCGGTCCTCTCGCTGCTTCTCGACGCCTACCAGCGGCGGGACAAGGTCGGTCTGGTCACGTTCCGCGGCGCGCGGGCCGACGTGGCGCTGCCGCCGACCTCCTCGGTCGACGTGGCGGCGGCGCGGCTGGAGACACTCCCGACCGGCGGGCGCACGCCGCTGGCCGCCGGGCTGCTCACCGCGCGCGAGGTGCTGCGGATCGAGCGGCTGCGGGACCCGTCACGGCGTCCGCTGCTGGTGGCGGTCACCGACGGCCGCGCCACCGGCGGCCCCGAACCGCTGCCGCGCGCCCGGCAGGCAGCGGGGCTGCTGGCCGCCGACGGCACCGCCTCGGTGGTGGTGGACTGCGAGTCGGGCCACGTACGCCTCGGGCTCGCCGCCGAGCTCGCCCGCGATCTGCGCGGCCCGGCGGTGACGCTGCAGGAACTCCGGGCGGACTCGGTGTCCGCCCTGGTCAGGGAGGCCACCGGGGAGCCGGGCCGGGCTCCGGGCGGGAGCCGTGCCGCGCCCCGTGGCAGCGGGGCCCCGGCGGCCCCCGTACCGGGCGGCCGCGCCGCCGACACGCACCTCGGGAAGGGAGCCGCGTAATGCCGCAGGGACAGCCGACCACGGTGCCGCAGGACGGACTCACCACCCGGCAGCGCCGCAACCGGCCGCTGCTTGCGGTGCACACCGGCAACGGCAAGGGAAAGTCGACCGCGGCGTTCGGTCTGGCGCTGCGGGCGTGGAACCAGGGCTGGCCGGTGGGGGTTTTCCAGTTCGTCAAGTCCGCCAAGTGGAAGGTCGGCGAGGAGCGGGCCCTGCGGGTGCTCGGCGACTCGGGCGAAGGCGGCACCGTCGCCTGGCACAAGATGGGCGAGGGCTGGTCCTGGGTGCAGCGCGACATCACCGACAGCGAGGACGCGGCCAGGGAGGGCTGGAAGCAGGTCAAGCGGGACCTGGCGGCCGAGACCTACCGGCTGTACGTGCTCGACGAGTTCGCCTACCCGATGCACTGGGGCTGGATCGACACCGCCGAGGTGGTCTCGGTGCTCACCGGGCGCCCGGGCAGCCAGCACGTGGTCGTCACCGGACGCAACGCACCGCAGGAGCTGCTGGACGCGGCCGACCTGGTGACCGAGATGGGCAAGGTCAAGCATCCGATGGACGCCGGGCAGAAGGGGCAGCGGGGCATCGAATGGTGAACATCCCCCGGCTGGTGGTGGCCGCGCCCGCCTCCGGCTGCGGCAAGACGACGGTGGCCACGGGGCTGCTGGCGGCGTTCGCCGGGGCCGGGCTGGCCGTCTCCGGCCACAAGGTCGGCCCGGACTACATCGACCCCGGTTACCACGCGCTCGCCGCAGGCCGCCCCGGGCGGAACCTGGACCCGTACCTGTGCGGACCGGAGCGGATCGCACCGCTGTTCCTGCATGGCGCGGCAGGGGCGGACCTGGCCGTCGTCGAGGGGGTGATGGGGCTGTTCGACGGTGCCGCGGGCCAAGGCGAGCTCGGTTCGACCGCCCAGGTGGCGAAGCTGCTGCGGGCGCCGGTGGTCCTGGTGGTGGACGCCTCCTCGCAGTCCCGGTCGGTGGCGGCGCTGGTGCACGGCTTCGCGTCCTTTGACCCGGAGGTGCGTATCGCCGGGGTGCTGCTCAACAAAGTGGGCTCGGACCGGCACGAGGAGCTGCTCCGCGAGGCGCTGGACCAGTCCGGGGTGCCGGTGCTCGGCGTGCTGCGCCGCGGGCCGCAGATCAGCACCCCCTCGCGCCACCTGGGGTTGATTCCCGCGGCCGAGCGCCGGGCCGAAGCGGTGTCCGCCGTCGCGGAGCTGGCCGCACGGGTCCGTGAGGGGGCGGATCTGCCCGCGCTGCTGGCGGTGGCCCGGTCCGCGCCCCCGCAGGCGGAGGAGCCCTGGCAGCCCGGGGCCGCCGTCACCCGGCCGGCGCCGGGTGCCGTCCCGGTGCCGGAGGCCGGGCCCGTCAGCGGGCGGGCGGGCACCGGACGCCGGCGGCCCGTGGTGGCGGTGGCCGGCGGGGCCGCGTTCACCTTCTCCTACGCCGAGCACGCCGAACTCCTGCGGGCAGCGGGGGCCGACGTGGTCCCCTTCGACCCGCTGCGCGACGAGCGCCTGCCGGCGGACGCGGCCGGGCTGGTGCTGGGCGGGGGCTTCCCCGAGGTCTACGCCCCCGAACTGTCGGCCAACGAGCCGCTCCGCGCCGCGGTGGCCGCCTTCACGGGTCCCATCGCCGCCGAGTGCGCCGGACTGCTGTACCTCGCACGGGAGTTGGACGGCGCACCGATGTGCGGGGTGCTGGACGTCGCGGCGCGGATGACCGGCCGGCTCACGCTCGGCTACCGGGACGCCGTGTCGGTGGCGGATACGGTGCTGGCCGCCGCGGGGACCCGGGTCCGCGGCCACGAGTTCCACCGCACGGTCGCCGAGCCCGGCGCGGGCGGGCGCCCAGCCTGGGGCCTGGTACGGCCGGAGCGGCGCACCGAGGGACACGCGACGGACGAGGTGCACGCCTCGTACCTGCACGTGCACTGGGCCGGTGAGCCCTCCCTCGCCGTCCGGTTCGCCGAGCGGTGCGCCGCGTGAACCGGAGCACGGAAGGCGCGGCGAGCGAGGCGGGCGGGGTGCGCGGCTCGCAGGAGGCGCCAGCGGGGGCCTCGTCGGGAGCCGGGGCCTCCGCGGGGGAAGTGTGCGTCGGGGTCGGCGGCTGCCGCGACGTCCCCGCGGACGAGGTGGTGGCGCTCGTCGAACGGGTCCTGGCCGCGGCCGGCCTCGCGGAGGACCGGATCGGAGCGCTGGCCACCGTCGATTCCAAGGCCTCGGAGCCCGGGCTGCTCGCCGCGGCGGCGCGGTTCGGGGTGCCCCTGACCGGGCTGCGGGCGGAGGCGCTGGCCGCGGTGCCGGTGCCGGATCCCTCGGCCTGGGCCGCGGGGGTGCTGGGGACACCGAGCGTGGCCGAGGCGGCGGCACTGCTGGCGGCGGGGCCGCGGGCGGTCCTGCTGGTCGGCAAGCGGAAGTCCGATCCGCCCGGCGCCCCCGCCCGCGCCACCTGCGCGGTCGCCGCCCGGACGGCGGAGCCGGACCTGCACCACCACGGCGACGCCGAGGTGCGGGACGCGCGACCGGGTCTCGTCGACCTGGCAGTGAACGTCCGCGCCGGCACCCCGCCCGACTGGCTCCGCGTGCGGGTCGCCGCTTCGCTGGACGGCCTCGCGGCCTACCCCGACGGCCGGGCGGCGCGGGCGGCGGTGGCCCGCCACCACGGCGTGCCGGAGGACCGGGTCCTGCTCACCGCCGGCGCGGCGGAGGCGTTCGTCCTGCTGGCCCGGGGGCTGCCCGCCCGCCGACCGGTCGTGGTGCACCCGCAGTTCACCGAACCGGAGGCCGCGCTGCGGGATGCCGGACACCGAGTGGGCCGAGTGCTGCTCGACCCCGGTACGGGGTTCCGGCTGCCGCCCTCGGCGGTTCCGGAGTCCGCCGACCTGGTGGTGATCGGCAACCCGACCAACCCCACCTCGGTACTGCATCCCGCGGAGGCGATCGCCGCTCTGGCCAGGCCGGGACGCTGCCTGGTGGTCGACGAGGCGTTCATGGACGCGGTGCCGGGCGAGCCGGAGTCGGTGGCGGACCGGATCGGGACGCTGCCGGGCCGACTGGTGGTGCTGCGCAGCCTGACGAAGACCTGGGGGCTGGCGGGGCTGCGGATCGGCCACGTGCTCTCCGATCCGGCGACCGTGGCCCTGTTCGCCCGGCAGCAGCCGCTGTGGCCGGTGTCCTCACCGGCGCTGGCCGCCGCGGAAGCGTGCTGCACCGCCTCGGCCGCGGCCGAGGCGGCCACCGCTGCGGAATCCGGCACCGCCGACCGGGCGTACCTGGTCCGGCGGCTCGCGGAGTTCGCGGAGCTGCGCCCGGCCACCGACGAGCCCCGTGCCCCGTTCGTGCTGTACCGCCACGACCGTGCTGCGCTGCTGCGCGGGCGGCTGCGCGAGGCGGGTTTCGCACTCCGGCGCGGGGACACCTTCCCCGGCCTGGACGGGCGCTGGTTCCGGCTCGCGGTGCGCGACCGCGGGACGACCGATCTGCTGGTGGAGGCGCTGGCCGCAGCCGGGGTGCGCTGAGGCCGCGTCCCGCCGCCGCGGGGGCGCGCCCGCACCCCGCCACCGTGCCGCTGCACGGCGGCGGGTGCGGCAGGGTGTCAGGTCCGGCGCCGCCGGGCGAGGACGAGGGCCCCGCCGCCGCCGACCAGGACGACGGCACCGCTGATGAGGTACGGAGTGCGGGAGTCGCCGCCGGTGGCGGCCAGGTACGGCTCGTCCTTCGCCGGGGCGTCGGTGGCCTCCTCGGCCGCGAGTGGCTCCTCCTCGTGTTCGGGGACGGTCTGGGTGCTGATCTCCTTCACCGGCTCCGGCGTGCGGCAGCTCACCTCGGCCAGGGTGACCCGGCCCGCGACCTCGGCGACGTTGAGCTCCAGCGGGTTGACCGAGACGTCCAGTTCCAGCGCACTCGCGGCGGCTGTGCCGGTGGTGGTCCCGGTGGTGGACAGCTTCAGCGTGACCTTGCCGACGCCCGGCACCTCGACCACGGTCGGGCCGCCGGCGGTGAGCGTGGTCTTCTTGCCCAGCACGGTGACCGAGCCGAGCACGTCGGCCTCCGCGGTGGGCCGCTCTCCCACCGTGCAGACCGCTTCCGCGGTGACCTTCTCCGCCTCGACGAGCGACAGCAGCGGCAGCCCCGGGACGTGCAGCCGGGCCTTGACCAGCTCGACGGCCGCCTCGGCCCGCTCCCCCTTCGTGTGCGCCCGGGCGGTGGCGACCTCGGTCCGCAGCAGGCTGACCGGCTTGCTCTGCTCCACGCCGTCGACGTCCACGTCGAGTGCGGTCCGGTCGGCCCTGTCGCCGCCGGCCTCCGACGCGACGATCTCGTTCAGGGTGGCGCTCAGGGGCACCTCGACGGTGCGGTCGAGCAGCCCGACGTCCAGGTCGGTGCGGAGCACCGAGGCGCGCGCCTCGTCCGGGTCGCTCTCCCCCGTGGCGTGCGCGGGGACAACGGCGGTGCTCAGCAGAGCGGCTGCGGCAAGAGCGCCGAGCACGGGGCGGCGAACAGACGTCTTCACGGTGAGAAAACCCCCACGGATGGTTGGCGCCACCGGAACGGCCAATGGGGGACATCGCTCGTGCCGGTGACGGGGACCACGCCATCGTTGACGTACGGAGCGTGCCCTGCCAGCTACGTGGTGTCGGTCCACCCGTACGGAAGGTTTTCGCACGCGCGGGCGATTCAGGCGTTCCCCCGCGGGTCCCGGAGGCCGCTCAACCCACCACTCGCCCCCGCAGCACCACGTGCCGGGGAGCGGCGAGCACCCGGACGTCCCGCCGCGGGTCGGCCTCGTAGACGACCAGGTCGGCCGGGGCGCCCTCCTCGATCCCGGGCCGGCCGAGCCAGCGCCGGGCGCCCCAGGCCGCGGCGCCGAGCGCCGCGGCCGGCGGGAGGCCCGCCCGCACCAGCTCGGCCACCTCGTCGGCGACGAGGCCGTGCGGCAGGGAACCGCCCGCGTCGGTGCCGGCGAAGACCGGGATCCCTGCGTCGTAGGCGGACCTGACCGTCTCGTAGCGGCGGGCGTGCAATCGGCGCATGTGCGCGGACCAACGGGGGAACCTCACCGCGCCGCCGGCCGCCAGTTCCGGGAAGGTGGCGATGTTGACCAGGGTCGGAACGATCGCGACGCCCCGCTCGGCGAAGAGCGGGAGCGTCTCCTCGGTGAGCCCGGTGGCGTGCTCCACGCAGTCGATGCCGGCCTCCACGAGGTCCCGCAGCGAGTCCTCTGCGAAGCAGTGCGCCGTCACCCGGGCCCCCTCCTCGTGCGCGGCGGCGATGGCCTCCTCCAGCGCGCCCCGGGGCCAGCAGGCCGTGAGGTCGCCCGCCTCCCGGTCGATCCAGTCACCGACCAGCTTGACCCAGCCGTCGCCGCGCCGGGCCTCGTGCCGGACGTAGGCGGGAAGGTCCCCCGGCTCGATCTCGTGGGCGTAGTTGCGGATGTAGCGGCGGGGGCGGGCAAGGTGGCGGCCCGCCCTGATGATCCGGGGGAGGTCCTCGCGGTCGTCGATCCAGCGGGTGTCGGCGGCCGATCCGGCGTCCCGCAGGAGCAGCGCGCCCGCGTCCCGGTCGCCCCGGGCCTGCTTCTCGCTCGTGGCCTCGTCAACCGCTCCGTGCGCGTCGAGCCCGACATGACAGTGCGCGTCGGTCAGGCCGGGCAGCACCCAGCCGCTCAGCGTCGGCGCGCCGTCCGCGCCCGGCGGACGATGGAAGGTGATCCGGCCCTCCTGCACCCACAGCTCGTCGCGGACCTCGTCGGGGCCGACCAGCACCCGACCCTGCACCCGAAGCAGCGTGCTCTCGCTCATGCACGCACTGTACGAGTCCGCCGGCGGCCCCGGTGAGCCGCGGCGGGAAACCCCGGGGGTGAGCCGGGAAGGAGACGGAGAGAAACTCTGCGAATACGCCGGGGTTGCGAGTAGACTCTGTTCAGAACGTTAATTCGGAGCAGGTTCCCGTATTCGTCTGCCCGGTTTCCCCCGTCTCAAACACCTGGCTTGCGGGAGCGCGGAACTGCCGTAATTCGGACACGTTCCCTCAACGTTACGCACCTGTGACTGACCCCACAGCCCGAGCGTTTCGTGTCGATTTTTCCCTACATGACGGGTGATTCGGCGGCCGTCGGGGTGATACGCACGGTTCGCGCGATAACATAGTTCGCGCCACTGTGTAACCCCTGCTGGCGATGCATTTTGAGATTCTCCTGGGTAAATTTAATAGACATGACCCCCGCACAAGCAGACCATGCACGTGCCCATCGCGAATACCTGGAAATGCCGGAGGGACTGAAGCTCGACACACCACGGATCGAGGACGGAGCCGCGCTTTGGCGGATCGCCCGTGACTCCCGGGTGCTCGACGTCAACTCCTCCTACAGCTACCTGCTGTGGTGCCGGGACTTCGCCGCCACCTCCGTGGTGGCGCGCGACGGGGACGGCGAACCGGTCGGCTTCATCACCGGCTATCTGCGCCCCGACGACAGCCGCACACTGCTCGTCTGGCAGGTCGCTGTGGACCACTCGCAGCGCGGACGCGGACTGGCCGGCGCCATGCTCGACGGGCTGACCGCCAAGGTCGCCGCCGAGTTCGATGCGGACCGGATCGAGACCACCGTCACGCCCGACAACGCCCCCTCCAACCGACTGTTCGCTTCCTACGCCCAACGCCACGGCGCCCAGGTGGAGCGCGAGGTGCTGTTCAACGGCGAGGTGTTCCCCGGAGAAGGTCACGAACCCGAAGTGCTCCACCGGATCGGGCCCATCGCCCGAACGGCGGCGCTGGCCGGCACGGCACGCTGACCACCATCGCCGCCGCAGACTTCCCCACCACTTCCTTCCTTCAGGAGCTTCCGTGAGCATCACGCAGCCCGATCTGAGCGTCTTCGAGACTCTGGAGTCGGAGGTCCGCGGCTACTGCCGCGGCTGGCCGACCATCTTCGACCGCGCCCAGGGCAGCTACATGTACGACGAGGACGGCCACACGTACCTCGACTTCTTCGCCGGCGCCGGGTCCCTCAACTACGGCCACAACAACCCGGTGCTCAAACGTGCCCTGATCGACTACCTGGAGCGGGACGGGGTGACGCACGGTCTCGACATGTCGACCGTGGCCAAGCGCGCCTTCCTGGAGACCCTCCAGAACCTGGTCCTGCGCCCCCGCGACCTGCCCTACAAGGTCATGTTCCCCGGCCCGACCGGCACCAACGCCGTCGAGGCCGCGCTGAAGCTGGCCCGCAAGGTCAAGGGTCGGGAGTCGATCGTCTCCTTCACCAACGCCTTCCACGGCATGTCGCTGGGCTCGCTCGCCGTCACCGGCAACGCGTTCAAACGCGCCGGCGCCGGCATCCCGCTGGTGCACGGGACGCCGATGCCGTTCGACGACTACCTGGGCGGCACCACGGACGACTTCGTCTGGTTCGAGCGGCTGCTGGAGGACTCCGGCTCCGGTCTGAACAAGCCCGCCGCGGTCATCGTGGAAACCGTGCAGGGCGAGGGCGGCATCAACGTCGCCCGCGCCGAGTGGCTCCGCGCCCTCGCCGACATCTGCGAGCGGCACGACATGCTGCTGATCGTGGACGACATCCAGATGGGCTGCGGCCGCACCGGCGCGTTCTTCTCCTTCGAGGAGGCCGGCATCACCCCGGACATCGTCACGGTGTCCAAGTCGATCAGCGGCTACGGCCTGCCGATGTCGCTGACCCTCTTCAAGCCGGAGCTCGACGTCTGGGAGCCGGGCGAGCACAACGGCACCTTCCGCGGCAACAACCCCGCCTTCGTCACCGCCACGGCCGCCCTGGAGTGCTACTGGGCGGACAACCAGATGGAGAAGCAGACCATCGCCCGTGGCGAGCAGGTCGAAGCAGGTTTGAAGGCGATCGCCGAGGAGCACCCGGAGGCCATCGTCGAGTACCGCGGGCGCGGTCTCGTCTGGGGCATGGAGGTGCGCGACAAGTCGCGGGCCGGACTGATCGCCAAGCGCGCCTTCGAGCTCGGCCTGCTCATCGAGACCTCCGGCCCGGAGAGCGAGGTCATCAAGCTGCTCCCGGCACTGACCATCAGTCCCGAGGAGTTGGACGAGGGCCTGAGGGTCCTGTCCAGGGCGGTTCGCGAGACCGTCTGACCCACGCAGCACCGGCCCGCCCCGGTCTCCGGGGCGGGCCGCGCCGTTTACCACAGCGGCATCACCCGAACGAATGAAAGGCACCCACGCTGTGATCGTCCGATCCCTCCAGGAAATCGAGGACACCGACCGGGACATCAAGTCCGCCTCCGGGACCTGGCGCAGCAAGCGGCTGCTGCTGGCCAAGGAGAAGGTCGGGTTCTCGCTGCACGAGACCGTCCTGTACGCGGGAACGGAGACTTCCATGTGGTACGCGAACCACGTGGAGGCCGTACTCTGCGTAGAGGGTGAGGCGGAACTCACCAACGACGAGACCGGTGAGAAGCACTGGATCTCTCCCGGCACGATGTACCTGCTCAACGGGCACGAGAAGCACACGGTTCGTCCGAAGACCGACTTCCGGGTGGTGTGCGTCTTCAACCCGCCGGTCACCGGCCGCGAGGACCACGACGAGAACGGCGTCTACCCGCTGCTCACCGAGGACGACGAGAGCTGAGCCCGGGCACGGCCCGGGCCCCGCTCCCGCCGTCCCCCTCATCCGAAGGACAAGCCCGTACGAGAGGAGAGGAAGGCAATTCCATGACCACCGCACCCGAGCGCACCGCCGACCTGTATCCGACCCGCGGAGCCACTGAGGTGGCCGTCCCTCGTCAGGATCCGGTGGTGTGGTCCGAGCCCGGTACGGCAGGCCCGATCGAGGCCTCCGACCTGGCCGGCTACGAGCGGGACGGGTTCCTCGCCATCGACCAGCTCATCACGCCGGAAGAAGTGCTGGCCTACCGCGGGGAACTGGAAAGGCTCATCTCGGACCCGCGGCTTCGTGCCGACGAGCGTTCGATCGTGGAGCCGAAGTCGCAGGAGATCCGGACGGTGTTCGAGGTACACCGGATCAGCGAGGTGTTCGCCGGTCTGGTGCGTGATCCCCGGGTGGTGGGCAGGGCCCGCCAGATCCTGGGATCCGACGTCTACGTGCACCAGTCGCGGATCAACGTCAAGCCGGGTTTCGGTGCCAGCGGTTTCTACTGGCACTCGGACTTCGAGACCTGGCACGCCGAGGACGGTCTGCCGAACATGCGGACCGTCTCGGTGTCGATCGCTCTCACCGAGAACTACGACACCAACGGCGGCCTGATGATCATGCCGGGGTCGCACAAGACCTTCCTCGGCTGCGCGGGGGAGACCCCGGAGGACAACTACAAGAAGTCACTGCAGATGCAGGACGCAGGCATCCCGTCGGACGAGGCCCTGGCCGGCTTCGCCGGGGACCACGGCATCAAGCTGTTCACCGGCAAGGCCGGATCGGCGACCTGGTTCGACTGCAACTGCATGCACGGCTCGGGCGACAACATCACGCCCTACCCGCGGAGCAACGTCTTCATCGTGTTCAACAGCGTGGAGAACACTGCGGTCGAGCCGTTCGCGGCGCCGGTTCGGCGTCCGAGCTTCATCGGGGCACGGGAGTTCACCCCGGTGAAGTGAGGCCGTCGCCGTCGGCCCTGCCTCTCGGCAGTCGTCGGTGATCGGGCAGTGAGGAGAGTGGGGCGCCACCCGGGCCCGGGTGGCGTCCCACTCTGCTGCTCTCCCGACTCCTCGCCGCTCCCGCCCGGTGCGCACGGCTGCCTGCTCGCCGTGTGCACCGGGCGGTCCAGGGCCGCCAGCAGCCGGTCCACGTCTGCTTCCGTGCGGTAGAGGTGGAAGGCGGCCCGCAGGTTTCCGACCCGGACCGGCGGGCCCGGTCCACCGCCGCTCCCCGGGAGGGTCCGTGCCCGGCACCCCTCGGGGACACCGGGCACGGGCCCGTCCGTCAGGTGCCGATCCGCCCGCCGTCCGTCCGGCGGATCGCGACGGTTGCCGAGCGGGGCCGCCCCCGCGGGTGGAAGTCCGGCCAGTTGCTCACCGCACGGGGGTTCTCCGGCGTCGCCTCGCCCCAGGCCGCCGTGGTCTCGCCCGGATGCTGCACGTTGACGAAGAGGGTCCGCTGGTCCGGGGTCGTCACGGCTCCGGAGATCTCGCATCCGCGCGGGCCGACCAGGAAGCGCCGGATCTCGCCCGTGCGCGGGTCGGCGGCGAGCACCGCGTTGTTGCCGATGTTGCCGTACCCCTTCGAGGGGAGGTTCTGCGCCGAGTTGGAGACGTCGGTCTGGATCCACAGCCGGCCCTCCGGATCGAACCAGAGGCCGTCGGGCGAACCGAACAGGTTGTCGCCGAGCTCCACCCGCTCGTCGTGGGCGGGGTCGCCCGCCAGGACGAAGACGTCCCACCGGAAGGACAGCGCGGTGTGGTCACCGTGCCGCTCCCGCCAGCGGATGATGTGACCGTACGGGTTGGGGGTGCGGGGGTTCGCCGCCCCCGGGTGCCCGCTGCCGTTGGTGAGCGTGCAGTAGACGTCGCCGTTCCCGGGGTCGACGGCCGTCCACTCCGGCCGGTCCATCCGGGTGGCGCCCACCGCGTCGGCCGCCTGGCGGGTCCGCAGGAGCACATCCGCCTGGTCCCGCCAGCCGTTCCGCCCGGTCAGCGGCCCACGGCCGAACTCCAGTGGCAGCCAGCGCCCGGTCCCGTCGTCCTCGAAACGCGCCACGTACAGCGTGCCGTGGTCCAGCGGGTTGCGGCGGCGCGCGCGCTGCGCCCGCCACAGACCGTCCCCGACGAACTTGTAGATGTACTCGCCGTCCTGGTCGTCGCCCATGTAGGCGACGACCCGGCCACGGGAGACGGTGGTGGTGCAGCCCTCGTGCTTGATGCGGCCGAGCCTGCTGCGCTTGACCGGGACGGAGCCGGGGTCCATCGGGTCGATCTCGACGACCCAGCCGAAGCGGTGCGCCTCCCGCGGGTTGGCGGCGATGTCGAAGCGCGGATCGGCGGTGTGCCAGCGGTAGCCGAAGCCCTCCCGGTCGATGCCGTAGCGCGCCTGCTCCTCCGAGGGCTCCCAGCCGGGCTCCTCGGTGCCGAAGTAGGCGTTCCAGTTCTCCTCGCAGGTCAGATAGGTCCCCCACGGGGTGACGCCGTGCGAGCAGTTGTTCAGCGTGCCGCGCGGCGGGCCCACCGCGCGCAGGGCCGGGTGGTCAGCGGTCAGCGGACCCGACCAGTCCACCGGTGTCGAGCCGGTCACCCGGCGGGCCCGCGGGGAGGCGACCACCTGCCAGCGGCCGTCCTCCTCGGCGAGCTCGACCACGGTGACCCCGTGCGCGGCGAGCGCCTTGCGCACCTTCTCCCCGGTCATCTCCGCGTCGCCGTCCGAGTGGAGCAGCTCGGGCTGGACGTACTCGTGGTTGAGCACCAGCAGGCCGCGCCTGCCGCCGCGGCTCCGGGGGAGCGGGAACCAGTGCATGCCGTCGTGGTGCATGCCGACCTGCCGGCTCTGGTCGGTGGCGCTGTTGGAGGCGTCCCGGCGCCAGGCCGGACCGTCCGGCTGGATCGGCGTCCCCCACGGGATGACCACCTGGGCCTCGTAGCCCTCCGGGACGGTCAGACGGTCCTCGCTGTGCACCGGCACCTGGGTGAAGCCGAGCAGGCCGCGGTCCGGCCGGCCCCCGGTCTCCGCCGCCCGGCCTCCGGAAGGGGGCGCGGCGGCGGCCCGGGGCGCGGCGCCGAGCGCGAGGAAGCCGGCTGCCGCAGCGGTGCCGCCGCGCAGCGCGTCCCGCCGCGACAAGCGGACCCCGGCGACCTGCCGGAAGTGCGGGTTCCCGGACGGATTGGAGCTGACGTCGTCGGGGTCGTACGCGGGAAAGACGTGTCGGTCGGCAGCCATCTTCGGTCCTCACGGGTGTGCGCCCGGGCTCCGGTGCCCCGCAGCCCTGCTGACGAGCATCGGACGCCGTGGCCACCGGTGGTGGCCACGACACCCTCCGTGACCCCGGGGGACCGCGTCAACCGCACGGACGGGCGAAGTTCGGCCGTTCCCCCGCCGCCACTCCCCCGCTCGCCGCCGCCGTCCCCACTGCCCGTCCCCGCCGCGGCGCTGCGGCCGGACCGCTGATCAGGCGTTCCGCACGCCGTCCACCCGGCGCGACAGTCCGAGCGGGTTGTCCTCCCGCAGCTCTAGCGGCAGCAGCACCAGCCCCGGCTTGGCGCAGAACTGGCCGCCGCCCAGGGTCGTGGAGCCGCCCAGGCCGGCGCCGATCTGCTCCGGCTGCTCCTCGGCCGCGCCCGGACTCACCAGCACCGGGTCGAGGCTGCACAGCTCCCCGAAGAGAGGGATCGGCACGGCGCGGGCCGCCGCCCAGGCGGTCAGGAGCGCCCCGCTGGGCGCCCGGGAACGGCTGACGCCTGAAGGCCCCGGCGACAGGCCGGGGCCTTCAGGCGCCGAGGACCTGCTGGACCGGGTCGATGGCGAAGTAGACGACGAACAGGGCCGCGGTCCCCCACATCAGCCAGTGCACCTCGCGCGCCCGGCCCAGCACTGCCTTGAGCAGTACGAAGGCGATGAACCCGGCCCCGATGCCGTTGGTGATCGAGTAGGTGAACGGCATCACCGTGACGGTGAGGAAGGCGGGCACCGCGATCGACATGTCCGTCCAGTCGATGTGCCGCACCTGGGCCATCAGCAGGAAGCCGACCGCGACCAGGGCGGGGGCCGCCGCCTGCCCGGGAACCACCGCCGCCAGCGGAGCGAGGAAGAGCGCGAGCAGGAAGAGCGCACCGGTGACGAGGTTGGCGAGCCCGGTCCTGGCCCCTTCGCCGACGCCCGCCGCGGACTCGATGTAGGAGGTGTTGGACGAGCCGGAGGCGGCACCGCCCACGACGGTCGCGACCCCGTCGACGAAGAGCAGGCGGCCCAGGCGCGGCACCCGGCCCTGCTCGTCGAGCAGCCCGGCCTCGTTGGTGACCCCGACGGCGGTGCCCATGGTGTCGAAGAAGTCGGTCAGGAAGAGGGTGAACACCAGCAGGACCACAGTGACGGCGCTGATCTCGCTGAACGCGCCGAACAGGCTGAAGGCACCGAGCAGGCCGAAGTCCGGCGCCGCCACGATGTCGCTCGGCAGCCCGGGGACGGTCAGGCCCCAGGCGGCGTCCTCGATGTCGGCGATCGCGTTGATCACCACGGCGAGCACCGTCATCGCCACGATGCTGATGAGGATCGCGCCCTTCACCCGGCGGGCGAGGAGTGCGAGGGTCAGCAGTACGCCGAGGCAGAACACCAGCACCGGCCAGCCGGTGAGCGAACCGCCGGCGCCCAGCTGCACGGGGACCGTGGTCTCCGCGGCGTCCGGAACCCTGGTGGAGAAGCCCGCGTTGATGATGCCGATGAAGGCGATGAACAGTCCGATGCCGACGCTGATGGCCTGCTTCATCGCGACGGGGATGGCGTGCATCACCGCCTCGCGCAGTCCGGTGGCCGCCAGCAGGCAGATCAGGATGCCCTCCAGCACGACCAGGCCCATCGCGTCCGGCCAGGTCATCAGGGGTGCGAGCTGGTAGGCGACCATCGCGTTCAGCCCGAGACCGGCGGCGAGGGCCAGGGGCAGGTTCGCGGTGATCCCCATCAGTATCGTCATCAGCGCCGCGACCAGGGCGGTCACCGTGACCACCTGCCCGTAGGAGAGCTGGTCGCCGTTCACGTCCGCGGCACCGCTCAGGATGATCGGGTTCAGCACCAGGATGTAGGCCATGGTGAAGAAGGTGGCGAGGCCGCCGCGGGCTTCCCGGCCCAGCGTGGAGCCGCGTTCGGTGATCCGGAAGAACCGGTCGAGGCGCTGGGGTACGGCTGCGGACGGCATGGGGCTCCTCTGCGGGACGAGTGGGACGGGCGGAGGCGGGTGAGGGCCACCGGTATCCGAAGGAGGATTCTGCCTGCTTCGCCCGCGTTCCGGGTTTCGGGGGTGTGACGCATGTCGGTTCCGGGTGCCGCCGTCCCCCGTTCGCCACGCCTCACCCGTTCGGCGCAGTCACCACCGCTGAGCAGGCACCGCGCCCCGCGAGCGGCGAGCGGGCGGTGTCGCGGCACCGCCGTTCAGGTGGCGGCCGCGCAGTCCGGACGGTTGGCTCGGACCTGGAGGCGCCGCCCCGACCGGCCCGGCAACGGACCCGGCACCGCGCTCCGGCAGTCCCGGGCCGGGCCTGACGGCCGCCCACCGAGGTTCCAGCCGCCGGAGGGATGCCATGGACCGGGCTCAGCGCCGCAGGGAGACGATCGCCGCGACACTGACGGCCGCAGGGCTGTGCACCGGGGTCTGGTTGATCGACCACAGCTCCGGCCCGCAGGCACCGCCGCAACCCGCCGCGACCCAGGCGGCGAGGCCCGGCGCGGCGGCACCCGTACCGGAAGTGGCCCCGCTGCCGTCCGCGCCTCCGGTACGGGTGCGCATACCGGCGATCGGGGTGGACGCACCGGTCACCGGGCTGGGCCTGGAGGCGGACGGCAGCCTGGAGACACCGCCCGAGGACGAGCCGGACCTCACCGGCTGGTACGAACGAGGCACCGCGCCGGGTGCGGCGGGAACGGCGATATTCGCCGGCCACGTCGACCACGCGGACGGACCCAGCGTCTTCTACGGTCTCGGCGCACTGCGGAAGGGGGACACCGTGGAGGTGGACCGGGCGGACGGACGTACCGCCGTCTTCACCACGGACTCCGTGGAGGTGCACGACCGCCGGGACTTCCCCGACGAACGGGTCTACGGCCGGTCGGACCGGGCCGAGATCAGGCTGATCACCTGCGGCGGCGCCTTCGCCGAGAGTGAGGGCTACCTCGGCAACGTGGTGGTCTACGGGCATCTGACCGGCAGTGCGACGACCGGCCCGGGGGCCTGACCGGCCACGGCACGCGCAGGTGCGTCCGTTCGCGGCGGGAGGGGCGTCCGGAACCCGTGGCGGCGGCCGGTCGTTCCTCCGAACATGACCGCTATGACTTCCGGCTCGAACCTCCCCCTCCCCGGCGCCCGCGTGGCGGTGGACGTCTCCGCACCCGTGCGGCTGGACGTCTCGGGTCTGCTGATCGGCACCGACGGCAAGGTCCGTTCCGACGCCGACTTCGTCTTCTACAACCAGCCGACCGCGCCGGGGGTGCGGCACACCGGCAACGGCACTGCCGACACCATCACGGTGGACACCGCCGCGGTGCCCGGCGACGTCGAGAAGGTCGTGGTCACCGCCAGCCTGGACACCCCGGGCGGCACCTTCGCCGGTACCGAGCCCACCGGCACGGTCCGGGACGCCGACAGCGGCGGCGTGATCGCCACCTTCACCCCCGAGCGGCTGGGGCCGGAGACGGCCCTCGTGGTGGTGGAGGTCTATCGCAGGGGCGGGGCGTGGAAGGTCAGGGCCGTGGGGCAGGGCTACGCGAACGGGCTGGCCGGCATCGCCACCGACTTCGGGGTCAGCGTCGAGGAACCGGCGCCGGCCGCCCCTGCCCCGGCGGCTCCCCCCGCTCCCGCGGCACCGGCACCGACGGCACCGGCGGCCGCGGCACCGCAGCCTGCCGGCGGGCCGGGCGCCCCGCAGGGCGGGAGCGCGGGGAAGATCAACCTGGACAAGGGCCGGGTCGACCTCCAAAAGAACCAGTCCGTCTCGCTGGTGAAGGACAACCGTCCGATCAGCAGCGCGCTGGTGATGGGGCTCGGGTGGGAGCCCGCGTTCCGGGGCAAGAACATCGACCTCGACGCCTCCGTCATCGCCTACGACGCCGCCCGGAAGAAGATCGACACCTGCTACTTCGGCAAGCTCGCCATTCTGAACGGTGCGATCCAGCACTCCGGGGACAACCTCACCGGCGAGGGCGGCGGGGACGACGAGAGCATCACCGTCCACCTGGACGGTCTGCCGCCCCAGGTGACGGGCCTGGTGTTCACCGTCAACTCCTTCTCGGGCCAGAAGTTCTCCGAGGTCGCCAAGGCGTACTGCCGGCTGCTCGACCAGCGCGGCGAGGAACTCGTCCGCTACGACCTGACCGGCTCGGAACCGCGGACAGCGGTGCTGATGTGCAAGTTCGTGCGGCAGTTCACCGGCGAGTGGGAGATGACGGCGCTCGGCCAGTACCTCGACGCCCGCACCCCGCGCGGGCTGGCCAAGCCGGGCGGCCAGGCGCTGTGACCGCCCCCCGCCAGGTGAGGCGGCCCGCCCGCCCCCGCGCGGCCGGCGCGTGGGCGGGCGGGCCGCCTCCGGCAGGACCGGCAGAAGACCGGCCGCAGGGCGCGGCGGCTCAGCTCCGGGACCGGGCCCGGTAGGCGGCCTTGCGGGCCTCCTTGGCAGCGGTGCGGTCGGGGTGCAGCTGGGCCATCGACTCCAGCACCGCGGCGGTGGCCGGGTGGTCCACCCGCCACACCTTGTCGAAGAAGCCGCTGTGCTGGTCGACCAGTCCCCGCACCAGCTCGCGCAGTTCGTCGGACTCCTCGGCGCCGTCCATGCCCGCGAGCTGTGCGGCCAGCGTGTCCACCGTCAGCCAGAAGACCATCTCCTCGCCGGGCGGGGGCACGTCCTCCGCGCCGTGCTCTACGAGCCAGACTCGCGCCAGGCCGCCCAGTTGGGCATCGGCCAGCACCTCGCGGAGCGCCGGCTCGGCGCCCCGGCCGACGAGCGAGAGCGCCTGCTGGCAGAGCAGCCGCCGACGGGGCGCCCTCGCGTCGTGCCCCCGGGCGGCGGCGAGGAGTTCCTGTGCCGCCTCCGCGTCCTTCCGGCCGCTCGTCCACAACTCCAACTCGGTCCGGGCGGCGGCCTCGGGGTACTCGGGCAGCGCGGCCAGCAGCTCCGCCGCCGAAACCCGGGCGAGGTCGCCGAGCACCGGTGCCCGCACTCCCGCGTCCAGCATCCGGGCCCGCACGCCGTGGATCCCGAGCGGGGTGAGCGCGACCAAGCCGTAGCGGGTGGGGTCCTCCTCCTCGTCGGTGAGTGGCGGCTCCTCGCTGTCCGCCTCCTCGATCAGGGTCTCGTCGAGCGGCTGGTACTCCAACAGGCCGAGCGGGGCGAGCAGCCGGAACTGCTCGTCCAGCCGCATCATCACCGAGGACACCTCCTCCAGGACGGCGTCGCTCGGCTCCTCGGAGGTGTCGTTGTCCTCCGGCACCACCATCGAGGCGGCGAGGACCGGCAGCGGGACCGGTTCGCCGGCTGCGGCCGCCGGCTCCGAGGCGGTGAGCAGGTAGAGGTTGCCGAGGGCGCCGTCGAGAAACTCCGCTTCCTGCTCCGGGTCCCAGTCGAGGGCGTCGAGGTCGAGTGTCTCCGGGTCGAGCCGGCCGTCCTCGCCGAGGTTCTCCACCATCTCGCCGAGGACGTCGTCGAGATTGGGTGTCGACGCGTCGGCGAGGACGGTCTCCAGCCCGGTCTGCCAGATCTCCAGGACTTCGGACGGGCTGCCCCCGGTCAGCAGCGACAGCTCGGGGCCGGGGGTGGCGGTGCCGACGGGCTCGTCGCTCATCAGCGTCGGTTCCGCGTCCTCGTCCTCCTCGATCTCCAGCAGGTCCATGTCGACCGCGAGGTTCCAGGCGTCGGAGACGGCCGCACCGGCCCCCTCCTCGTCGGCGAGACCCAGCACAGCGGCGGCGGAGGCGAGTTGCTCGTCCAGCAGTTCGCCGCCGGCGCCGACCCGGATGCCGTCCTTCGCCCACCGGGCGAGCGTGACGGCCCGGGCGACCAACGGTGCAGCAAGGGCGTCCCGTGCCAGCTCGGCCTCGGCCGGAAGCCGTACGGGCGGCATGGTGGGACGGTCGTCACCGGACATGGTTCTTGGCTCCTCAATGAGCTCCGACGGGGCAGTGTCCCAGCCTAGACGGATATCGGCGCATCTCGCCGGTTCACTCCGCAGCCGCCCCCGGGCCACCCGCCGTACCTTGACAACGGCGCTCCGTTCGGGAATTTTTACGCGCGTAGAACCAGCACCTTCCGGCGTGCACGGCAGCGCACCCGGCAGCGCGCGAACGGACTTCCCGCCAGGCGCCCGGGAAGCCTCCAGCGACGAACCCGGGCGCCGCCGTCCGCCGCACCGCCCCGGAGGGCCTCGTGATCCGTCGCCGCCACTCCGCGTCCGCCGCTCTCACCGGCGCCGTGCTGGTCTCCGCCCTGCTCACCGTCCCCGCCTCGGCCGCGCCCCCGGCGGCCGGCGGACAGCCGACCGCCGGACCCCGGATCCACGACATCCAGGGCACCACCAGGGTCTCCCCGCTGCTGGGCACCACCGTCCGGGAGGTGCCCGGCATCGTGACCGGTGTCCGGACGTACGGCTCCCGCGGCTTCTGGTTCCAGGACCCCCGGCCGGACCGGGACCCGGCCACCAGCGAGGGGGTCTTCGTCTTCGCCGGATCCGCTCCGCTCACCGTGCGGCCGGGGGACGCCGTACGGGTCGACGGCCGAGTCGGCGAGTACACACCGGGCGGCACCGCGTCCGGCAACCAGTCGGTGACCCAGATATCGTCCCCCCTGGCCACCGTGGTCTCCTCCGGCAACCAGCTGCCCGTCGCGGCGGGACTGGACTCCCGGAGCGTTCCGCGGCTCTACGCACCGCGGGGCGCGGGCGGGGACGGCAGCATCGAGGACCTCCCGCTCCGCCCCGCCCGGTACGCACTGGACCGCTACGAGTCGTTGGAGGGCATGCGTGTCTCGGTACGGAACAGCCGGGTCACCGGGGCCACTTCGGCATACCACGACATGTGGGTGACTGTCAGGCCGAAGGAGAACCCGACCTCCCGCGGCGGCACCCGCTACGCATCCTACGACGACCGGAACCCGGGCCGGTTGAAGATCACCTCGCTGAGGCCGGTGGATGAGGAGCCGTTCCCGGTGGCCGACACCGGCGACGTACTGGCCGAAGCGACCGGGCCGCTGGACTACGACCAGTTCGGCGGCTACCTGCTCGCGGCCGAGCACCTGGGCAAGGTGCGCGACCGCGGCCTCGCACCGGAGACCACCCGGCCGCAGCGGCGCGGCGAACTCACGATCGCGACCTACAACGTGGAGAACCTCTCCCCCGCCGACGACGAGGAGAAGTTCGCCCGGCTGGCCCGGGGCATCGCCGAGAACCTGGCAAGCCCGGACATCGTCGCACTGGAGGAGATCCAGGACGACTCCGGACCGGTGGACGACGGCACGGTGGACGACGACCGCACGCTGGCGGCACTCACCGAGGCGATCGTCGAGGCGGGCGGCCCGGCTTACGGGTGGCGGAGCATCGCCCCCGAGGACAAGGCCGACGGTGGCATGCCCGGGGGCAACATCCGCAACGCCTTCCTGTTCGACCCCGCGCGCGTCTCGTTCACCGATCGGCCAGGGGCCGACGCCACCACTGCCACGACCGTGGTGGAGCGCGGAGGCAGGGCCGGCCTCAGCCACTCCCCCGGCAGGGTGGCACCGAAGCACAGCGCCTGGGAGGAGAGCCGCAAACCGCTCGCCGGGGAGTTCGAGTTCCGCGGCAGGACCGTCGTGGTGCTCGCGAACCACTTCGCCTCCAAGGGCGGCGACCAGGCACTGCACGCACGCTTCCAGCCGCCGGCCCGGATCTCCGAGGAGCAGCGGCACTCTCAGGCGGAGGTGGTCAACGCCTTCGCCGACGCGCTGGTCTCGGCGGAGCGGAAGGCCCGGTTCGTGGTGCTCGGGGACATCAACGACTTCGAGTTCTCCGGCACCACCCGCCGCCTGACGGACGGCGGGGTGCTGCGCAGCGCCGTGTACTCACTCCCGCCGCGGGAGCGGTACACCTACGTGTTCCAGGGCAACGCGCAGGTGCTGGACCAGACGCTGGTCTCACCGGGCATCAGGCGCTTCGACTACGACATCGTGCACACCAACGCCGAGTTCGCCGATCAGGTCAGCGACCACGACCCGCAGGTGCTGCGCTTCCGTCCCTGACGGGGAGCGCGATGGACACGGCTGCCGGGCAGGTCGCAGACTTCCGGCTATGAGTACCGGACCCTTCGGCCGCTGCGCCGCCGCCATGATCACGCCCTTCGCCCCGGACGGTGGGCCGGACCTGGCGGGGGCCCGGCGGCTGGCCGTGCACCTGGTCGACCGGGGCGGGTGCGACGCGCTGGTGGTGAACGGGGCTGTGGGCGAGGCCGCGGTTACCACCGACGCGGAGAAGGAGGCGGTGCTCGGGGCCGTACTGGCGGCGGTCGGCGACCGGGCCGTCGTGACGGCCGGGGTGAGCAGCGCGGAGCTGCAGCGGTCCGTCGGGCTGGCCCGCTCCTGCGAGGCTGCCGGAGCACACGGCCTGCTGCTCCCGGCCCCGCCCGGCGTCCCCGCGGGGGCGGCCCGGCTCGGGTACCTGTCCGCCGTGGCGGACGCCACCGGGCTCCCGGTCCTGGTGGACGCCGGCGGCTCGGGTCCCGGCAGCGGCGTGGACGGTCCGCTCGGCACCGACGACCTGCTGCGTCTGGCCGCGCACCCGCGCGTCCGCGGCTTCCTGGACAACGGCCGGGACCTGCTCCGGACGGGCCGGGCCCTCTCGGCCACCGGTCTGGCCTGCTACGCGGGCCGCGACGAGGCGGTCCTGGCACTCCGTGCGCTCGGCGCGGCCGGCTGCGTCAGCACCGTCGCCAACGTCTCCGGCCGGGAGGTCCGGGCGCTGCTGGACGCGTTCGACGCCGGGGACACGGCCGGAGCGGCCCGGCGGCAGCGGGCCCTGCTGCCGCTCGTCGAGGCCGTGGGCGCCGGCCGGGACGGAACGGTCGGGGTGAAGGCACTGTTCGACGCGGCGGGGCTGCCCGGCGGTCCGGTCCGGGGCGACCGTCCGGCCTCCAACGCCGAGCTCACCGGCCGGCTCGTCGACGCGCTCAGGCAGGCCGTCGGCGGCTGAACCGGGCCCGGTGCGGTCCGGGCTCACCGCCACCCGTCCGGCTCCGGGTGCTCCGGACGGCCGGAGGGCGGCCCGGACGGAGGACCGGTGCGCGGGTCGGTCGGCCGGGGCGCCGCCGCGGACGGGAACGCGGTGCGGCCCTGCGGCCCGGGTGGGTGCCCGCCCGTCGGCCCGGCGGCGAACCCGCCGTCCGGCGCGGACGTCGTCTGGGCGGGGCGGGGAGCGCCGTCCCCTGGCGGCCGCTGCCCCTGGTCCGGCGTTCCGGCGAGGTCCCGGACGAGGAGCGCCGCACCCGCGACCGCGCCGGGCATCAGCAGCACCGCGACGAACGGTACGAGGAAGAGCAGCACCAGCGGCACGCCGAAGCCCAGCGCCAGCGCCTTGCGTTCCCGCAGCATCGTCAGCCGCTCCCGGACCGGGATGCCGCGGCGCTGCATGCCGACCGAGCTGAGTTCCAGGGTCAGGAAGAACCCGGCGACCGCGAAGCCTATGGCCGGGATCACTGACTGGCCGACGAACGGGACGAACCCCAGGACGAACAGCGGGATGCCGAAGGCGAGTGCCCGGACGAGGACGTAGAGGCTGTCGCCGAGGGAAGTCCACAGCTCGCGCCAGAGCGGCCGGTCCGGTGCGGTCGGCGCCCCGCCCTCGGACTCCTCGACCTGCTCCGACAGCGACTCGTAGAAGGGATCGCCGATCAGCAGTGTGACCGCGGTGAAGGTGAGCACCGCGAGCAGCAGGCCGCCGGCGAACAGCAGCACGGCGAAGACCACCCGCAGCGAGCTCTGCCAGAACGAGGACCAGCCGTCCGCGAACGGGGTCGCCCAGACGGCGACGTCGCCGGCCTGCCAACCGAGCGCCAGCAGCGCCGCGGCGTAGATCACGAGCGAGATCAGGGCGGGCAGCAGCCCGAAGCCGAACAGTCGGCCGTGCCGCGCGATCCAGCGCTGTCCCTGCCCGAGGTACCGCACACCGGCCACGAGATCACTCATGCGGCCACCCTATCCGGAGCGACCCGTGTCCGCGGCGCTTGCCACCGCGGACACGGACGGCGGAACTCGCCTCGCGCCGAGGTCAGTTGTTGCTGTGCAGAGCCTCGTTGAGTCCACCCCAGGAGCCGGAGCGAGGCAGCGCCTCGACGGTGCCGGTGGTGGAGTGGCGGCGGAACAGCAGGTTGTTCGCACCGGAGAGCTCGGCCGCCTTGACCACCTTGCCGTCCGGCAGGGTGACGCGGGTGCCGGCCGTGACGTACAGCCCGGCCTCCACGATGCAGTCGTCGCCGAGCGAGATGCCGATACCTGCCTCGGCGCCCAGCAGGCAGCGCTCGCCGAGGGAGATCCGCTCCTTACCGCCCCCGGAGAGAGTGCCCATGATCGAGGAGCCGCCGCCGATGTCGGACCCGTCCCCGACCACCACGCCGGCGCTGATCCGGCCCTCCACCATGGAGGTGCCCAGGGTGCCCGCGTTGAAGTTCACGAACCCCTCGTGCATCACGGTGGAGCCCTCGGCCAGGTGGGCCCCGAGCCGCACCCGGTCGGCGTCGCCGATCCGCACGCCCCCCGGGGCGACGTAGTCGGTCATCCGCGGGAACTTGTCGACGCTTGTGACGGAGAGCCGCTGTCCTGCGGCGCGGACGGCCAGTCGCACCTCTTCGAGACGCTCCACCGGCACCGGGCCGAGGTTCGTCCAGGCGACGTTGGTCAGCAGCCCGAAGAGCCCGTCCAGATTCTGGCCGTGCGGGCGGACCAGCCGGTGGCTGAGCAGGTGCAGGCGGAGGTAGGCGTCGTACGCGTCGAGAGGCTGGTCCGCCAGCGAGGCGACGACCGTGCGGACGGCGACGGTCTCGACGCCGCGCAGCGGGTCGGTGCCCAGCGTCTTGGGCGCGGAGGCACCGAGGAGTTCGGCGGCCCGCTCGGGGGCGAGGGACTCGGTGCCGGCCGGGCCCGGCTGCTCGGCCAGGGCCGGAGCGGGGAACCAGGTGTCCAGGACGGTCCCGTCGGCCGTGACGGTGGCGAGCCCGGCCGCGACGGCGCCGGTGGTGCGGGAGATAGCTGCGTCGGTCATGGCGGCAACCTATCCGGCGGGCCGGGCCCCGGGCGAACCGGTCCCGGCCGGCGGGACACGGCCGCCAGGACCCCGCCGCGGACGCGAACGTGGCGGCGTCACTCCACGACCCGGGCGAGCATGGCGGCGATCTCCTCCCGGCGGTAGGGACGGGCGCTGAGCAGCAACTGGATGGTGAGGCCGTCCAGCAGCCCGGCCAGTGCCCTGGCCGTGGCGTCGTCCGGGGTGCGACGGCGCAGCAGGGCGGTGAAGCGGTCGAGGAAGCCCGCCGCCAGCGGGCGCACCCCCGGGTGCCGGAGGGCGGCGAAGTAGAGCTCGTACTCCAGCGTGATCCGCGACCGGTCGCCGGCCAGGCTCTCCTCCAGCATGGCCGCGAGTTCCCCGGCGAAGGGGGCTCCGGGCGGCAGCGCCCGCTCCCAGGCGTCCCATTCCGCCAGCCAACTGTCGTTGGCCTGTTCGAGGGCGGCGCACAAAAGTTCGTCCAGGCCCGCGAAGTGGTAGGTGGTGGAGCCGAGCGGCACGTCCGCCTCGGCCGCGACGGCACGGTGGCTGAGCCGGTCGATGCCCCGGTCGCCGACCACCCTGATCGCGGCGTCGATGATCCGCTGGCGCCGGTCGGGGTCGTAGCGGCGTGCCATCAGTGCGCTCCGCCGAGGTTGAGTACGGTGACTCCCGCGATGATCAGCAGGAGCCCCGCGATCCTGGCGGCGGTCACCGCCTCGCCGATGAACACCATGCCGATGAGCGCCACGGCCGCGGTACCGGCACCGGACCAGATCGCGTAGGCGGTGCCCACCGACATGGTCTTGAGCGTCTGCGACAGGAGCACGAAGGCGATCAGGTAGCCGACCGCGGTGCCGAGCGAGGGCCAGAGCCTGCTGAATCCGTCGCTGTACTTCATCGCGGTGGTGGCCAGCACCTCGGCGAGGATGGCACCGGACAACGTGAAGTAGACCATGTGTACAAGTGTACATGTGGATGTACGCTTGTACACATGGTCGGGGGCCGAGAGGGTGGGCGGTCCGGCGCGGGCCCGTCGGGAGAGGCCGGGCGGGCGGGGTCAGGCGCCCAGACCGGTGCCCTTGTTGGCGACCTGGTCGGCGACCACGTCCGTCACCTGGTCGGTGACCTTGCCGGACACCTTGTCCGGCCCGACCACCTCGCCGGCGATCTCCGCGAGATCCGGGAGGGAGACGGGCGTACGGCCCGAGTCGGTCTGCTTGTCGACGTCGCCGCCCGGGGCGGGGGCGACGAGCGACGCCACCACGCCGGCGGCGAGAGAGGCGATGGCGGCCATGCTGCGCTTCTTCATGCCCGGCACAACGCGCGGTGGCCGCCTCAGGTCACGGTCTGTCCACCAGGACGAGGACCGCGACCCCGGGGCGGCCACCGGAGAGCCATCGGGAGAACGGGGCGAAACCGGGGCTCACGGCCCCGGACGCCCGTCAGACGTTGAAGCCGAGTGCGCGAAGCTGCTCGCGCCCGTCGTCGGTGATCTTGTCCGGACCCCACGGCGGCATCCAGACCCAGTTGATCTTCAGTTCGTTGACGATGCCCTCGGTCGCCGACTTCGCCTGGTCCTCGATGACGTCGGTCAGCGGACAGGCCGCCGAGGTCAGGGTCATGTCCAGAGTGGCGACGTTGGCCTCGTCGACGTGAACGCCGTAGATCAGACCGAGGTTCACGACGTCGATGCCCAGCTCCGGGTCGACCACGTCGTAGAGGGCCTCGCGGACCTCTTCCTCGCTCGCCGGCTTGGTGGTGATGTCCGTCATGGCGTCTTCTCCTTCAGCGCGGTCTCGCCCAGCGCCTGGGCGGTGGCTTCCTTCCATGCCATCCAGCTCAGCAGAGCACACTTCACCCGGGCCGGGTACTTGGAGACGCCGGCGAACGCGACCGCGTCCTCCAGCACCTCCTCCATGGCCTCGTCCGGACTGAGCTGCCCCTTGGACTGCATCAGTTCGAGGAAGCTCTCCTGGACCCGCCGGGCGTCGGTCAACTGCTTGCCGACCAGCAGTTCGTTCAGCACCGAGGCACTGGCCTGGCTGATCGAGCAGCCCTGCCCCTCGTAGCTGACGTCGGCGACGGTGTCGCCCTCGTAGCGCACCCGCAGCGTGATCTCGTCACCGCACGTGGGGTTGACGTGGTGCACCTCGGCATCGCCGTCGCGCAGCCCGCGCCCGTGCGGGTGCTTGTAGTGGTCCAGGATCACTTCCTGGTACATCGAGTCCAGCTTCACGGGTCAGACCGCCCTCATCCGAAGAAGTTCCGTACGTGCTCCAAGCCGTCGACCAGGGCGTCCACCTCGGCCGGCGTGGAGTACAGATAGAACGACGCTCGCGTGGTCGCAGGAATTCCGTACCGCAGGCAGACCGGGCGGGCGCAGTGGTGTCCGACCCGTACCGCGATGCCCTGCTCGTCCAGCACCTGGCCGACGTCGTGCGGATGGATGTCGCCCAGCACGAAGGAGATCGCCGCCCCGCGGTCCTCGGCCGTGGTCGGCCCGATGATCCGCAGGTCCGGCACTTCCCGGAGCCGGCGCACCGCGTAGTCGACCAGGGCGTGCTCGTGCGCGGCGATGCGGTCCATGCCGATGGCGCCGAGGTAGTCCACCGCGGCACCCAGGCCCACCGCCTGCGCGATCGGCGGGGTTCCCGCCTCGAACTTGTGCGGAGCCGGGGCGTAGGTGGACGAGTGCATCGAGACCGTCTCGATCATCTCGCCACCGCCGAGGAAGGGCGGCAGGTCCTCCAGCAGTTCCTGGCGCCCCCACAGGACCCCGATGCCGGTCGGACCGCACATCTTGTGACCGGTGAAGGCCACGAAGTCGGCCTGGAGGGCCTGTACGTCCAGCACCATGTGCGGCGCCGCCTGGGAGGCGTCGATGACGACCAGCGCACCGACCTCCTGGGCCCGGCGGATGATCTCCTCCACCGGGTTGACGGTGCCCATGATGTTCGAGACCAGGGTGAACGAGACCACCTTGGTCCGCTCGGTGATGATCTCGTCCATCCGGGAGAGGTCGAGCCGGCCCTCGTCGGTCAGCCCGAACCACCGCAGCTTCGCTCCGGTGCGCTGCGAGAGCAGCTGCCACGGCACGATGTTGGAGTGGTGCTCCATCTCCGTGATGACGATCTCGGTCTCGGCGTCCACCCGGTAGGGCTCGTCCGCCCAGCCGAGCATGTTGGCCACCAGGTTGAGCGACTCCGAGGCGTTCTTGGTGAAGATCACCTCGTCGCGGCTCGGCGCGTTGACGAAGGCGGCGACCTTGTCGCGGGCGCCCTCGTACAGCGCCGTGGCCTCCTCGGCCAGTACGTGCACGCCGCGGTGGACGTTCGCGTTGTGCCGCTCGTAGTAGTCGTTCAGCGCGTCGAGGACCTGGCGCGGCTTCTGCGAGGTCGCCGCGTTGTCCAGGTACACGATGCGCTGCCCGTCGTGGACCACGCGGTCCAGGATCGGGAAGTCCTTGCGGATCGCCTCGGTGTCGAGCAGGCCCGGAAGCTGAGTCACGCTCCCCCTCCTCCGTTCGTCTCGTCGCCCGCGCAGCGGCGCGGCCCGGGCCCGCCGGGCAGCACCGCCACGGTGCTGCCCGGCCGGACGGACGCCACCGGGGCCGAAACCGGCCCGGCGGCGGCTGCGGGGACGTCACTCACCGGTCGCGCCGGCCTTGACGTACTGCTCGTAGCCCTCGTCCTCGAGCTTGTCGGCCAGCTCGGGGCCGCCGGACTCCACGATGCGGCCCTTCGCGAAGACGTGCACGTGGTCGGGCTTGATGTACCGCAGGATGCGGGTGTAGTGGGTGATCAGCAGGGTGCCGACCTCGCCTGACTCGCGCACCCGGTTGACACCTTCGGAGACCACGCGGAGCGCGTCGACGTCCAGTCCGGAGTCGGTCTCGTCGAGCACCGCGACCTTCGGGCGGAGCAGCTCCAGCTGGAGGATCTCGTGACGCTTCTTCTCACCGCCGGAGAAGCCCTCGTTGACGTTCCGCTCGGCGAAGACCGGGTCGATCGAGAGGCGCTGCATGGCCTCCTTGACCTCCTTGACCCAGGTGCGCAGCTTGGGCGCCTCGCCCCGGGTCGCGGTGGCGGCGGTGCGGAGGAAGTTGGAGACCGAGACACCGGGGACCTCGACCGGGTACTGCATGGCGAGGAAGAGGCCGGCACGGGCACGCTCGTCGACGGACATCTCCAGGACGTCCTCGCCGTCGAGGGTGACGGTGCCGCCGGTGACGGTGTACTTGGGGTGGCCGGCCAGCGAGTAGGCCAGGGTGGACTTGCCGGAGCCGTTCGGGCCCATGATGGCGTGCGTCTCACCCTGCTTCACGGTCAGGTCGACACCCCGCAGGATCTCCTCGGGGCCGTTCTCGGCCGCGACGGTGACATGCAGGTCGTGGATCTCAAGCGTTGCCATGGGGCTTCAGGACTCCTGGGTGACGGAGACGAGCACGGCCGCGTCGGGGCCGTCTCCTTCGATCTTTACGGGATATACGGGCACGGGCCTGGTGGCGGGCAGTCCGGAGGGCTGACCGGTCCGCAGGTCGAAGCTGGAGCCGTGCAGCCAGCACTCGATGGAGCAGCCCTCCACCTCGCCCTCGGAGAGCGAGACGTTGGCGTGCGAACAGATGTCGTTGATCGCGAACACCTCGTCCCCGGTACGGACCAGCGAGACGGGGATGCCGTCGACCTCCACCCGTTTCGGGGCGGCGTCCTCCAGTTCCGACAGGCGTGCCGCCTTCACGAACGCGCTCATGCCACCGACGCCTCCAGCTCGGCGTCGATCCTGGCGATCAGACGCTCCTGGACGTCCGGCAGGCCGATCTGCTGGACGAGTTCGCCGAAGAAGCCGCGCACCACGAGGCGCCGCGCCTCCTCCGCCGGGACACCGCGGGACATCAGGTAGAAAAGCTGCTCGTCGTCGAACCGGCCGGTCGCCGAGGCGTGGCCGGCACCGACGATCTCGCCGGTCTCGATCTCCAGGTTGGGGACCGAGTCCACCCGGGCGCCGTCGGTGAGCACCAGGTTGCGGTTGAGTTCGTAGGTGTCGGTGCCCTCTGCCGCCTTGCGGATGAGGACGTCGCCGATCCACACGGCGTGCGCGTCGTCGCCCTGGAGCGCGCCCTTGTAGGCGACGTTGCTCCGGCAGTGCGCGCTGTCGTGGTCGACCATGAGCCGGTGCTCCTGGTGCTGGCCGCTGTCGGTGAAGTACAGACCGTAGAGCTCCGCCTCACCGCCCGGGCCGGCATAGTTGACCCGCGGCTGGAGCCGGACGAGGTCCCCGCCGAAGGTGACCACCACGGACTTGAAGGAGGCGTCCCGGCCGACCAGCACGTTGTGCTGCGAGCAGTGCACCGCGTCGTCGTCCCAGTCCTGGACGAAGACGACGGTCAGCTTGGCGCCGTCACCGAGCACGCACTCGACGTTGGCCGAGCGGATCGCATCGCCGGTGTGGTCGACCACGACGACCGCCTCGGCGAAGGCGCCCACGTCGAAGACGGTGTGCCCGTAGGTGACGCCGCCCTCGCCGTGCAGGGAGAGCCTGATCGGCTCCGCCAGCACCGCCTCCCTGGGCACGGACACCACGGTGGCCTTCTCGAAGGCGCTGAAGGCCTGCGCGGCGACCCGGTCGACGGGCTTGCCGGCCCGGCCGACGCGTGCGTCGTCACGACCGACCGTCTCGACCGTCACCGCGTCCGGCGCGCTGATCTCCGACTTGAGGGTGCCGTCGGCGACGGCGGTGCCGTCGTGGAGGCCCTTCAGCCGCTCCAGGGGGGTGAAGCGCCACTCCTCCTCGCGGCCGTGCGGAACCGGGAAGTCCGCTACGTCGAAGGACGGCGGTGCGCTCATCCTGGTGGCGACGGTGGACTCCGCGGCCACCGCGATCGGTCCGGAGGCGGTGGAGCCCGCCGGAATGTTCTGAGCCTCAGCCATGGCTGTCGTCGTGCTCTCTTTCCTAGGTCGTCGATCACAGCGGAAGTGCGGGGAGGGCCCGGTGCGCGGAGCCGTGAGCCGGGCGCACCGGGGTGCCGCCGGGGTCAGCCGACAGCGCCCTCCATCTGCAGCTCGATCAGCCGGTTCAGCTCCAGCGCGTACTCCATCGGCAGCTCCTTGGCGATCGGCTCGACGAACCCGCGCACGATCATCGCCATCGCCTCGTCCTCGGCCAGACCCCGGCTCATCAGGTAGAAGAGCTGGTCGTCACTGACCTTGGAGACGGTCGCCTCGTGCCCCATCGAGACGTCGTCCTCCCGGACGTCGACGTAGGGGTAGGTGTCCGAGCGCGAGATGGTGTCCACCAGCAGCGCGTCGCACAGCACGTTGGACTTGGAGCCGGCCGCGCCCTCGCCGATCTCGATGAGGCCGCGGTAGGAGGTGCGCCCACCGCCCCGGGCCACCGACTTGGAGACGATGTTGGAGGAGGTGTTCGGGGCCATGTGGACCATCTTGGCGCCGGCGTCCTGGTGCTGGCCCTCGCCCGCGAAGGCGACCGAGAGGGTCTCGCCCTTGGCGTGCTCGCCCATCAGGTAGACGGCCGGGTACTTCATGGTCACCTTGGAGCCGAGGTTGCCGTCCACCCACTCCATGGTCGCGCCCTCGTAGGCGACGGCGCGCTTGGTGACCAGGTTGTAGACGTTGTTCGACCAGTTCTGGATGGTCGTGTAGCGGCAGCGGCCGCCCTTCTTCACGATGATCTCGACCACCGCGGAGTGCAGGGAGTCCGAGTCGTAGATCGGCGCGGTGCAGCCCTCGACGTAGTGCACGTAGGCGTTCTCGTCGACGATGATCAGGGTCCGCTCGAACTGGCCCATGTTCTCGGTGTTGATGCGGAAGTAGGCCTGCAGCGGGATGTCGACGTGCACGCCCGGCGGGACGTAGATGAACGAGCCGCCCGACCACACCGCGGTGTTGAGCGCGGCGAACTTGTTGTCGCCGACCGGGATGACCGTGCCGAAGTACTCCTGGAACAGCTCCGGGTGCTCGCGCAGCGCGGTGTCGGTGTCCAGGAAGAGGACGCCCTGCTCCTCCAGGTCCTCGCGGATCTGGTGGTAGACGACCTCGGACTCGTACTGGGCCGCGACACCGGCGACCAGCCGCTGCTTCTCGGCCTCGGGGATGCCGAGCCGGTCGTAGGTGTTCTTGATGTCCTCCGGCAGGTCCTCCCAGCTCTGGGCCTGCTTCTCGGTGGACCGCACGAAGTACTTGATGTTGTCGAAGTCGATGCCCGAGAGGTCGGAGCCCCAGTTCGGCATCGGCTTCTTCTCGAAGAGCTTCAGGCCCTTGCGGCGGAGCTTGAGCATCCACTCCGGCTCGGACTTCTTGTCGGAGATGTCACGCACGACCTCGTCCGAGAGGCCGCGCTTGGCCGCGGCGCCTGCCGTGTCCGAGTCGGCCCAGCCGTACTCGTACTTGCCGAGGCCGTCGAGCTCGGGGTGGGCGGTCTCCGTGGGGAGTGTCATGCGGGGTTCCTCCCGGCTGTGCTTGCAGATGCTGTGGTGAGCGGATCGGTGGTCTCGGGGGCGGCGTGCCCGGCGCCGCGCGGAATGAAGGTGGTGCAGACCCCGTCGCCGTGCGCGATGGTCGCCAGCCGCTGCACGTGCGTTCCCAGCAGGCGGGAGAAGACCTCGGTCTCCGCCTCGCAGAGCTGCGGGAACTGCTCGGCTGCGTGCGCGACCGGGCAGTGGTGCTGGCACAACTGCTCGCCGGCGGAACCGGGCGCGCTGCGCGCAGTGGCAGCGTACCCGTCCTCGGTGAGGGCTTCGGCCAGCAGCCGGGAGCGCTCCTCGGGGGGCACCCCCGCAAGCCGCTCCTGGTAGCCGACGGTCTGCGCGGCGACCCTGGCCCGCGCGAAGGCGACTACCGCCGCCTCGCCCGCGGCACCACCGCCGGCGGCTTCGGCGATCCACCGCATGGCGTCGGTGGCGAGCTGGTCGTAGGCCTGGTCGAAGGCGTCGCGACCGCAGTCGGTGAGGGCGAAGACCTTCGCCGGGCGGCCTCTGCCGCGGGCACCGTAGACCCGCTTGGCGCGCGCCTCGACGATGCCCTCGGCGGCGAGGGCGTCCAGGTGCCGCCGGACGGCCGCCTGGGTGAGGCCCAGTCGCTGGGCGAGGTCGGCCGCCGTGGACGGGCCGTGGTCGAGGATGGAGCGGGCGACCCGGTTGCGGGTGCCGTGCTGCTCGTCGGCGGCGGGCGCACCGGCTCCGCCGACGGCCGGCGAGGCCGCCTGCGTCCGCTGAGCAGTGCCCGTGTATTTCACAACACCATTGTTGCGTAATTCGACGAGCAGCGGCAAGCCATGCCCTGAGCTGCACGAATGGCATACATCACGTAAGGCAAGGCTTACCTCACTCCCGGTGGCCGGCGCGTGCGCCGCCCCTGAACGGACACGGAACCCCGTGCGGGGCCCTCGGCCGGGCGCGCCCCCCGGCACTGGGGAGCCGGCCCGAACCCTAGACTCGCCGGTATGCGCGACACGGTGGCCCTGGAGGCCGCAGGGCTGGTGAAACGGTACGGAGCCAAGACCGCGGTGGACGGGCTCGACCTCACGGTGCGACGCGGCGGGATCACCGCGGTGCTCGGGCCGAACGGGGCCGGGAAGACCACCACCGTGGAGATCTGCGAGGGCTACCGCCGCCCCGACGCCGGCACCGTCCGCGTCCTCGGACTGGACCCGGCCTCCCGGGCCGCCGAGCTGCGCCCGCGGATCGGCGTCATGCTCCAGAGCGGCGGCGTCTATCCGGGCGTCCGGGCGGAGGAGATGCTGCGGCACATGGCCCGGCTGCACGCGCACCCGCTGGACACCGGGGCCCTGATCGAGCGCCTCGGGCTGGGCGGATGCGGCCGGACCCCGTACCGCCGGCTCTCCGGCGGCCAGCAGCAGCGGCTGGCGCTGGCCATGGCGCTGGTCGGCCGCCCGGAGCTGGTCTTCCTGGACGAGCCGACGGCCGGTCTGGACCCGCAGGCCCGGCGCGCCGTGTGGGAACTCCTCGGCGAGTTGCGCGCCGACGGCGTCGGCGCCGTGCTCACCACCCACCACATGGAGGAGGCCGAGGAACTGGCCGACGACGTGGCCGTCATCGACGCCGGACGGGTGATCGCCCGAGGCAGCCCCGAGGACCTGTGCCGGGGCGGCGCGGAGAACACCCTGCGCTTCAGCGGGCGCCCCGCACTGGACCTGGCCTCGCTCCTCAAGGCACTGCCGCCCGACGCCGCCGCCGTCGAACTGACGCCAGGCAGCTACCGGCTGACCGGCACGGTGGGCCCGCAGCTGCTGGCCACCGTCACCGCCTGGTGCGCGCAGAACGGAGTGATGCCGGAACGGCTCACCGTCGAGCGCCACACCCTGGAGGACGTCTTCCTGGAACTGACCGGTAAGGAGTTGCGCGGGTGAACGCCGAGAGCACCGGGGCCTTCGCGCCCCGTCCCGGGGCCGCCCCGCACTGGCGGATGATCACCGCACAGACCGCCCTGGAGACGAGGATGCTGCTGCGGCACGGGGAGCAACTGCTGCTCACCGTCGTCATCCCGACCCTGCTGCTGGTGCTCTTCGGGACGGTCGATCTGGTGGACACCGGCAGCGGCGACCGGATCGGCTTCCTCGCACCCGGCGTCCTGGCCCTCGCCGCGCTGTCCACCGCCTTCACCGGCCTGGCCATCTCCACCGGCTTCGAACGGCGCTACGGCGTGCTCAAGCGGCTCGGCGGCTCACCGCTCCCCCGCTGGGGCCTGCTCACCGCGAAGGCCTGCTCGGTGCTGGTGATCGAGGTGCTCCAGGTCGCGCTGCTCACCACGGTGGCCCTGGCACTCGGCTGGTCCCCGCAGGGGAGCGCGGTAGGCGCCGCGGTGCTGCTGGTCGCCGGGACTGCCGCGTTCGCCGGGCTGGGCCTGCTGATGGCGGGGACCCTCCGGGCGGAGGCGACGCTCGCGGCGGCCAACCTGGTGTTCATCCTGCTGCTGATCGGCGGCGGGGTCGTGGTGCCGCTGGAGAAGTTCCCGGACGCGCTGCGGGGGCCACTGGAACTGCTGCCGGTCTCCGCGCTGTCCGAGGGGCTGCGGGACGTCCTCCAGCACGGCGCGGGGATGCCGTGGGGCAACCTGGTGGTGCTGCTGCTCTGGGCGGTGGCCGCCCTCGCCGTCGCGGCCCGCTTCTTCAAGTGGGAGTGACCCCGGCTTCACGGGGGAGGGCCCGCGGCACGGGCGTCCCGGCGGGACGTCCCGCCGGGACGCGGGCCCCGGACGGCGCCCGGCCACCGGCCACCGGGCGCCGAGCGCGTCAGGAGCGCGGGGAGCGCAGCTCCGGCGGGAGCTTGCCCGCAGCGGCCCGGTCGAGCAGCCACAGGGTGCGCGCCGTGCCGTACGCCCCGGCCGCCGGTGCCCGGCCCTCACCGGCCCCGGAGAGGGCGAGCGCCGCGGCATCCGCCTTGTCCTCCCCCGCCGCCAGCAGCCACACCTCGCGGGCCGTGCGGATCGCGGGCAGGGTGAGGGAGACGCGGACTGGCGGGGGTTTGGGCGCACCGCGTACGGCGACCACCGTCTGCTCCCGCTCCCGCGCCCCGGCGTGCCCGGGGAACAGCGAGGCCACGTGCGTGTCCGGGCCGACCCCGAGCAGCAGCACGTCGAACCGGGGCAGCAGCCCGTGGCCCTGCGGGGCCGCGGCGGCGAGCTCGGCGGCGTAACCGGCGGCAGCCGCCTCCGGGTCGTCGCCGTACTCCCCGTCCGAGGCGGGCATCGCGTGCACCCGGGCCGGGCCGAGCGGGACCGCGTCCAGCAGGGCTTCCCGGGCCTGGGTGTGATTGCGTTCCGGATCGCCGCCGGGGAGGAAGCGCTCGTCCCCCCACCACAGGTCGAGCCGCGCCCAGTCGACGGAGCTGCGGGCCGGGGACTCGGCGAGGGCGGCCAGCAGGCCGTTCCCGTTCCGGCCTCCGGTCAGTACCACCGAGGCCTCGCCGCGCTCGGCCTGCGCCTCGACCACCGCCGTGACCAGCCGGGCCGCGGTGGCCCTCGCCATCTCCGCCGAGTCCGGGTGGACGACGACCTGCGGCACCGCCGTCATCGGGCCGGCGCCTTCCCGGTGGGCCCGCCCTGCGCGGCGGCCGGTGCGGCCCTGCCGGCCGCCCGTCCGCCGGAGGGCGCCGGTTCGGCGCCGGCGGCCGCCTTCGGCACCGACGCGTCCAGCCGGTGGCAGAGCGCCTGCTGGTACGTCTCGTCCGGGTCGAGGCGGCGCAGCTCCTCCGCGAGGAGTTCCGCGGTGGACCGGCGGTTCAGAGCGACCTGCCGGTCGGGCTGGCCCGGCACGGCCAGCTTTGCCAGCCGACCGTCCGGCCGGTCCAGGCAGATCTCGCCGTCCCCGGTGGCAAGCCGGACAGCGGTGATGCCGGGCCCCGGCGTCACCTTCCGCTCCACCGGGACGCCCAGCCGTCCCGAGAGCCAGAGCGCGAGCAGTTCGACGCTGGGGTTGTGCTCCTCGCCCTCGACGACGGCCGCCGTGACCCGGCTGTGCCGCTGGTCCAGCGCCGCGGCGAGCACGCTGCGCCAGGGGGTGACCCGGGTCCACGCGAGGTCGGTGTCCCCGGGGGCGTAGGTGCGGGCGCGCTCCGCGAGGGCGCCGACCGGGTCCTCGGTCGCCGCCGCGTCGGTGATCCGGCGCTGCGCGAGGGTGCCCAGCAGGTCGCCGGCCGGATTGTTCGGGGTGTCCTCCGGCCACCAGACGACCACCGGAGCGTCCGGCAGCAGCAGGGGGAGCACGACGCTGTAGGCGTGGCCGGCCAGTTCGCCGTGCAGCCGCAGCAGCACCGTCTCACCCGTACCGGTCTCACCGCCGATCCGGACCTCGGCGTCCAGTTGGGCCCTGGCCCGGTCCCGCGGCGAACGGCCGGGGCGTCGGACCACCACCAGGATGCGCGAGGGGTGCTCCCTGGAGGCGTCGTTGGCCGCCCGGAGTGCGTCGTAGTGGTTGCCCTCGTCGGTGACGATGACCAGTGTCAGCACCATGCCGACGGCCGGGAAGCCGGCGGCCCTGCGTGCCTTCACCAGGGCCGCGTTCACCTGACTGGACGTGGTGTCGGTGAGATCGATGTTCATGGCCGGCGCCAACTCCTGCCGTCGCGTGCGAGCATCTCGTCCGCCGCCCGGGGGCCCCAGGTCCCGGCGGTGTAGGGCTCGGGCCTGCCGTGGCCGTCCCAGTACTCCTCGACGGGGTCGAGGATCTCCCAGGAGCGCTCCACCTCCTGGTGCCGCGGGAAGAGGTTCGCGTCGCCGAGCAGCACGTCCAGGATCAGCCGTTCGTACGCCTCCGGACTGGACTCGGTGAAGGACTCGCCGTAGGCGAAGTCCATCGTCACGTCCCGGATCTCCATCGAGGTCCCCGGCACCTTGGAGCCGAACCTGATGGTGATCCCCTCGTCCGGCTGCACCCGGATGACCAGGGCGTTCTGCCCGAGCTCCTGGGTGTCGGTGGTGTCGAAGGGCGAGTAGGGGGCGCGCTGGAAGACGATCGCGATCTCCGTCACCCGGCGGCCGAGCCGCTTGCCGGTCCGCAGGTAGAACGGCACGCCCGCCCATCTGCGGTTGTCGATCTCCAGCTTGATCGCGGCGTAGGTGTCCGTCCTGGACTTGGCGTCGATGCCGTCCTCGTCCAGGTAGCCGGGCACCTTCTCGCCGCCCTGCCAGCCGGCCGCGTACTGGCCGCGCACGGTGTGCTTCCCGAGGTCCTCGGGGAGGCGCACGGCGTTGAGCACCTTGAGCTTCTCGGTGACCAGCGCCTTGGCGTCGAAGGAGGAGGGCTCCTCCATGGCCGTCAGGGCCAGCAGTTGCAGCAGGTGGTTCTGGATGACGTCCCGCGCCGAGCCGATGCCGTCGTAGTACCCGGCCCGGCCGCCGATGCCGATGTCCTCGGCCATGGTGATCTGCACGTGGTCGACGTAGCTGCGGTTCCACAACGGCTCGAACATGGTGTTGGCGAAGCGCAGGGCCAGGATGTTCTGGACCGTCTCCTTGCCCAGGTAGTGGTCGATCCGGAAGACCTCACTGGCCCGGAAGACCCCGTGCACCACCTGGTTGAGTTCCTGGGCGCTCTTCAGGTCGTGTCCGAAGGGCTTCTCCACCACGGCCCGGCGCCACGAGTTCTCCGGAGCGTCGGAGAGCCCGTGCTTCTTGAGCTGCTGGACGACCGTGGGGAAGAACTTCGGGGGCACCGAGAGGTAGAAGGCGAAGTTGCCGCCCGTGCCCCGGGCCTTGTCGAGCTCCTCGATGGTGGACTTGAGGGTGCGGAACGCCTCGTCGTCGTCGAAGACACCGGGGACGAAGCGCATCCCCTCGGCGAGCTGCTCCCAGACCTCCTCCCGGAAGGGGGTCCGCGCGTGCTCCTTGACCGCATCCCGGACCACCTGGGCGAAGTCCTCGTGCTCCCAGTCCCGGCGGGCGAACCCGACGAGCGAGAAGCCCGGCGGGAGCAGCCCGCGGTTCGCCAGGTCGTAGACGGCGGGCATCAGCTTCTTGCGTGACAGGTCGCCGGTGACCCCGAAGATCACCAGGCCCGACGGCCCCGCGATGCGCGGGAGCCGTCGGTCCTGTACGTCACGCAGCGGGTTGGCCGCGTCGGTGCTCAACGTCGCCTACGCCTCCTTCGGGGAGACCCGCTTGAGCTCGGCCTCGGTGGAGGCGAGCAGGTCCGTCCAGGAGGACTCGAACTTGTCGACGCCCTCGACCTCCAGGGTGCGCACCACGTCGTCGTACGCGATCCCGAGCTTCTCGATCGCGTCGAGGTCGGCGCGGGCCTGCGCGTAGGTGCCGCGGACGGTGTTGCCGGTGATCTCGCCGTGGTCCGCGGTCGCCTCCAGGGTGGCCTCCGGCATGGTGTTGACGGTGCCGGGGGCGACGAGCTCGGTGACGTAGAGGGTGTCCGGGTAGGACGGGTCCTTCACACCGGTGGAGGCCCACAGCGGACGCTGTCCGTTGGCGCCCTTGTTCTCCAGGGCCTTCCAGCGGTCCGAGGCGATGACCTCCTCGTAGGCCTGGTAGGCGAGCCGGGCGTTGGCGACGGCGGCCCTGCCCTTGAGCGCCTTGGCCTCGTCGGTGCCCACCGCGTCGAGCCGCGGGTCGATCTCGGCGTCCACCCGGGAGACGAAGAAGGACGCGACCGAGTGGATTCGGGAGATGTCCAGGCCCTTGGCGTCGGCCTTCTCCAGACCGGTGAGGTAGGCGTCCATCACCGCGCGGTAGCGCTCCAGCGAGAAGATCAGGGTGACGTTGACGCTGATGCCGGTGGCGATCACCTCGGTGATGGCCGGCAGACCCGCCTCGCTGGCCGGGATCTTGATCAGCGTGTTCGGGCGGTCCACCAGCCAGGCGAGCTGCTTGGCCTCGGCGACGGTCGGCGCGGTGCGGTGGGCCAGGCGCGGGTCCACCTCGATGGAGACCCGGCCGTCCCGGCCGCCGGTCGCCTCGTACAGCGGCCGCAGGATGTCGGCGGCGTCGCGGACGTCCGCCGTGGTGACCATCCGCAGCGCCTCCTCGACGCTGACCCCGCGGACCGCGAGGTCAGCGAGCTGCTGCTCGTAGCCCTCGCCGGCGGAGATGGCCTTCTGGAAGATCGACGGGTTGGTCGTGACACCGACGACGTTGCTCTGGTCCAGCAGCTCGGCCAGGTTGCCGGAGGTGATGCGCTGGCGCGACAGGTCGTCCAGCCAGATCGCCACGCCTTCGTCGGAGAGGCGCTTGAGTGCGTCTGTCATGGGAAAAACAACTCCTGCTTGTCGGGCTTGGCGTTCTTCTGCGTCAGCGGTTGGCGGCTTCGAGGGATTCCCTGGCGGCGCTGACGACCGCTTCGCTCGTCAGGCCGAACTCGCGGTACAGCGTCTGGTAGTCGGCGGACGCGCCGAAGTGCTCCAGCGACACGACCCGGCCGGCGTCGCCGGTCCAGCGGTGCCAGCTCATCCCGATCCCGGCCTCCACCGCGACCCTGGCACGGACCGAGGGCGGCAGCACCCCGTCGCGCCAGGCCTGGTCCTGCTCCTCGAACCACTCGACGCACGGCATCGACACGACCCGGGTCGGGACGCCGGACTCCTGGAGGCTCTCCCGCGCGGCGACGGCGAGCTGCACCTCGGAGCCGGTGGCGATCAGCACCACCTGCGGGGCGCCGCCCTCGGCCTCGAACAGGACGTAGCCGCCCCGGACGGCTTCCGGGTTCGCCGGGTAGGTGGGGACGTTCTGGCGGGTCAGGGCGAGTCCGTGCGGAGCCGGCTTGCTGCCGTGCCGCTTGAGGATCTCGCCCCAGGCCGCGGCCGTCTCGTTGGCGTCCGCGGGCCGGACGACGTTGAGACCGGGGATGGCGCGCAGCGCGGACAGGTGCTCGACCGGCTGGTGGGTGGGCCCGTCCTCGCCCAGCCCGATGGAGTCGTGCGTCCAGACGTAGGTGACCGGGCTCTTCATCAGGGCGGCCAGCCGCACGGCGGGGCGCATGTAGTCGGAGAACACCAGGAAGGTGCCGCCGTAGACGCGGGTGTTGCCGTGCAGCGCGATGCCGTTCATGGTCGCGCCCATGGCGTGCTCGCGGATGCCGAAGTGGATCGTCCGGCCGTACGGGTCGGCGCCCGGGAGCGGGTTGCCCACCGGGAGGAAGGAGGACGTGTCGAAGCTGGTGTTGTTCGAGCCCGCGAGGTCGGCGGAACCGCCCCAGAGCTCGGGAATGATCGGCCCGAGGGCCTTCAGCACCGCGCCCGAGGCCTTGCGGGTGGCGACGTCCTTGCCGGTCTCGAAGCCGGGCAGCGCCTCCTCCCAGCCGTCGGGCAGCTTGCCGGCGCGGATCCGGTCGAACTCCGCGGCGCGCTCGGGGTTGGCACTGCGCCAGGCGGCCAGGTTCTTGTCCCACTCGGCGCGCGCCTCCCGGCCGCGGTCCAGCGCGGAACGGGTGTGCGCGAGGACGGCCTCCTCGACGGGGAAGTGCTGCTCCGGGTCGAAGCCGAGCAGCTCCTTGGTGGCGGCGACCTCCTCCGCGCCGAGCGCGGACCCGTGCGCGGCCCCGGTGTTCTGCGCGTTCGGCGCCGGCCAGGCGATGATCGAACGGGCGGCGATCAGCGACGGGCGTTCCGTCTCGGCCTGGGCCGCGAGCAGCGCGCGGCGCATGCCCTCCGGGTCCAGGTCGCCGCTCTCGGTCTGCTCGACGCGCTGCACGTGCCAGCCGTAGGCCTCGAAGCGGGCCTCGGTGTCCTCCGAGACGGCCGTCTCGGTGTCGCCCTCGATGGAGATGTGGTTGTCGTCCCACAGCACCACGAGGTTGCCCAGCTTCTGGTGGCCCGCGAGCGAGGAGGCCTCCGCGGAGACGCCCTCCTGGAGGTCGCCGTCGCCGGCGACGGCCCAGATGGTGTGGTCGAAGGGGGATTCGCCGGGGGCGGCCTCCGGGTCGAACAGGCCGCGCTCGTAGCGGGCGGCCATGGCCATGCCCACCGCGTTGGCGATGCCCTGGCCGAGCGGGCCGGTGGTGGTCTCCACTCCCACCGTGTGCCCGACCTCGGGGTGGCCCGGCGTCCGGCTGCCCCAGGTGCGGAAGGACTTGATGTCGTCCAGCTCCAGGCCGTAGCCGGCCAGGTAGAGCTGGATGTACAGGGTGAGGCTGCTGTGCCCCACCGAGAGGACGAAGCGGTCCCGCCCGGTCCACTGGGCGTCGGACGGGTCGTGCCGCATCAGCTTCTGGAAGAGCACGTACGCGGCCGGGGCCAGGCTCATGGCGGTGCCGGGGTGGCCGTTGCCGACCTTCTGGACGGCATCCATGGCCAGGACCCGCACCATATCGACGGCACGCTGGTCCAGCTCGGACCACTCGAACGTCGGCTCGGAATCTGTGGTGGTCGGCTTGCTGCTCACCCTGTCTCAGGGCTCCTCTCCACATGACGGAAACCGGTGACCTGTGCCGCACCGGGCGCTGTCGAGCCTACCCCTGACGACCTGCCGAGGACGTGTGCCGCTCACCAGTCGGGCAGGCCTGAGGCACGCCGGCCGGAAGACGGACCCGGCTGTTTCCGTTTCGGCCTCCTGTCGTGCCTGGCCCGTCCCCCGCCACGACCGACGGCCGAACCCGCCCGGCAGGACGGGGCGGGAGGCGGGTCGACACGGACGACCCCCGGCGCGGCCGAGGTATGGCGGGCGTCTAAAGTGGCGTGGTAGGAGCGAGTCCGGGTCCGGCGGTTTGGCCGGCGCTCGTCGGCGCTCGCCATGTTCCCCCGCGGCTCGCCGCGGAAGTCGCTTGTGATCAGGGGTGCTCGTGACGGCCGTCGAATCCCGTCCTGCGGGAATGCTCGATTCCGGAGCCGGCCGCAGGCCGCGGTTCGGTGTACGGCTCAAGGCCTTCGTCTCCCTGACGAAGCCCCGGATCATCGAGACCCTGCTCATCACCACCATTCCGGTGATGTTCCTGGCCGCGCAAGGGGTCCCGGACCTCTGGTTGGTGCTGGTCACCTGTTTCGGCGGCTACCTCTCGGCGGGCGGGGCCAACGCCCTCAACATGTACATCGACCGGGACATCGACGCCCTGATGTCCCGCACCTCGCAGCGCCCCCTGGTGACCGGGGTCGTCTCCCCGCGCGAGGGCCTGGTCTTCGGCCTCGCTCTGGCGGTGGTCTCCACCACGTGGTTCGCACTGCTGGTGAACTGGCTCTCCGCCGCCCTGTCGCTGGGTGCGCTGCTCTTCTACGTCGTCGTCTACACGATGCTGCTCAAGCGCCGCACCTCGCAGAACATCGTCTGGGGCGGAATCGCGGGCTGCATGCCGGTGCTGATCGGGTGGTCCTCGGTCACCAACGAGCTGAGCTGGGCCGCACTGGTGCTCTTCCTGGTCATCTTCTTCTGGACTCCGCCGCACTACTGGCCGCTGTCGATGAAGGTGCGGGAGGACTACGTGCGGGCCGGGGTGCCGATGCTGCCGGCCATCGCGTCCAACCGGACGGTCGCCCGGCAGATCGTGCTCTACAGCTGGGTGATGGTCGGCGTCTCACTCACCCTCTGGCCGCTGGGCTACGTCGGGTGGTTCTATCCCACGGTCGCCGCGCTCACCGGTGGCTGGTGGCTCTGGGAGGCCCACGCCCTGCAGTCCCGCGCCAGGGCCGGGGCGACCGGGGCGAAGCTCAAGGAGATGCGGCTCTTCCACTGGTCGATCACCTACGTCTCGCTGCTGTTCGTCGCGGTCGCCGTGGACCCGTTCCTCCGCTGAGCGCACGCTCCCGCGGCGCCGCCCCAGCGCCCCGCCGGCTTGGACGGCGGGGCGTGGCACCGGCCACGGCAGTCCCCGTCGCCCACGGCGCTACCCGCGGGTAGCATCAGTGGCATGGCAGACGAGACGCACAGCGACGACCCCAGCCCGGCGACCGACCGGCGGCACCGGCGCCGGACGGCGAGGCTCGCCAAGCAGATCTCCGGTTTCGCGGAGCGCCACGGCGGCGGCGCGGAGGCGCAGATCTCGTACCTCGGCCAGCGCGGGTTCCGCATCGTGCTGGTCGGCGCGGACGGCCAGTGGGGCGACCTGGTGGCGGAGAGCCGCCGACTCGCCGACGAGGCAACCGCCCGTGCCGGGGTCGCCGTCCACGAGGCCTTCGACGGCGAACTCGCCGCCCGGGTGCGTACCGGCCCCTACGAGTGGTCCCGGATGGCGGGCATGCAGCTCGGAGGCCCGAGCAACACCTGAGCGGCGCCTGCCGCGTTAGTCCCGGCATGGAGCCCCTCGTCGACCAGTACAGCCGCGGTGTCCTCCACAGCGAGCTGGGGCTGGGGGCCTTCGAGGCCCACCTCGCCGCCGCCCACCGCGCGGCGGGGCGGGGCGCCCCCGGGGAGCAGCCATTTCGACAGCCGGCCCGGACTGGCGGTGCGGCGCTGGTGCCCGCCACTGCTCGGGCTGGAGCCGCACAGCAGTCCGGTGCGGTACCTGGCCCGTCGACGGGAGCGGGGGGCCTTCGCCGCGGGCCGGGCGCTGCTGCGCGGCAGCGGCATCGGAAGTTACGTGATCGGCCCCGACACCCCGACCGCCCCACCCGCGCGCCGTATCGTGGACCGGAATGCGGACCCCGGCCTCACCACCCCCGCCGAGTTGGCCGACGCGGCCGGTGGACGGGGGTACGAGGCGGTCTGCCTGCGGCAGCTCGCCGGGCAGGTCGCGGACATCTCCGACACGGCCCGGGCGTTCCTGGCCAACACCGCCGAGGCGCTGCACAGCGCAGCCGGCAAGACGGTCGCCTTCGTCGCCGCGGACGGCTTCGGGAGCGGCGGTGAGGCACCGGAGCTGCCCGAGGTGCTGCGCGCGGTGGGCCGCTTGCTGCGCCGCCCGCACGCGCCACCCGAGCCGACGGTTCTCCACCACCTGCTCTGGAGCGCGCTGGCCACCGGCCGCCCCGTGCAGCTGCACTGCGGGGACCCGGCGCCGCTGGCCGGGTTCCTGCACGCCACCCGTGGGCTCGGCGCCCCGGTCGTCCTGCTGCCCCGCCCGCCCCACCACCGTGCGGCGGCCCGGCTGGCGGCACCCTTCCCGCACGTCTACGCGGATGCCGGCCCTCGTCCCGCGGAGACCCTGACCGAGGCCCCGTTCGGCAAGCTGCTGTTCTCCAGCGGTGCGCGGGCGCTGCCCGAACTGTACGTGGCGGCTGCCCGGATGTTCGTTGCCGAGTTGGAACGGCTGCTGACCCGCTGGAGCGACGAGGGCCACTGCCACCGGCGGGACGCGGTCCGGATCGCCGCTCCCGTGACGGGCGGCACCGCACGGCGGTTGTACGCGCTGCCCGGCTGAGCAGGAACGCCCCGCCGGGCGCTACGGCGCTACGGGGCCGTACCCGGAGGCCCGAGCAGCACCGGGGCTACGCAGGGACGGCCGGCCGCTCGGCGGCCGGTCCCGGCGCCGCCGCGGGCGCGTCGTCTCGCGCGCGCATCGCGAGCAGCACCCGCACGACCGCGATCCACACCAGCGTGGACCCCAGCAGATGGATCCCGACGAGCAGTTCCGGCATGTCGGCGAGGTACTGCGCATAGCCGACGACGACCTGTGAGGCGAGTACCACCGCGAGCTCGCGGGCGCGGGCACGGGGGCCGGGCGGCGCGTCCCCTGCACGCAGCAGGAACCACAGCACGGCGGTCAACAGGACCAGGGCCCAGGCCAGTGACGCGTGCACCCGGGTAATGGTCTCCCAGCCGACCCAGTCGATCCGGTGCACCTCCCGGGCGTCGCCGGCGTGCGGCCCGGCGCCGGTGACCAGGGTCCCGACGACCACGAGGGCCGCCGCGACGCCGGTGAGGGCCCGGGTCGACCACCGAATCCGGGCGGACACCAGGGGGCGCGGCGGCGCGGCGCCCTCCCTGACCCGCTGCCAGGTGAGCACGGTCAGCGTGATCAGGGCCGTGGCCAGCAGGAAGTGCCCGGCGACGCTGTAGGGGTTGAGCCCCGTGCGCACCGTGACGCCGCCGAGCACCGCGTTGCCCATCACGACCCAGAACTGCGCCCAGGCCAGCCGGGAGAGCCCGCGGCGGCGCGGCTCCGCGCAGCGCACCGCGACGATGACCCAGCCGACCGCCGCGCTCAGCACGTAGGTGAGCATGCGGTTGCCGAACTCGATGGCACCGTGCAAGCCCATCTCGCGGGTCGCGAAGAGACTGTCGTCGGTGCACTTCGGCCAGGTGTCGCACCCGAGACCGGAGCCGGTGAGCCGTACCGCGCCCCCGGTGACCACGATGACCACGCTCATCACGACGGCCGCCGTGGTGGCGCGGCGCAGTACGTCCCGGGACGGGGTCCAGCGGCGGGAGAGGTACGCCAGCGGGTTGCGCGCGGCTTCGAGCAGATTCGGCACGGTCCCATGGTAAGCGGGCGCTTGTGCGCGCGTTCACGAGGGGTCCGTGGCAGAGGTGCGGGGCCCGGCGTCCGGCCGGCCCCGCACCTCGGTCAGCGTCCGCGCAGCCGCCGGTAGCGGTCCACCAGGGTGCGGGTGGAGCCGTCCAGTCCCTCCACCTCGGCGCCCTCGGTCAGCGCGGGCTCGATCCGCTTCGCCAGCACCTTGCCCAGCTCCACGCCCCACTGGTCGAACGAGTCGATGTCCCAGATCGCGCCCTGCACGAACACCTTGTGCTCGTAGAGCGCGATGAGCTGCCCGAGGACGGAGGGGGTGAGGGTTGAGGCCAGGACGGTCGTCGTCGGCCGGTCGCCGCGGAAGGTGCGGTGCGGCACCTGCTCCTCGGGGACGCCCTCGGCCCGCACCTCGTCGGCGGTCTTGCCGAAGGCCAGCGCCTGGCCCTGCGCGAAGAGGTTGGCCATCAGCAGGTCGTGCTGGTCGCGCAACGGTCCGAGTTCCGCGAGCGGCTCGGCGAAACCGATCAGGTCTGCGGGGATCAGTTTGGTGCCCTGGTGCAGCAGCTGGTAGTAGGCGTGCTGGCCGTTGGTTCCGGGAGTGCCCCACACGACCGGACCGGTCTGCCACGAGACGGGCTCCCCGGCGCGGTCCACCGACTTGCCGTTCGACTCCATGTCCAGTTGCTGGAGGTAGGCCGTGAACCTGGCGAGGTAGTGCGAGTACGGGAGGACGGCGTGCGCCTGCGCGTCGAAGAACTCGCCGTACCAGACGCCCAGGAGCCCCAGCAGCAGCGGCGCGTTGCGCTCCGGCGGCGCCGTGCGGAAGTGCTCGTCCATCAGCCGGAACCCGCCGAGCATCTCGTGGAAGTGCTCGGGGCCGATGGCCGTCATCAGGGAGAGGCCGATGGCGGAGTCGAAGGAGTACCGCCCGCCGACCCAGTCCCAGAAGGCGAACATGTTGGCCGTGTCGATGCCGAACCTCGCGACCTCGTCGGCGTTCGTGGACACCGCCACGAAGTGCGCCGCCACCGCCTCCGGTCCGGCGTCCAGGCCGTCGAGCAGCCAGTTGCGGGCCGCGGTGGCGTTGGTGAGGGTCTCGATGGTCGTGAAGGTCTTGGAGGCCACGACGAACAGCGTCGTCGCCGGGTCCAGGTCGCGGAGCGCCTCGTGCAGGTCGGCGCCGTCCACGTTGGAGACGAAGCGGAAGTCCAGCGAGCGGTCGGTGTACGGGCGCAGGACCTCGTAGGCCATCGCAGGGCCGAGGTCGGAGCCGCCGATCCCGATGTTGACGACCGTGGCGATCCGGCGGCCGGTGTGCCCGGTCCACTCGCCGGAGCGCACCCGCCGGGCGAAGTCGGCCATCTCGTCCAACACCGCGTGCACCGCGGGCACGACGTTCTCGCCGTCCACCTCGACCACCGCCTCGCGCGGGGCGCGCAGTGCGGTGTGCAGGACCGCACGGTCCTCGGTGACGTTGATCCGCTCGCCGCGGAACATCGCCTCGCGCAGCGGGGCCACGTCCGCGGCCTCCGCGAGGTCCACCAGCAGCCGCCAGGTCTCGTCCGTGACGAGATGCTTGGCGTAGTCGAGGTGCAGGTCCCCGACGTCGAGCCGGTAGCGTTCCGCGCGCCCGGGGTCCGAGGTGAACAGTGCGCGCAGGCCGGTGTCCCCGAAGTCCTCGCGGTGCTCGGCCAGTGCCGCCCACTGCGGAAGCCGGTCCGGCCTGACGCGGTCGCCCGTGCCGTTGGCGTTCATCTGCGAAATCAGCCCATTCTGTCGTACGTGCCCCGCCGTCCCCAACCTAACGCAGCAGTGGCCCGGCGGGACGCCTGCGCACGCGTCCTGCCGGGCCGTCTCCCGCCTGTTCGGATGAGCGTCTCGGAGGGTTTCGAGTCCGGACCGTCCCCGCCCCCGAACCGCTCCGCGAAGCCGTTGCACCACGGCGGCCCCCCGCGCGCGAGCAGCCCGACGGGCGGTCAGATCTCGCCGCGGAGCTTGGCGAGCGCCTCGGCGAGGATCGCCTCGCCGTCGGCGTCGCTGCGTCGCTCGCGGACGTAGGCGAGGTGGGTCTTGTACGGCTCGGTCCGCGGCGGGTCCGGCGGGTTCTCGCGGTCCTTGCCCGCGGGGAACCCGCACCGGGGGCAGTCCCAGGTCTCGGGGGCCTGGGCGTCGCCGGCGAAGCTCGGCTGCGTTTCGTGCCCGTTCGAGCACCAGAAGGAGATGCGCAGGCGCGGTGCGGACTCGCCCCGCTCGGCCTCGCCCATCGGCCCCGCTCCGACCCGGCTCCCCCGGATCGCGTTGCCACCTGCCACGGTTGTCACTCCCTGCCTCATGGTGCTGCGAAGTCGCCCTGGTGTGCCAGAAGCCCAACGCACGCCCGGCGGCGGCGGTTGCCCGGCCCGGACGCGAGCCTCATGATAGGCAGGGGGCCCGACCCGTTGTCAGCCGTCCGGACGCATCAGGACACCTTCATCATGATGCCCAGCGCCACGACGACACCGAACCAGAGCAGCGCGACCACGATGGTGATGCGGTCGAGATTCCGCTCGGCGACCGAGGAGCCGCCGACGGAGGACTGCATACCGCCGCCGAACATGTCGGAGAGGCCGCCGCCCTTTCCCTTGTGCATCAACACCAGCAGCATCAGCAGCAGGCTGAAGGCGATCAGGGCGATCGACAGACCCAATTCCACGGCTGGACCAACTCTCTCGGACTTCGAAGACAGGACGTGTCGGACGAATCATTCGGGGCCGGGCAGTGCGCCCGGCCCCGATCAGGGTACGACGGGTGGACCCCGTCGGCCTAGTTGCTACTGGTCGCGGAAGCGCACGATCTTGACGAACTCGTCAACGTCGAGCGCGGCACCACCCACGAGTGCGCCGTCCACGTCGGGCTGCGACATGATGGCGGCGACATTGCCGGACTTCACCGAGCCGCCGTACTGAATCCGGACCTTCTCGGCCGTCTCCTCGCCGTACAGCTCACCCAGCCGGCGGCGGATCGCACCGCAGACCTCCTGGGCGTCCTCCGGGGTGGCGACCTCACCGGTACCGATGGCCCACACCGGCTCGTAGGCGACGACGATGCTCGCGGCCTGCTCGGCGGTGACCTCGTCCAGGGCGCCGTCCAGTTGGGCCAGAGTGTGGGGGACCTGGGTGCCGGCCTTGCGGATGTCGAGCGGCTCCCCGACGCACAGCAGCGGGGTGACGCCGTGCCGGTAGGCCGCCTTGACCTTCGCGTTGCAGACCTCCTCGTTCTCGCCGTGGTACTGGCGGCGCTCCGAGTGCCCGATCACCGCGTAGCTGCAGTGCAGCTTCGCCAGCATCGCGCCGGAGACCTCGCCGGTGTAGGCACCGGAGTCCTTGCCGGAGATGTCCTGTGCGCCGTACTTGATCTTGAGTTTGTCGCCGTCGACCAGAGTCTGGACCGAGCGGAGGTCGGTGAACGGCGGCAGCACCGCCACCTCCACCCCCTCGTAGTCCTTGTCGGTCAGGGCGAAGGCCAGTTTCTGGACGTGAGCGATGGCCTCGAGGTGGTTGAGGTTCATCTTCCAGTTGCCCGCCATCAGCGGCGTGCGGCTCATGCGCGTGCCTTCCTCTGCTCTGGGACTCCCGCGCCGCGCGCGGAAGCGAAGTCCTCGTCCGGCCGGACGCGGTCCGGGCCGGGGCCGTTCACGACGTCCCGTCCTCCAACGCTTCGAGCCCGGGAAGGCGCTTGCCCTCCAGGTACTCCAGGCTGGCACCGCCGCCCGTGGAGATGTGGCCGAACGCCGTCTCGTCGAAGCCGAGCAGCCGGACGGCGGCCGCGCTGTCGCCACCGCCGACCACGGTGAAGGCCGGGCTCTCCAGCAGCGCCTGGGCGACGGCGCGGGTGCCGTCCGCGTAGTCCGGGTGCTCGAAGACGCCCATCGGTCCGTTCCAGAACACCGTCCGGGCGTCGGCCAGCCTCGCCGCGTAGAGCTCGGCGGTCCGCGGGCCGATGTCCAGGCCCATCAGACCGGACGGAATGGCCTCCGCGCTCACCGTCTCCGGGTCCGCGGGCGCCTTGGTCCGCAAGTCGGGGAAGCTGGAGCCGGCCAGGATGTCCACCGGGAGCACGAACTCCACGCCCAGCTTCTCGGCGCGCTCCAGGTAGCCGCGGACCACGTCGAGCTGGTCCTCCTGGAGGAGCGAGCCGCCCACCTCGTGGCCCTGGGCCTTGAGGAAGGTGAACACCATGCCGCCGCCGATCAGGATGCGGTCGGCCTTGTCCATCAGGTGCTCGATCACCCCGAGCTTGTCGGAGACCTTGGCGCCGCCGAGCACCACCGCGTACGGGCGGCGCACGTCCTCGGTCAGGCGCTTGAGCACCTCGACCTCGGCCGCGATGAGGCTGCCCGCGGCGTGCGGGAGCCGGGCCGGCAGGTCGAACACCGAGGCGTGCCTGCGGTGCACCGCGCCGAAGCCGTCGCCCACGTACAGGTCGGCCAGCTCGGCCAGCCGGTCCGCGAAGGCGCCCCGCGGCTCGTCCTCCTTGGCCGTCTCGCCCACGTTGAAGCGGAGGTTCTCCAGCAGCGTGACCCCGCCGTCGCCGAGCCCGGCGACGGCGGCCTTCGCGCTGTCCCCCACGGTGTCGGTGGCGAAGGCGACTCCGCCCTTCGCTGTCTCGCCGAGCAGTTCGCCCAGCCGGACGGCGACCGGTGCGAGCGAGTACTGCGGGTCGGGCTCGCCCTTGGGGCGGCCCAGGTGGGAGGCGACGACCACCCGGGCGCCGGCCGCCGCGAGCTTGGTGATCGTCGGGACGGCGGCCCGGATGCGGCCGTCGTCGGTGATGGTGCCCTCGCTGAGCGGCACGTTGAGATCGGCCCGGACGAAGACCCGCTTCCCGGTGACCCCTTCGGCGACGAGCTCGTCGATCGTCTTCATGGTCTGCTGATGCTCCTTGTGAGAAGGCCGAGTGCCGAAAACGGGCCCGTGCGGCGCGTTCGCACGCCGCACGGGCCCGATCCGGTCACATCTCGCTGCCCTGTTCCGGCACAGCGGTCAGAGCTGGCCGCCGACGAACACGGTCAGGTCGACGAGGCGGTTGGAGTAGCCCCACTCGTTGTCGTACCAGCCGACGATCTTCGCCTGCTTGCCCTGGACCATGGTCAGGGAGGAGTCGAAGGTGCAGGAGGCCGGCCAGTTGACGATGTCCGAGGAGACGATCGGGTCCTCGGTGTAGTCCAGGACACCCTGCAGCCCGCCCTCGGCCGCCTTCTGGAACGCGGCGTTGATCTCGTCCCGGCTCGCCTCGCGGTCGAGCTCGAACACGAGGTCGGTGACCGAGCCGGTGGGGACCGGGACGCGCATCGCGATGCCGTCGAGCTTGCCCGCCAGCTGCGGCAGCACCAGCGCGGTCGCCTTCGCGGCGCCCGTGGAGGTCGGGATGATGTTCTCCGCCGCCGCGCGCGCACGCCGCAGGTCCTTGTGCGGGAAGTCGAGGATGCGCTGATCGTTGGTGTAGGCGTGCACCGTCGTCATCATGCCCTTGACGATGCCGAAGTTCTCGTCCATCACCTTGGCCATCGGCGCCACGCAGTTGGTGGTGCAGGAGGCGTTGGAGACGACGTGGTGCTGGGCCGGGTCGTAGGTGTCCTCGTTCACGCCCATGACGACGGTGATGTCCTCGTCCTTGGCGGGTGCCGAGATGAGGACCTTCTTCGCGCCCGCGTCGAGGTGCTTCGCGGCGTCTGCACGCTTGGTGAAGATGCCGGTCGACTCGATGACGACGTCGGCACCGAGCTCACCCCAGGGGAGATTCGCCGGGTCGCGCTCGGCCATCGTGCGGAAGGTCTGGGAACCGACCGTGATGGAGTCCTCGGTGTGGCTCACCTTCTGCTTGAGGCGGCCCAGGATGGTGTCGTACTTCAGCAGATGGACGAGAGTGGCGTTGTCGGTCAGGTCGTTGACACCGACGATCTCGATGTCCGCCCCCTGCTCCAGCAGTGCGCGGAAGTAATTGCGACCGATGCGGCCAAAGCCGTTGATGCCTACGCGGATCGTCACGAACCGATCTCCTCGTTGGTACGCCGGTGCGGACACCGACAAGGTTGTATGGGATGTCCCCGACCGTCTCCGACCCTACCGCGCGGGGCCGGATCGGGTGACATCGGGCGCACTCCCGCGCCGCCTGCGGAACCGCGGGCGGCGCGGAGCCGCGGTTCAGCCCACCATCTCCTCGGTGAGCGTGGCCTCGGTGCCCGGGAGCCCGAGGTCGGAGGCCCGCTTGTCCGCCATCGCCAGCAGCCGCCGGATCCGGCCGGCAACCGCGTCCTTCGTCAGCGGCGGGTCGGCGAGCGCGCCGAGCTCCTCCAGCGAGGCCTGCTTGTGGTCCATCCGCAGCCGTCCGGCCGCCGCCAGGTGCTCGGGGACCTCCTCGCCGAGGATCTCCAGCGCCCGCTGCACGCGGGCCCCGGCCGCCACCGCCGCGCGGGCGGAGCGGCGCAGGTTGGCGTCGTCGAAGTTGGCGAGACGGTTCGCGGTGGCCCGCACCTCCCGGCGCATCCGCCGCTCCTCCCAGGCCAGCACCGAGTCGTGCGCGCCGAGCCGGGTCAGCAGAGCGCCGATGGCGTCGCCGTCCCGGACGACCACGCGGTCCACGCCGCGCACCTCGCGCGCCTTGGCCGCGATCTGCAGCCGTCGGGCCGCTCCGACCAGGGCCAGCGCGGCCTCCGGACCGGGGCAGGTCACCTCCAGGGAGGACGAGCGGCCCGGCTCGGTCAGCGAGCCGTGCGCCAGGAACGCGCCGCGCCACGCGGCCTCCGCGTCGCAGGTCGCGCCGGAGACCACCTGCGGCGGCAGTCCGCGGATGGGACGCCCCCGGCCGTCCACGAGTCCCGTCTGCCGGGCGAGCTGGTCGCCCCCGGCGACCACCCGCACGACGTAGCGGCTGCCGCGCCGCAGACCGCCGGGGGCCATCACCACCAGGTCCGAGGCGTGCCCGAAGATCTCAAGGATGTCCTTGCGGAGTCTGCGGGCGGCGATCCCGGTGTCCAGCTCCGCCTCGATCACGATCCGGCCGCTCACCAGGTGGAGGCCGCCGGCGAACCGCAGGATCGACGAGACCTCCGACTTCCGGCAGCAGGTCCGGGTGACGGGTAGCCGGGAGATCTCATCCTTCACCGCTGCCGTCATCGCCATGGGCCGATCCTTCCATGCATCCGAAAAATACGGTCGTACGCGGCTGCCAGCAGCTCCGGATCGTGCCGGTCGGAGGCGCCGCCCGGTGGGGACCGGTCGGCGCCGCCGGGCGCGGCCACCGAAGCCAGCTCGACCGATCCACCGAATCTGCGGGCGGCTTCCCGCAGGCTCTCCTGGTCGGGCACGGCGTCCTGATCGGCCAGCACCACGTCGAAGGCGAGTTTAGGGGCGTGTCGGGCCAAAACCTCCAAATGACGCTGCGGGGAGAAACCATCTGTTTCTCCCGGCTGCGGTGCAAGGTTCAACGACAGCACCCGGCGGGCCTTGGTCTCGGTGAGCGCCTGGAGCAGTTCCGGGACCAGGAGGTGCGGAATGACCGAGGAGAACCAGGACCCGGGGCCGACCACGACCCAGTCCGCGTCCAGCACGGCGGCGACGGCCTCCGGAACCGCCGGAGGATCACCCGGCACCACCTTGACCTGCTGGACCTCTCCAGGGGTGAGCGCCACCGTCGCCTGACCGCGGACGGTGGAGAGCGCGTCCGGGTGCGCCGGGTCGTGCCCCCGCACCAGGGCCTGGAGTTCCAGCGGCACCGCCGACATCGGCAGCACCCGGCCGTGCGCGCCGAGCAGTTTGCCGACGAGGTCGAGCGCGGACACGTGGTCGCCGAGTTGCTCCCACAGGGCCGCGATGAGCAGGTTCCCCACCGCGTGGCCCTGGAGGTCGCCCTCCCCGGCGAAGCGGTGCTGCACCACGCTGGCCCAGGTCCGGCCCCAGTCGTCGTCGCCGCACAGGGCGGCCAGCGCCTTGCGCAGGTCGCCCGGGGGCAGGATGCCCAGTTCGTCGCGCAGACGGCCGCTGGAGCCGCCGTCGTCGGCGACGGTGACCACGGCCGTCAGGTCGCCGGTGATCCGGCGCAGCGCGGTGAGCGAGGCGGAGAGGCCCATGCCGCCGCCGAGCGCCACCACCTTCGGCTGACCGCCCCGGCCGGACAGCACTCCGCGGCGGCGCAACCGGAGCGTCCGGCCGGTGACTCGGCTCACTCGCGTCCCATGTCCCGGTGGACGACGACCGTCTCCACACCCGCCGCGGCCAGCCGGCTGCCGAGCCGTTCGGACATCGCCACGCTGCGGTGCTTGCCGCCGGTGCAGCCCACCGCGACCGTGACGTAGCGCTTGCCCTCGCGGCGGTAGCCCTCGGCGATCAGTTCGAGCAGCTCGGTGTAGCGGTCCAGGAACTCCTTGGCACCGGGCTGATCGAAGACGTAGTCGGAGACCTCCGGGCTGGTGCCGGTGAAGGGCCGCAGCTCGGGGACCCAGTGCGGGTTGGGCAGGAAGCGGCAGTCGACGACGAGGTCGGCGTCGACCGGCAGACCGTACTTGTAGCCGAACGACATCACCGTCGCCCGCAGCTCCGGCTCCTCCTCGCCGGCGAACTGGGCGTCCATCTTGGCCCGCAGTTCGTGGACGTTGAGGCTGGAGGTGTCGATCACCAGGTCGGCGTCCCCGCGCAGCTCCCGCAGCAGGTCGCGCTCGGCCCCGATGCCGTCCACGATCCGGCCGTCGCCCTGGAGGGGGTGCGGCCGCCGCACCGACTCGAAGCGGCGTACCAGGGCGTCCTCGGAGGCCTCCAGGAAGACGATGCGCCGGGTGACGTGCTTGGCGGCGAGGTCGGCCAGGGATTCCTTGAGGTTGTCGAAGAACCTCCGCCCGCGCACGTCGACGACCACCGCGATCCGGGCGACGTTGCCCTGGGAGCGCGCACCGAGGTCGACCATCGTGGGGATCAGGGCCGGGGGCAGGTTGTCGACGACGAACCAGCCCAGGTCCTCCAGGCACTTCGCCGCGGTGCTGCGGCCCGCCCCCGACATCCCTGAGATGATCACCAGTTCGGGGATCTTCGCGTTCTCGGCGCCGGGCTCGGCCGGCGTGGCGGTGTTCACCTGTGCTCCCGTTCCATCTGCGTCGCTCATGGGGTCCCCCGGATCTCGGCTGTGCCTGTGCGGTGTGGAGCTCTCACTCCCCATCATCGTCGATGAGCTCACCGGTCGCCGTGTTGACCGCCGGCCGGGCGGCCGGGCGCTCGCCCAGAGCGGCCACCACCGTCTCCGCCGTGCGCCGTCCGACGCCCGGGACCTCGCAGAGCTGTTCGACGGTGGCGCTCCGAAGGCGCCTGACGGAGCCGAAGTGCTTGATCAGCGCCTGCTTGCGGCTCTCACCCAGCCCCGGCACGGAGTCCAACGGACCGGCCCTGAGGGACTTGGCCCGCTTGCTCCGCTGGTAGCGCAACGCGAAACGGTGCGCCTCGTCCCGTACCCGCTGGAGCAGGTAGAGGCCCTCGCTGCTACGCGGGAGCACCACCGGGTCGTCGTCCCCCGGCACCCACACCTCCTCCAGCCGCTTGGCCAGCCCGCAGACCGCGACGTCGTCGATGCCGAGGGCGTCCAGCGCCTCCTGCGCGGCGGCGACCTGCGGCTGCCCGCCGTCCACCACCACCAGTTGCGGCGGGTAGGCGAACCGCCTGGGCCGCCCGTCCTCCTCCCGGCCCCCGGCCGCGGCTCCCCCGGCTCCGGCCTCGCCGGGGGCCGGAGCCGCGGCGGAGGCTCCGGGGGGCCGTGCCGCCTCCGGGGCGGAGGCCCCCTCCGGCCCGGAGGCGGCGCCCGGCTCCGGATGGTCCGGCGCCGGGGTGCCGTCCCACTCGCCGGAGCTCTGCTTCTCCTGGAGGTAGCGGCGGAAACGGCGGTCGACCACCTCGCGCATCGCGCGGGCGTCGTCCTGCCCCTCGAATCCCTTGATCTGAAAGCGGCGGTACTCGCTCTTGCGGGCCAGTCCGTCCTCGAAGACCACCATCGAGGCGACCACGTCGTCCCCCTGGAGATGGGAAATGTCGAAGCACTCGATGCGCAGGGGCACGGAGTCCAGCTCCAGTGCCTCGGAGATCTCCTCCAAGGCCCGGGAGCGGGTGGTGAGGTCGGAGGCCCGCTTCGTCTTGTGCAGGGTCAGGGCGTGCTGGGCGTTGCGCTCCACCGTCTCCATCAGCGCGCGCTTGTCGCCGCGCTGCGGGACCCGCAGGCTCACCCGGGCCCCCCGGCGCTCGGTGAGCCACGCCGCCACCGGCTCCTCCGGTTCGGGCAGCGCCGGCACCAGGACCTCGCGCGGCACCCCGCCGCTGCCGCCGGAACGGCCGGTGTCGCCGCGCTCCTCACCGTAGAGCTGCTGCAGGGCGTGCTCGACGAGGTCCGCCGTGGTCACGGCCTCGACCTTGTCCGTGACCCAGCCGCGCTGCCCGCGCACCCGGCCGCCGCGGACGTGGAAGATCTGCACGGCGGCCTCCAGCTCGTCCTCCGCCAGGGCGATCAGGTCCGCGTCGGTGGCGTCGGCGAGCACCACCGCGTTCTTCTCCATCGCCCGCCGCAAGGCTCCGATGTCGTCGCGCAACCGGCCGGCGCGCTCGTACTCCATCTCCTCGGCGGCCTCCTGCATCTGCTCCTCCAGCCGGCGCAGGTAGGCGCCCGTCCGACCAGCGGTGAAGTCGCAGAAGTCCTCGGCGAGTGCGCGGTGCTCCTGCGGGCTGACCCGGCCGACGCAGGGCGCCGCGCACTTGCCGATGTAGCCCAGCAGGCAGGGGCGGCCGATCTGCGCGGAGCGCTTGAACACCCCGGCGGAGCAGGTGCGCACCGGGAAGACCCGCAGCAGCAGGTCGACCGTCTCGCGGATCGCCCAGGCATGCGAGTAAGGCCCGAAGTAGCGCACGCCCTTCCGCTTCGCGCCCCGCAGCACCTGTACCCGGGGGAACTCCTCGTTCATGGTCACCGCGAGGTAGGGATAGCTCTTGTCGTCGCGGTACTTGACGTTGAACCGGGGGTCGAACTCCTTGATCCAGGTGTACTCGAGCTGGAGCGCCTCGACCTCCGTGCCGACGACCGTCCACTCCACGGAGGCGGCCGTGGTGACCATCGTCGCCGTCCGGGGGTGCAGGCCGGCCAGGTCCTGGAAGTAGGAGGAGAGCCGCTGGCGCAGGCTCTTCGCCTTCCCCACGTAGATCACCCGGCGGTGCTCGTCACGGAAGCGGTAGACCCCCGGCGAGTCGGGGATCTCCCCCGGTCGGGGCCGGTAGGTGGAGGGATCTGCCATGCCGGACACCCTACGGCCCGGCTCCGACACCCCGCCGGGGGCGCCGGGGTGTCACCAGCCGCGCTCCCGCCACTCCCGCAGCGCGGGGCGCTCGGCACCGAGCGTGGTGTCGGCGCCGTGTCCGGGGTAGACCCATGTCTCGTCGGGGAGCACGGCGAACAACCGGTTCTCCACGTCGTCCAGCAGCCGGGCGAAGTTGTCCGCGTCGCCGAAGGTGTTGCCGACGCCCCCGGGGAAGAGGCAGTCACCGGTGAAGACGTGCGGGTGACCGTGCGGGTCGTCGTAGACGAGCGCCACCGAGCCGGGGGTGTGGCCAGCCAGGTGGCGGACGGTGAGCGTGCAGGCGCCCACCTCCACCGTGTCGCCGTCCGCGAGCGGCAGATCGGTGGCCACCGGAATGCCCTCGGCATCGTGCTCTCCGGCGCAGGTGCGGGCGCCGGTGGTCGCCACGACGGCCTCCAGCGCCTGCCAGTGGTCCCCGTGCCGGTGGGTGGTGACGACCGTGCGGACACCGTCGTCCCCGATGAGCCGCAGCAGGGTCGCGGCCTCGTCGGCCGCGTCGATCAGCAACTGCTCACCCGTGGCGCGGCAGCGCAGCAGGTACGCGTTGTTGTTCATCGGGCCGACGGCGACCTTGGAGATCATCAGGTCGGCCAGTTCATGGACATCGGCCGGTCCGCCGACGGTGACGTTGCCGGTGTAGGGCATCGGTGGTCCTCATTCCTCGGTGGGAGGGGGCGGGTTCCCCGCGGGTCCGGGAGACACCACCCCGCGGGACGGGTTCTTCGGACGGGTCCTTCGGGGCATACAAAGGCGCGAGCGGTGCGGGCAGGTCTCCTCGGGGCACCGCGGGGCGCGTCAGAGCGCAGGCAGCACCGGCAGGGCCCCGCCGTCCGTGCCGAGGTCGGCCCCGGGGGCGCGGCCGGACAACCATCCGACCAGCGCGCCGGGCGTGCCGGTGACCAGCACCGGCCGGTCGGGGCCCGCCGCGGCCTCCGCACGGCGGCCGGTGCGCCAAATCCGGCCGTCCGCCGTGCGCACCTCGGCGGGTGAAACCTCGGGACGGCCCGCGAACCGGTCGGCGAGGTACCCGATCGCCCGGTCGGCGAAGTCCTCCGGAAGGTCGTCGGAGGTCGGCCCGATACCCAGGTCGACGAGGTGCAGCTCGACCTCGACCCGCCGCCGGAACGGGATGTTCAGCAGCAGGTCGGTGACACCGTTGCGCAGCTCCACGCGCTGACGCCACCGCTCGGCCGGCACGTCGGCCAGCAGCGCCGCCAGCCGTTCCGCGCTCACCCGCACGTCCTCGACCTGCTCGGGCAGCGGCCGGGGGGCGCCGGCCTCGATGTCCGCGTCCCGCGCCTCGACGCCGGTGTACATCGGGCGGCCGCTCACGACGTTCCGCAGGGCGTCGGCGTTGCGGGCAAGATGGGTCAGGACGTGTCCGCGGGTCCACCCGGGCAGCAGCGAGGGCGCGCGCACCTCCGGGGCTTCCCCGGTGGCGCCGGACACGGCGGCCAGCAGCCGGTCGGTGGACTGCCGCAGTACGGCGAGTTCCGCTCGGGCGGGCTCGGGCTGCGCGGCGTGCTCGGGGGGAGTCATGATCCAACGCTAGCCGGGCCACACCTTCGAGTGAAGTGGGTGGACATCGGCATCAATTCGAATACGCGTGCTATAAGCTCACCGTGAAGCATCTCACCGTCATCCGCCTCGCGTCCGCCCTACTCTGGGTGGGGGCGGCGTCCGTTCCCGCTCCCACCACACACGAAAGGTGCCAACCGGCGTGGTCGACCGTCTCATCGTCCGTGGCGCTCGCGAGCACAACCTCAAGAACGTCTCGCTCGACCTCCCCCGCGACTCGCTCATCGTCTTCACCGGGCTCTCCGGGTCGGGCAAGTCCTCGCTCGCCTTCGACACGATCTTCGCCGAGGGGCAGCGTCGCTACGTCGAGTCGCTCTCCTCCTACGCCCGGCAGTTCCTCGGGCAGATGGACAAGCCCGATGTCGACTTCATCGAGGGCCTCTCTCCCGCGGTCTCGATCGACCAGAAGTCGACCTCGCGCAACCCCCGCTCCACCGTAGGCACCATCACGGAGGTCTACGACTACCTTCGGCTGCTGTTCGCCCGCGTCGGAAAGCCGCACTGCCCCGAGTGCGCGCGCCCGATCAGCCGGCAGTCGCCACAGGCCATCGTGGACAAGGTCCTCGGGCTGGAGGAGGGCAGCCGGTTCCAGGTGCTCTCCCCCCTGGTGCGCGAGCGCAAGGGCGAGTTCGTCGACCTCTTCGCCGACCTCCAGGCGAAGGGGTACAGCAGGGCCCGGGTGGACGGCAGCACGATCCAGCTCTCCGAGCCTCCCGCACTCAAGAAGCAGGAGAAGCACACCATCGAGGTGGTCGTCGACCGCCTGACGGTCAAGGACAGCGCCAAGCGCCGCCTGACCGACTCCGTGGAGACGGCTCTGGGCCTCTCCGGCGGCATGGTCGTGCTGGACTTCGTCGACCTCGACGCGGACGAGCCGCAGCGCGAGCGGATGTACTCCGAGCACCTCTACTGCCCGTACGACGACCTCTCCTTCGAGGAGCTGGAGCCCCGCTCCTTCTCCTTCAACTCGCCGTTCGGGGCGTGCCCGCAGTGCACCGGCATCGGCACCCGCATGGAGGTCGACGCGGACCTCGTCGTCCCCGACGAGGAGAAGTCCCTCGACGAGGGCGCCGTCCACCCCTGGTCCCACGGCCACAACCGCGAGTACTTCGGCCGGCTGATCGGAGCCCTGGCCGACGCCCTGGGCTTCCGTACGGACATCCCGTGGGCCGGTCTCCCGCAGCGGGCCAAGAAGGCCCTGCTCAACGGCCACCGCACCCGCATCGACGTCCGCTACCGGAACCGCTTCGGCCGGGAGCGCTCGTACACCACCGCGTTCGAGGGGGCCCTGCCGTTCGTCCGGCGCCGGCACGCGGAGGCGGAGTCGGACAGCGGCCGGGAGCGCTTCGAGGGGTACATGCGCGAGATCCCCTGCCCCGCCTGCGAGGGCACCCGGCTCAAGCCGATCGTGCTCGCCGTCTCGGTGCAGGGGAAGTCCATCGCCGATGTCGCGGCGATGTCGATCAGCGAGTGCGCCGACTTCCTCCGGGACATGACCCTGACCGCGCGCGAGAAGACCATCGCCGAACGGGTGCTCAAGGAGGTCAACGAGCGGCTGCGGTTCCTGGTCGACGTCGGCCTGGACTACCTCTCGCTGAACCGCGCAGCCGGCACGCTCTCCGGGGGCGAGGCGCAGCGGATCCGGCTGGCCACCCAGATCGGCTCCGGCCTGGTGGGCGTGCTCTACGTCCTGGACGAACCCTCCATCGGGCTGCACCAGCGGGACAACCACCGGCTGATCGAGACGCTCGTCCGTCTCCGGGACCTGGGCAACACCCTGATCGTCGTCGAGCACGACGAGGACACCATCAAGACCTCGGACTGGGTCGTGGACATCGGCCCCGGTGCCGGTGAGCACGGCGGCAAGGTGGTGCACAGCGGCCCGTACCAGGAGCTGCTCTCCAACGAGGAGTCGATGACCGGCCTCTACCTCGCGGGGAAGAAGAACATTCCGATCCCGGAGGCACGCCGACCTGTCGACCCGCAGCGCAAGCTGACGGTGCACGGCGCGCGGGAGCACAACCTGCAGAACCTCAGTGCGGACTTCCCTCTCGGCGTGCTGACGGCCGTCACCGGGGTTTCCGGCTCCGGCAAGTCCACCCTGGTGAACGACATCCTCTACGCGCACCTGGCCCGGGAGTTGAACGGCGCCAAGGTCGTGCCGGGCCGGCACACCCGGGTCACCGGGGACGACCTGGTGGACAAGGTCGTCCACGTCGACCAGTCCCCCATCGGGCGCACCCCGCGCTCGAACCCGGCCACCTACACCGGCGTCTTCGACCACGTCCGCCGCCTGTTCGCGGAGACGATGGAGGCCAAGGTCCGGGGGTACCTGCCCGGCCGCTTCTCCTTCAACGTGAAGGGCGGCCGGTGCGAGAACTGCTCCGGCGACGGCACCATCAAGATCGAGATGAACTTCCTGCCGGACGTCTACGTGCCGTGCGAGGTCTGTCACGGCGCCCGGTACAACCGGGAGACTCTGGAGGTGCACTACAAGGGCAAGAGCATCGCCGAGGTGCTCGACATGCCCATCGAGCAGGGTTTGGAGTTCTTCGAGGCGGTCCCGGCGATCGCCCGCCATCTTCGTACCCTCAACGATGTCGGCCTGGGGTACGTCCGCCTCGGGCAGTCCGCGCCGACTCTCTCCGGGGGCGAGGCCCAGCGGGTCAAGCTCGCCGCGGAGCTGCAGAAGCGCTCCACCGGCCGGACGGTGTACGTGCTGGACGAGCCGACCACCGGTCTGCACTTCGAGGACATCCGCAAGCTGATCAAGGTGCTGGACGGCCTGGTCGACAAGGGCAACTCGGTGATCGTGATCGAGCACAACCTCGACGTCGTCAAGACGGCGGACTGGGTGGTCGACATGGGGCCGGAGGGCGGCTACGGCGGCGGCCTGATCGTCGCGGAGGGCACCCCGGAGCAGGTCGCCGGCGTTCCGACGAGCCACACCGGGAAGTTCCTCCGGGAGGTGCTGGGCAGCCGGGTCAGCGACGCCGCGACGAGCACGGCCAAGGGCCGGAACGCGGGCGCCGGACGCAGGTCCGGCGCGGGTGAGCCGGCCGGGGCCGCGTCCTCGTCGGCCGCGGGCAAGCGTGCTCCGGCGAAGAAGGCCACGAAGAAGGCCGCCGCTTCGAAGGGCTGAGAACGGCTCGCTCCTCGCGGCCAGGGCACGCACGCCCGCACCGCGAGGAGCGAGGACGGAACACAGCACGGTGGCCGGTGCCTTGAGGCACCGGCCACCGTGCTGTGTTCCGTCCGTCCGCGCCCGGGCCGGGCACGGACGGACGTGTGTCAGCGTCGTTCGCTGTCCGCGTCCCGGTGCTCACCGGATGCCGTTCCGCGGCCCTCGGCAAGCGTGTCGGCGTTCGTGCCCAGGGCGGCCGCCCTCGCGGCAGCGGGCCCCTCCCCGACGGCGGCCTCCTCCGTGCCCTGTCGCCGGCTGGCGAGCAGGCTCGTGACCGTGGTGATCACGAGGACCCCGCAGATGAAGCTGAGGGACACCGGGATGCTGATCTCCGGCACACCGACACCCGCCTCGTGCAGGGCGTGCAGTACCAGCTTGACCCCGATGAAGCCGAGGATGACCGAGAGCCCGTACGAGAGGTGGACCAGCTTCTTGAGCAGTCCGCCGATCAGGAAGTAGAGCTGCCGCAGACCCATCAGGGCGAAGGCGTTGGCGGTGAAGACGATGTACGGGTCCTGGGTGAGGCCGAAGATCGCCGGAATCGAGTCCAGGGCGAACAGTACGTCGGTGGTCCCGATCGCCAGCATCACGATCAGCATGGGCGTCATCAGCCGCTTGCCCGCCCGCGTGACGAACAGCTTCGTGCCGTGGTACTGGTCCGTGGAGGGGAAGCGCCGCTCCACCATCTTGAGCAGGCGGCTCTCCTCGTAGGCCTCCTCGTCCTTGTCCGTCGCCCGAGCCTCCTCGATCAGCTTCCAGGCGGTCCAGATCAGGAAGCCGCCGAAGATGAAGAAGACCCAGGAGAAGGTGGAGACCAGGGCAGCACCGGCGGCGATGAAACCGGCCCGGAGGACCAGCGCGATCAGCACACCGATCATCAGCACCCGCTGCTGGTAGATGGCGGGCACCGAGAACTTCGCCATGATGAGCACGAAGACGAAAAGGTTGTCGACGCTCAGGGACTTCTCGGTGATGAATCCGGCGAAGAACTCACCTGCGGGCTGGGGACCGACCACGAGGTACAGGCCGATTCCGAAGATCACGGCCAAGGTGATCCAGACGGTCGTCCAGATGCCGGCCTCCTTGAGGGAGACCTCGTGCGGTTTTCGGCCCCCGATGAAGAAGTCGACGGCGATCAGGGCGCACAGGACGACCAGGGTAAGCGCCCAGGTCTGGACGGTGACATCCATGCAGCTCTCCTCCGGCTGTGGTTGCCGGAGGTCTCTTCCACCCGCGCTTTCGCGTGGGCCGGTGCCCCGGGATCGGATGTGCCGATCCGTATTGACGAGAACACCGCAGCAGGGAGTACTCCCCTCCGTTGGATGAAGCATACAGCTTGGTCAAACGGAGGCAAAGAAAAGATCATTCGGAAGTAAAGCCCCTCACCCGGCCGCTCTGCGCCGGGCTTCCGCGAACGTTCCGAGAACCTCCTCGACGACCCGGCTGCCCACCGGGGCGGACGGGGGTTCGAACGTCCAGGCGTGCCCGACCCACGGGTCGGCGAGGTACGCGTCCGGCACCGGGGTGATCCGCAGCAGCCCCCGCCACAGCGGGTCGAGCACCGGTCCGAACTCCTCGGCGTCCGCCCGGTCGGCCACCATCATCAGGTGCACCCCGACCGCCGGACCCTCCTCCGCGAGGTACCGCAGCTGGGTGACGCCCCGGTCGTCGAAACCGTGCGGGAAGTCGTGGACGACGAGGAGCTGCTCCGAGGTGTCCAGCTCCGGAGGGAGCGAGTCGAGCGCACCGCTGCGCCGGGCCATCTGGACCAGGTCGATGCGTCGGGTGAGGGCGCCGAGCACCGCCGCCACCCCGGCCGCCCCCGCCACGGGCGGTTCGGCCGGCGCCCCGGCCGCGACGAGCGGGGCGAGCGTGGCGGCCGACGCCCCGGCCGCGTCGATCACCCGCACGGTGAAGTCCCCGACCGGGTACACCGCCAGGAGCCGAGCGGCGATGGCGGTGGCCAGCTCGCCCGCGAGCCGTCGGACCTCCTCGGGGGCGAGCAGCGCCGCCGCCTGGGAGCCGCGGCCCGCGTCGACCCACAGTCCGCGCTCCAGCGGCAGCCGCACCAGCATCGGGATGCGCAGACCGGCGCGTTCGGGAAGGCTGAGATCGCCCATCCGGACGGCCATCGGCGTCTCCATCGGCATCCGGTGGCCGTGCCAGACCGGGTTGTCCCAGCGGGCGAAGGCAGCAGGGAGTGCCGGCTCGACGACCTCGGACTCCGCCACCAGCCGCCGGAGATCGCGATCCAGAACGGACTGCGCCCGTGCAGCGAGTTCCGCGTGCCGCTGCTGCGCCTCCTCGCGGACGGCCTCCGCCGCCGGACCGTTGCGGGTGCGGGGATCGGAGGGCACCCCGTCGAGCTCGCGCTCCTGACGGGCGTCGGCGAAGTCGATCGCACTGCGGAAGGCGGCCACCGTGCGGGCGAGGTCCTCGAACATTCCCCACGCCTGGTTGTACAGCCGCTCTTCCCGGGACCAGCCGGGTGCGTCCCCCGCCACCGGCTCCCCCGCCGTCCGGCCCGCCGGAGCGGGCCGCGGCGGGGCCGGAGGCACCGGGGCCGCGGCGGTCGGCGGGCCTCCCGGAGCCGCCGCGGGCCTCGACGGGTGGCGGTAGTCGACGCCACCGCCCGCGGTACGGGCCCCGGCCTCCGGACGCGCCGGATCCGAGGCGGGCGCCCCGGACGGGTCCGCGCGGCGGCCGCCGCGGTCCTGCGGCCCCGCACCGGGCGGGCCGGCACGGCCGGTGACGGCGGCGCGGTCGGTGGGGGCCGCGGCCACGGACCGGGCCATTCCGCCGGCCACCGCCTCGTGGATCTCCGCAGCCAATTCCCGGTGCCGCTGCACCCCCTGGTCGGCGAGCATCGCGGGCAGTCCGTCGGCGTAGCCCTGGCCGATCGCCCGGACCTTCCAGCGGTCCGCGCGCCGGTACAGCTCCAGGGCGACCACCGCGGACTCCGCCGTCAGGCCGAGCAGGGTGTAGGTCACGAGCTCGTCACCGTCCTGCCCGAGCACGGCGACGAAGGGCGCGGCGAGCTCGGCGAAGTCGGCCGGACCACCGAGGCCGAGGGGGAGCGCCAGCAGCACGTGGGTCCGGTGGACCGCCTCGGGCAGGGCCCCCAGGTCCACCGCGAGCCGGTGCTCGGCGGCGGCCTGGACGGACACCTCCACGCCGGGCAACCGGGGCGAGCCGGGGTGCGCGAGCCAGCCGTCGTCGCGCATCCTGTCCTGCGCGTCCGCCAGGGCGACACCGGCCAGCACCGGCTTCCCCGCGGAGACCCGGATCTCCAGCCGGGTCTGCGGCAGGGGGTGGTTCTGCCCGCGGACCAGCTCGACGGCCATCGCTGTGCCCTTTCGCTCAAGGCCACGTCCACGCGGGGGCGGCGGCCGGTCGGGTCCGCACGGCGGACCGGTGGGAACGGGAGTCGGCCCGGCGACGTGTCGCCGGGCCGACTCCCGTTCAGGAGTGCTGTCGGGTGCCGGAGTGCCGGGAGCGACGGCCATCGCGTCCGGCGCAGCGCCGCCTCCGGTACGGCGCCGCGTCCGGCGGGCGCGTACCGGGGGCGCTCAGAGGTGCGGGACGATCGTCGGCATCAGGTCCTGGAAGGTGCGGCCGTTGGCCGGGGCGCCGATGGCGGTCATCGACCAGCCGCCCCCCTGCCGGTGCACCTTGGCCATGATCTGGGCGGTGTACTGACCGCCGCCGGCGAGAGTGTAGCGGGCCAGCTCCTGGCCGTTGGTCTCGTCCACCAGTCGGCAGAAGGCGTTCTCCACCTCGGCGAAGGTCTGCCCGGTGAAGGAGTTCACGGTGAAGACGATCTGGTCCACGTGGACCGGCACCCGCTGGAGGTCCACCAGTACGGCCTCGTCGTCACCACCCTGGCCCGCGCCGCCCACGAGGTTGTCGCCGGTGTGCTGCACCGAGCCGTCGTCGCTCGTCAGGTGGCGGAAGAAGACCACGTCGATCGGCTGCTTGTCGGCGAAGAGGACCGCTGAGGCGTCGAGGTCGATCTCCTTCGTGCGCTTGCCGAAGAGCCCGCGGCGGGGAGCGGCCTGCCAGCCGAGCCCCATGCGCACGGCGGTCAGCGTGCCTCCGTCGCTCTTCTGCAGGCTGATGGCCTGCCCCTTGGACATGTTGACCGACACGTGCGTTCCCCTCTCGACATTCTCCCCGCCGAAAACCGTCGACGGCTTGGTGGCACCCTATGCACTGGTCCCGACCAGCGGGAGCGAGCGGGACGTTTGTGGCGCTCCTGCAACACGGCACGGCGCGTCCGCCCCGAGCGGGCCGGAGGCAGGGCGGTGCCTCCCCGCCGGTCCTCAGCGCAGCCCGGCTTCCCTCATCTGCCGCAGCTCCTTCTTGAGTTCGCGCACCTCGTCCCGGAGCCGGGCGGCGACCTCGAACTGGAGCTCCGCCGCGGCGACCCGCATTCGCTCGGTCATCTGCTCGATCAGCTCGGCGAGCTCGGTGGCCGGACGGTCCGTGGGAGCCTCGCCCTCCGAGGCCTCGCGGGCGGCTTTCCGGCCGCCGAGGGCGGGCACCGGGGCGCGGCCCCTGCGTTCGCCGTCCGTTGTCCTGCGGTAGCCGGTGCCGAGCAGCTCCTCGGTGTCGACCTCCTCCCGCGCGATGTTGGCCACGATGTCACCGATCTTCTTCCGCAGAGGCTGCGGGTCGACGCCGCGCTCCTCGTTGTACGCGATCTGCTTGGCCCGCCGGCGGTTGGTCTCGTCGATGGCTCGCTCCATCGCCGGGGTGACCTTGTCGGCGTACATGTGCACCTGCCCGGAGACGTTGCGCGCCGCTCGGCCGATCGTCTGGATCAGCGAAGTGCCGGACCGCAGGAACCCTTCCTTGTCGGCGTCCAGAATGGCGACCAGCGAGACCTCGGGCAGGTCCAGCCCCTCGCGGAGCAGGTTGATGCCCACCAGGACGTCGTACTCGCCGGAGCGCAGCTCCCGCAGGAGCTCGACGCGGCGCAGCGTGTCGACGTCGCTGTGCAGGTAGCGCACCTGGATGCCGAGTTCGAGGAAGTAGTCGGTGAGGTCCTCGGCCATCTTCTTGGTGAGGGTGGTCACCAGGACGCGCTCGTCCTTCTCGGTGCGGGTGCGGATCTCGTGCACCAGGTCATCGATCTGGCCGTCCGTCGGTTTGACCACGACCTCCGGGTCCACCAGGCCGGTGGGCCGGATGATCTGCTCCACGACGCCGTCGGACCGGCTGACCTCGTAGTTGCCCGGGGTGGCCGAGAGGTAGACCGCCTGGTCGATGCGCTTCTGGAACTCCTCCCACTTCAGGGGGCGGTTGTCCATCGCGGACGGCAACCGGAACCCGTGGTCGACCAGGGTGCGCTTCCGGGAGGCGTCGCCCTCGTACATCGCGCCGATCTGCGGGACGGTGACGTGGGACTCGTCGATGACCAGCAGGAAGTCCTCGGGGAAGTAGTCCAGAAGGGTGTGCGGCGGCGAGCCGGGCTCCCGGCCGTCGATGTGCAGCGAGTAGTTCTCGATGCCCGAGCAGGTGCCGATCTGCTGCATCATCTCCAGGTCGTAGATGGTGCGCATCCGCAGCCGCTGGGCCTCCAGCAGCTTGCCCTGCTTCTCCATCCGTGCCAGCGTCTCCTGGAGCTCGGCCTCGATCGCGGCGACGGCCCGGTGCATCCGCTCCTCCCCCGCCACGTAGTGGGTCGCGGGAAAGATGTAGGTCTCGCGGTCCTCGGTGATGACCTCGCCGGTGAGCGGGTGCAGCATGGAGAGCGCCTCGATCTCGTCCCCGAACATCTCGATCCGGACGGCCAGCTCCTCGTAGACGGGGAAGACCTCGACGGTGTCCCCGCGGACCCGGAAGGTCCCCCGGGTGAACGAGACGTCGTTGCGGGTGTACTGGATCTCGACCAGGCGGCGCAGCAGGGAGTCCCGGTCGACCTCCTGGCCGACCTTGAGCGGCACCATGCGGTCGACGTACTCCTGCGGGGTGCCGAGACCGTAGATGCACGAGACCGAGGCCACCACGACGACGTCGCGCCGGGTGAGCAGTGAGTTGGTGGCACTGTGCCGCAGCCGCTCGACCTCCTCGTTGATCGAGGAGTCCTTCTCGATGTACGTGTCGGACTGCGGGACATAGGCCTCGGGCTGGTAGTAATCGTAATACGAAACGAAATACTCCACCGCGTTGTTCGGCAGCAGCTCACGGAACTCGTTGGCGAGCTGAGCGGCGAGTGTCTTGTTCGGGGCCATGACCAGTGTCGGCCGCTGCAGCTTCTCGATCATCCACGCGGTGGTCGCCGACTTGCCCGTGCCGGTGGCGCCGAGCAGGACGACGTCCTTCTCGCCGGCCTCGACCCGCCGGGCGAGCTCGGTGATCGCCGCCGGCTGGTCTCCGCTGGGCTGGTAGGGGCTGACGACCTCGAAGGGCGCCACCTTGCGTTCGATCTCGGATACGGGCCGCATGATTCCACGGTACGACCCGGCACTGACAAAGTTCGCCTCGCCGCCATCCCGCGCCCACCGTCCGCCCGCCCCACCGCCCGGCGGGGCGGGCAGGCTCCCCGGGAGTGCGGCTCACCGAACCGCCCCCGCTGTGACACCCGCCCCCGAGCACCCCGGCTGACATCCGGCGCCCCGCCGACACCGCCCCGAGCCCCCTCACACCGCACCATCCCGCCCGGTGTGATGCCCACGCGTCACCCAAGCCCGTCGCCACGCCCGGCACCGGTCACTTTCCGCAACCATGAGGAGCCCCTGTGTCTCTGCGCACCGCCGTCATCGCCACCGGATCGATCCTGGGAGCACTGGCCCTGGCACTCACGGGGCCCGCCGCGGCCCACTCCGGGACGGGCGCTCCCGGCCCGGGGCCGTCCGGGGCGCACTCGCCCCGAGCCGCCTCCCAGGCCCCGGTCACCGTCGCCCATCGCGGCGCCTCCGGCTACGCCCCCGAGAACACCCTCGCCGCCGCGGACCGCGCCGCCGCGCTGGACATCGACTGGGTGGAGACCGACGTCCAGCGCACCCGCGACGGCGTGCTCGTCCTGCTGCACGACGCATCACTCGAACGCACCACGAACGCCCGCCAGCTCTTCCCCGACCGGTCTCCGTGGCGGGTGGCCGACTTCACCTCGAAAGAGGTCGCCCGCCTGGACGCGGGTAGCTGGTTCGGGTCGGACTTCGCCGGTGAGCGGGTTCCCACTCTCGGCCGCTTCCTCGACAGACTCACGGGCAACGGCCAGAAGCTCCTGCTGGAGCTCAAGAACCCCGCCCTGTACCCGGGCATCGAGCGGGAGGTGCTCGGGGAGCTCGGCGACCGGGGATGGCTGGACCGGTCGGGTTTGCGCAGCCGCCTGGTCGTGCAGAGCTTCGACGCCAACTCGGTGCGGACCGTCCACCAGCGGGAACCGGCGGTGAAGACCGGGTTCCTCGGCAGCCCCGACACCTCCGAGCTCGCCTCCTACACCGCGTTCGCCGACCAGATCAACCCCCGCTGGACGGCGCTCACCGCGGAGTACGTCTCGGCGGTGCAGTCCCTCCGCGGGCCGCACGGCACGCCGATGGAGGTGTACACCTGGACGGTCGACGACGCGGCCACCGCCGTACGGACGGCCGCGCTGGGGGTGGACGGCGTCATCTCCAACCGGCCCGACGTGGTGCGGGGCGCCACCGGGACCCCGCGCACGGCCACCTCCGCACCCGGCCGGGCGGACGCCCCCGCGGTCGGGCTGCCGCGCGCCCCCTCCGGGGAGGCCGCCCCGGCGGCCCGCCGCTGAGCATCGCGCCGGCCGCGGGTGGCTGCGCCCCGCGCGGGGTCCCGCGGCAGGCGCGGCGCGGAAGGGCCGTCCGGGCGGGTTGGTACCGGGCCCGGAGCGGAAAGAATCCCGGTGTCCCCCGCTGCGTTCCCCGGCCAAGGAGTGTGACGATGGCGCCTTCCCCCGAGCCGACGACCCTCACCTACCTCTCCCAGGACACCCTGCTCGCCCGCGGCTGGTCCCCCGCGCTGATCAGCGCGTACCTCGGCGCACCGGACCTGCGGAAGCCCGACCTGCTGTTCCTCACCCCCCGGGTCGAGCAGGCCGAGGGGCAGGCGGACTTCCTGCGTGAGCGCTCCCTGCGGCGCAGGCGCTCGCAGGCCCTGCGGGCGGCCGCCGCCCGGCGGCGCGAACGCGCGCTCGCCGCCATCCGGAACACCCCGCTGGAGCTGCCCGCGCTGAGCGGCCCGGAACTCGCACGGCGCGCGGTGGCGCACCACAACCTCCTCGACGCGCAGCGGGCCTGCCACCAGTGGGGCCATCGCCCCCGCCGGGCCACCACGGAGGCACTCACCCCCGCCGAACTGGCCCAGTGGCAGGTGGACTACCTGCTGAACCTGCTCGCTCCGCACCGACTCCTGCTGGAGGCGCTGCCGCCCGGGGACTGCCGTCCGCTCGGCGTCGGGCTGCTCCGCGAGCGGATGCACGAGGCGGTGGCCGCGGCCTATCCCGAACTGGGCCGGGAGTGCCGGCGGCGGCTCGGCCGCGCCCGGGCGGCCTGACGGAGCGGACGCCGCCCCGCCGCCGGGGCGGGTGCGCGTGCCCGGGTGCCCCGGCCGCACTGTGCCGGTGGCGAAACCCGGTGTTGCCGTGCACGAGCCCGCTGGCACACTGCCCGGGTGAAGAACACGGCCGGAACTCCCCGCCCCGCAGTCGGCCCGCCCGCCGGGGAACCGGCCGCCACCGCGGCCGGCTCCGCGCCGGCCGCGCTGCGCCGCCGCACCACCGCGGTACTGATGGCGAGCCAGGTACTCGGCGGGCTGGGCGTGGCGACGGCCATCGCGCTCGCCGCCGTCCTGGCCGAGGAGATCAGCGGCTCGCGGGCGCTGGCCGGGCTGGCGACGACCTCGTCGGTCGTCGGCGCCGCCGCGCTCTCCCTGCCGCTGGCCGCGCTGATGTCCGCCCGCGGCAGGCGGCCTGGGCTGACCCTGGCCTATCTGATCGGCGCGGTCGGCGGCGTCCTGGTGGTGACGGCAGCGCTGGTGGAGAGCTTTCCGCTGCTGCTGGTCGGCATGGCGGGCTTCGGAGCCGGTTCGGCGGCCAACCTCCAGGCCCGCTTCGCCGCGGCGGACCTCGCGGAGCCGACCGTCCGCGGCCGGGCCATCGCACTCGTCGTCTGGGCGACCACGATCGGTGCCGTCGCCGGGCCGAACATCGCGGGGCCGGCGGGCCGCAGTGTCGCGGGGTGGGGCGTACCCGAGGCCGCCGGGCCCTTCGTCTGGGGCACCGCGATATTCGTCCTGGCCGCGCTGCTCGTCTGGACGCTGCTCCGCCCCGACCCGCTGCTGACCGCCCGGACCCTGGCGGATGCGGATGCCGGTGGTCCCGCTCCCGGCGGGCGGTCGCTGCGGGCGGGCCTGACCGCGGTGGCCGCGTCCCGGCGGGCCGGACTGGCGCTGCTGACGATCACCGGCACGCACACGGTGATGGTCTCGGTCATGGTGATGACACCAGTCGACCTGCACCACCACGGCGCGGACATCGAACTGATCGGGCTGGTGATCAGCGGCCACATCGCCGGGATGTACGCGTTCTCCCCGTTGATGGGCTGGCTGGCCGACCGGTTCGGGCGACTCGCGGTGATCGGCGCGGGCGTCGCCCTGCTGGCCGCCGCCGCGCTGGTGGCCGGGACGGCCGGCGCTGACCACCGGCAGAGCGCGGCGGGCCTGTTCCTGCTCGGGCTGGGCTGGTCGGCCGGGCTGGTGGCGGGCTCCGCGCTGCTCACCGACTCGGTCCCCCAGGCGGCTCGGGCGGCGGTGCAGGGCCTGTCGGACATGTCGATGAACGCGGCGGCGGGGCTCGGCGGCGCGCTGTCCGGCCTGGTCGTGGCGCAGGCGGGGTACGGCCGGCTGAACGCCCTGGCCGCGACGCTGCTGGTACCGGTCGCCGGGGCCCTGCTCCTGACCCGCCTGCGCCGGACCGGCTGACCGCCGCCCTCCCCGCCCCCGGGTACCCCACGCCCGGGCGGGGCGGGGCACCCGTACCGCTGCCGGAGCCACCAGGGGACGCGGCCTGCCCTGCTGCGGCTCGGGTCAGCGCCAGCCGTACCGCTGCTGGAGCCGGTGCACGACCAGGCCGAAGCGGGCCCGGTCCAGCGCACAGGCCTCCCGCCGCATGCCCGCCGGGTGGATGCGCAGCACCCGGTCGAGATCGACCCAGGAGTCCCGGCCCCGCCGGTCCCAGGGACCGCTGCCGATCGGCACCCACTCGTGGGTCTCGTCCCGGCGCCGGCTGGTCAGCTGCACGGCGAGCAGGGTCTCCCCCGCCTCCCTGGCCACGACCAGGACCGGCCGGTCCTTTCCGCGCCCGTCGTTCTCCTCGTAGGGCACCCAGGTCCAGACGATCTCGCCCGGGTCGGGGTCGCCGTCCGGCTCCGGGGCGTACGCCGTCCGCACCGGACCCACCCGCTCCGGGTGGGCCTCCCGGGTGGCTCCGGGGCCATGCCGGCCGGGCGAGGCGACTGCGGGCTCGTGCTGATCGTTGAGCGGGTTCACGCCGCTCACCGTACCGTCCGGGACCGCCCGGCGGTGCCGGGAACGCGGCCGTCCCCGTCCCGGCACCGCACGTTGCGCCGGGACGGGGACGGCCGCGTCCACGGCGGGTCAGCCGCGGGGGCGGCGCACCAGCAGGTAGCCGCCGAGGGCGGCGACCGCGGCGAGCACGCCGCCGGCGGCACTCCACAACCAGCGGCCGGACCACCAGGAGCCCGACCAGCCGGCCTCGGGCTCGGTGAGTGCAACGGTGCCGTCCTGCTCCCCGGGGGCGGTGTCCTCGTCCGCACCGTCCTCGGGGTCTCCGGACTCGGTGCCGGCGTCCGAGGGCTGCTCGGCACCGGGCGGCGACCCGGCCCGGACGGCGGGCAGCAACGGCGAAGGCAGCGAACCGCCGGTGCGCACGGCCCCGTCGGCGGCCGTCGCGGACGGGACCACCTCTGCCGTGACCGGCAGGCCGCGATCCTCCTCCGCCATGCCCACCGCCGTCAGCCGCACGTAGTAGGCGCCCGGCAGCGGGGCGCTCGACCACTGCTCGGCCCAGGGCCGGACGGCGCGCAGCGTGCAGCTCAGTTCGAGCGTTCCGGTCTGCGCGTCCTCGGTCCGGCGCGGTGTGCCGCCGGCGCAGGGCTGCAGTCTGCGCAGTCCGTCGTAGAGGTCCAGCTGCCAGGTCATGCGCCCCTCGCGGCTGGAGGGCTCCGGCAGTTCGACGGTGGCCCGTACGGTCGGCACCTGTCCGACGGCGGCCGGGAAGACCCAGTACAGGTAGTCGCCGCTGGCGGCCACGGCCTCCGCGCGGGTGTCCTGCTCCAGTACCGCCGCTGTGCGGAACCCGGTGCCCGCCTCGATCCGCTCGACCTCCGCGGAGTCCGCGGAGGCGCTCTCCGCGGTGTCGTCGGCGGCGGCCGGCAGTGCCGCGCCCATCAGTGTCGCGACAGCCGCCGCAGCGGCCGCCGTCAGTCTCACGCCACGCATCAGTGGGTCCTCCGGACGGGGTTGCGAAGTCGGCCGAGCCAGCCGCAGAGCACTCCGGCCAGCAGTCCCACCGCGGTCAGCAGCACCAGCGGCACCCAGCCGCGGGCGAGTCCCAGCCAGGCCGCGTCCCCCGGGCCGCCGGGCGCCTCGACCACGTCGAGGGTGAGCTCCACCGGCATGCCGGGTTCGCGCTGGACAGAAGCGGGAGCGGAGAACGAGTGGCTCGCCTCCAGGCACACCGTCCGGTCCTCCTCACCGGTCCACGGGTACCGCAGCCCGGTGGAGACCACGTCCGTGCGTCCGTACCCGGCGCCGTCCCCGCGGACCAGTTCGCGGCCCTCCTCCGTCACCGCGCGCAGCAGCACCCCGTAGTCGCGGTCGACCGCCCGGTCGGCGGCCACGCTGACCGAAGCACGCAGCTCCTGACCGGACTCCAGGTCCACCCGGTACCAGCGGTGGGCGCCGAACTCCGCCCGGTCGCTGTACACCCCGGCGGACAGACGCGGCGCCTCGGCACAGCGTTCGGCGCCCCGAGCGGGCTCCGGGTCCTCCAGCGGGGTGTCGGCGGAGCGCCGGACGAGTTGCTGGAGCCGGCCCGAGAGCTGCTCGGTGTCCTGGACGGCCGAATAGGTGCCGCCGGTCGCCTCAGCGATGCAGTTGAGCTGCTCGCGCACGGCGGGGTCCGCGGCGAGGCCGAGGGTGTCCACCGTGAGACGGGTGCCGTCGGCGGCGAGCTCCCGGGCGACCTCGCAGGGATCGGGCTGCCCACAGGAGTCCTCGCCGTCGGTGATCAGCACGATCCGGCGCGTTCCCCCGCTGTCGCCGAGGTCCTTCACCGCGCCGCGGAGCGCGTAGCCGATGGGCGTCCAACCGGTGGGCCGCAGGGTGGCCACTGCGGTCTTGGCCTCGGTGCGGTCCACCTCCCCCACCGGGTAGAGCTGTGCGCTGTCTGTACAGCCCCGCTCCTTGTCCTCCCCGGGGTAGTCGGCACCCAGGGTGCGGATACCGAGGTGCACTCCCTGGGGCACCGCGTCGATGACCTCGTTGAAGGCCTGCTGGGCGGCCGCCATCCGGGATGCGCCGTCCACGTCCTTCTCGCCCATCGATCCGCTCACGTCGAGGACGAGTTCGACCTTGGGCGGATCGGGCGGTTGCTGCTCGTCGGGGGCCGATGGTTCCGCGGCCGCGCCGGAGGGCAGCGCGCCGAGTGCCAGAGCCGTCAGAAGTCCGCACAGGACTGCCGCGGGCCGTCTTCCTATGATCATTCGGCGGATCCTATTGACGGCCGGGCGATCCGCCAAACCGCTGCCACAAAGGCGACATGACGCCCCGTCGAGCGTCACGCGCGCCCCTGTCGCGCGCCGTGCTCCCCGCGGCGTCCGGCACCCCTCGACAGGCAAGTGCTTGCTTGCCTATTGTGGGGCCATGGCCGAGGACATATTCAAGGCCCTTGCCGATCCGACCCGCCGAAAGATCCTCGACGAACTCGCCGAGCACGACGGACAGACCCTGTTCGAGCTCTGCGCGCGACTCACCACCAGGCACGGCCTGAACTCCTCCCGGCAGGCCGTGTCCCAGCACCTCGCCGTGCTCGAAGCGGCCGCCCTGCTGACGACCCGCCGCGAGGGGCGCTACAAGTTCCATCACCTCGACACCACGCCGCTGGAGCACCTGCTCGGGCGGTGGCTCACGGACCGGCCCACGGAGAACCGATGCGCATCACCCTGACCAACGTTTTCGTGGACGATCAGCGCAAGGCCCTGCGCTTCTACACCGAGGTGCTCGGCTTCGTGAAGAAGACACAGGTCCCGCTGGGCGACGTCGACTGGCTGACGGTCGTCGCACCCGACGACCGGGACGGCACCCAACTCGTCCTCGAACCCGACGGCCATCCCGCTGTCGGACCGTTCAAGGACGCGCTCGTCGCCGACGGCATCCCCTGGAACTCCTTCGCGGTCGAGGACGTGCACGCGGAATACGCCCGGCTGCGCGGGCTCGGCGTCCGGTTCACACAGGAGCCCACCGAGATGGGCCCGATCACCACCGCCGTGTTCGACGACACCTGCGGCAACCTGATCCAGATCGCCCACCAGAGTTGACCGTCCGGCAGCCGCTGAACACGGGCTGCCCGATCCACGTACAGAAGGTCAGGACCAACCGCGGCCCGCAGGGTCCGCACCTGTAGGAGGCACCGTCTTGACTGTCGCCGTCGGCAACGCGCTCGACCTCTTCCACACCTCCGGGGCGCACAGCCCGTCGCTCTTCGCGCTGAACCGCGCGGCCCAGCAGGCGGGCGGCTACAGCGGGACGGGTCTCGTCGACTTCTGCATACCCTGCAACCCGTACTTCCCCACCCCCGAGATGTTCGACCAGCTCATGACGCGGATGCGGGAGATCCTCACCTACTACCCCAGCAGCACCGAGACCATCACCGAACGCCTCTGCGCCACCCTCGGCCTCAACCCCCGCACGGTGGCCATGGGAAACGGCTCCACCGAACTCATCACCTGGATCGACCACCTCCTCGTCAGGGACTCGCTGGCCGTGCCCGTCCCCACCTTCGGCCGATGGACGGACCAACCCATGGAGACGGACAAGCGGGTGGACATGTTCGTCCTCCCGGAAGAGGCCGGCTTCACCCTCGACCCGGCCGCCTTCATCAACTTCGTGCGGATTCGCGGCTCCCGGACCGCGGTGATCTGCAATCCGAACAACCCGGACGGCGGCTACCTGCCGCGACAGGCCGTGCTCACCATGCTGGACGCCCTGGTCGACCTCGATCTGGTGGTGGTCGACGAGTCCTTCCTCGACTTCGTCGACGCCGAGGCCTGGCCCAGCGTGGTCGACGAGGCGGTGCTCCGGCCGAACGTCGTCGTCCTGCGCAGCCTCGGGAAGAACTTCGGCCTGCACGGGGTCCGCTTCGGCTATCTCGTCGCCAACCCCGGCCTCGCCGGCCGGATACGAGACGCCCTGCCCAAGTGGAACCTGAACTCCTTCGCCGAGGCGGTGGTGTTCATGCTCGCGGAGTACCGGCAGGAGTACGGGGACAGTCTGCACCGGGTGAGCTGGGACCGCCAGGAGATGTACCGCCAGCTGCGGACGCTTCCGGGACTGACGGTCTACCCCTCCCAGGGCAACTTCCTCTTGGTCCGCCTACCCGAGGGGGCCGACGGCACCGTGCTGCGCGACCGGCTGTACGCCGAGCACGGCGTACTGGTCCGCGAGTGCGGCAACAAGCTCGGCAGCAGCAGCAGGTTCCTGAGACTGGTGGTCCGGCCCCAGGCGGATGTCGGCCGGCTGCTCAACGGGCTCAGCCGGGTCCTGTACGGCAGCGAGTGGTACGCCCCACCGCCCTCGCCCCACGGCTTCCGGGCACCGGCAGCCCCCGCCCGGCTCCCGGCACCCGCCGGGCAGCTCCCCGCAGTAACGTACGGCACCGACCCGCAGTTCGCCGGAGCCCAGTTCCTCAGCGCTCCGTTCCCCGAACCGCACCTGGGCGATCCGTACCTCGGCGGCGCCCAGTACCCCACCCGACCCGCCCTCTCGTACGCGGTCCAGCCCCCGTACGGCGAACAACCCGCGTACCCGTCGCAACCTTCGTACGCGGCACCCGCCTCGTACCCGGCGCAGGGGTACCCCGACGCCGCGCCCGCGCACGCGTACTCCGAGGCGTTCGGACAGTCCGGCGGACCAGCCCTGCCCGGATACCCTCTGCCCGCCCCCGGCCGGTACCCCGGTGACAGCGACCACCGCCCCGCCGCGCTGCCATCGGCCAGTTCGCAGGACCTCACCCCCGCCATACCGACCGGCTACCCCGTCGGGCCGCCCTTCTCCGAAGCCATACCGCAGCAGCCCGGCCTCCGGCAGAGTGACGCCCCGCCGTACGTGCCCGGCACGCCCTACGGCACGGGCCCCGCTGCCGACGGCGGATACTCCGCGGCCGGTTCCGCGGAGACCGCCCTGCTGGAGCCGGTACCGGCAGAGGCGGCCACCGCGTCGGCGGAGCGCTTCCCGGATCAGGGGCCGGTCCCACCGGGCCCGCCGCTCGATCTGGCCCATCTGCCCGCCCCGATGCTCCTGGCCCGGTGACAGCCCGGGCCGTCCCCGTCCCCTGCCGCCGGCCGCCCCTCGGCCGCGGTAACGCCGGAACGCCCCGGCGCATCGGGAACTGGCAGCCGGGGGACCCAGCTGCCACACTTCGGGAGGTCGCCGTCCCCGCCCCCGCGCCCGGACGGCGGCACGGGCGGTATGGCCTTCCGGCCAGCGCGGACCCCGGTCCGCGGGCCGTCCCGCCTCCGACCGCCGGTTCCGTGCAGGGTCACGGGCCGCTCGCGCCACCAGGAACGGATCCCCAACGATGCACTCCCCCCGTCCGGAGCCGACCGGCCCGGAACCGGCCGGCCAGGGCAGCTCCCCGCCCGACGCCGAGCGCCTGATCGGCCGCAGCGGCGCCCTCAAGCGTGAACTGGTGGAGTTCGCGCAGGGCCCGCGGTTCGCCCGTCCCCTGCGTGCCGCCCTCGAAGCGGCCGCGGGGGCCAGGGGCGGTGAGCTCGACGAGGACTCCGCCGTCCTCGCCTTCGACCGTTTCGCCCTGGAGCACCGGCTCCCCGACGGGCGTGCCCTGCCCGCACGGTTCGCCGCCGAACGTCGCCCGGCCCTGGACCCCGCGGAGCGGGCCATGGTGGTGGGCTGGCAGGACGTGGTAGAGGGCTGTTTCGAGGTGTTGCGACTCGACGGCGAGGCCGTGGAGCTGCACAACCTCGTCGATGACCTGCCCTACCGGGCCCGCTCCAACGTCGGCAGCACCGTCTTCGGCGATCTCGAGCCCGGTGCGTTCCTGATCGGCCGGCTGGTCCCGGTGCATCCCACGCACCCGGAGTGGCTGGTCAGCGGCGGCTTCGGCGTCCACCCCGCAGCCGCCGCCCATGAGGTCGCCCGGGTGGCCGCGGAGACAGTGGTGGCCGCCCCGGACCTCCTACGCCGCAACCCCACGCTGGTGCGCCGCGCCTGGGAGGTCCAGGAGGCGCACCACGAGACCTTCGTCGAGTTCTTCGGCGGCCCGCTGGTGATCCTCCCGCCGGACGAGGCCCGCGAGAAACTGCGCGCCTTCCACCTCCGCCTCGCCCGCACGGCCCCGGATGGGGAGCCGCGGGAACTGCCGTCCGGAGGGGACACGGATCTGCCCGCGAGCGCCGGGACGGAGTCCGTGGCACTCGTCCACGACCGGCTCGAAGGGCTGCGCCTGTACGCCGGATTCGACCGGCTGGACGCGATGTTCGCGGACCCGGCGCGGGCCGCGACCCCGCAGGATCTGGCGCTCCTGCGCTCCTACCTCCAGGACGACTCGGTATCCGCCCTCCCGTTCCGGCTGCTGGCCGAGCGCCATCCCCAGGGCGTGGACCCGGTGTTCCGGGCACTGCTTCGCAGACCCGGCTTCCGCTGGGAGCGAGACGGCGCGGAGCTCCTCCGGCAGCGCAAGCCGTATGCCCCGGGGCACGGCGAGGTCGAGCCGGTGCCGGCCGTCTCCGTACTCGGGGAGCGGCTGAACGAGCTGCTCACGGCCCACCGGCCATGACCCGGCAGGAGCAGGGCCGTGGCCGTCGCTCGGCCCAGGACGAGTTGGCGGCCGCCGTCGCACTGCTGCGGCACCCGGGTACGGCACCGAGCACGGCGGAGCTGGACGCCGCCGCGTCCCGGTTGTCCGCGGACGAGCGGCAATGGGCGTCGCTGAGCCGGGCGCTGCTCGCCGTCAGCACCCCCCTCCTCGTCTCGCTGTGGCACCGCGGGTGGCAGCCGGACGATCTCCTGCGGGCCGTCCGCAAGGAGCTCGGGCCCGCGCACCTGCGCCTGACTGCGCTGCTCGTCGCGGCGGAGTCCCTGCGCTACCCGGCCGCCCACCTCCCCCCGCACTGGACCGCACAGCTGCGGGAACTGGACGCACCGCAGCCGTGGCCGGGCGACGACGCGTTCCTCTCCGGCTGGACCACGGCGGAGAGGCTGGACCGGTTCGGCGCGGCAGGAGCGGTCCTGGAGCTGCTCCGCCTGGTCTGCCGGCTCCCCCCACTGGAGCTCCTGGCCCCGCCCCCGGGAGCGGCCGCTGCTCCCGGGACACCGCCGCCGGGCGGCGGGGCCGGGCTTCCCCTCCCGGGGGACGCCCGCGCCCGACGCCGGGGCGACACGCGTCTGCTGGGCCGGGTGCGAGCCCTGCTGGCGAAGGCCGAGTCGACCGGGTACGGCCCGGAGGCCGAGGCGCTCTCCGCAAAGGCGCAGTGGCTGATGACCGAGCACAACCTCTCCGAAGCACTGCTGGACTGCCGGCTCGGGGGCGGTGAAGCGCCGGCCGGGCGGCGGCTGACGGTCGAGGGGCCCTACGAGCAGGCCAGGGCCCTGCTGCTGGACGCGGTGGCCTCGGCGAACCGTTGCCGTTCGGTGTGGTCCGAGGACCTCGGATTCGCCACCGTCATCGGCTATCCGCCCGATCTGGCATCCGTGGAACTGCTCTACACCTCGCTGCTGGTGCAGGCCGGGACGGCGCTCCGGGAGGAGGCCGACCGCCGGACCGCGACGCGGGGTTCGCGCTCCCGCGCCTTTCGCCGTTCGTTCCTGGTGGGCTACGCCGCCCGGGTCGGTGAACGGCTCAGGGCGGCCGAGTCGGAAGCGGCGGCGGCAGCGGGGGGCGTGGCGGACGGCTCCCACGGGAGCGCGCTGCTGCCGGTGCTCGCCGCCCGCCACCGGGCGGTGGACGACGCGATGGCGCAGGTCTTCCCCCGGCTCACCACCTCGCGGGCCCGGCAGGCCCGCCACGCGGAGGGGCTGGACCGCGGCCGGGTCGCGGCGGATCGGGCGGGCCTGGGCCGGGGCCGGGATGCGCTGCCGGACGGCTGAGCGGGCGGCAGCGGCACCCCGCGGGGAAACCGCCGCGGCCCGTCAGCCGGCGCTGAAGCGCGACGGCGCCTCGGTCGGGGCGTTGCCGGTGGGGAGGCCCTGGTCGGTGCAGGTTTCCAGCACTCCGGACATCGCCTTCTTCTCCGCCTCGGTGACCCAGAGTTCGTACTTCTTCTTCACCGCGACCTGCGAGGCGACGTAGGCGCAGCGGTACTCCTTGTTCGCCGGCAGCCAGGTGGCCGTGTCGCCGTCCCCTTTCTGCCGGTTGGCCGAGGCCTCGACGGCCAGCAGGTTCAGCGGGTCGTTGGCCAGTGCTATCCGCTTGGCCGGCTCCCAGTTTTGCGCGCCCTTCTGCCAGGCGTCCGACAGGGCGACGAGATGGTCGATGTCGACTTCGCTGCGCCCGCGTTCGAAGGTGATCTCGGTGCCCGTGTAGGGGTCGTCCGTGAGCACGCCGGACTCGACCTCGCAGCCGTCCTCCCCCGTCTTCACCTCGTCGAGGTCCCGCTGGAGGATGTCGTCGCGGGTGGGGCAGCTGTTGCCGTCGACGTCCGCCCAGGGCGAGCCGAAGGCGTCCCGGTCGTAACCCGTCTTGGGCGCCCGGCCCTTGACGGTCAGTCCGGCCAGGGCGGAACTCGCCCGGTCCGAGCCGCCGGGGGCGGCGTCCGTCGGCGCTTCCGAGGCAGCACCCGGCCGCTCGGGGAGATCCTCCGGGGAGCAGCCGACGGCTAGCAGCCCGATCAGCAGGACGGCGGCGGCAGGTGTGCGTGGTTTCACGGTGGGGCCCCCGAGTCGGCGAAGCGCGTGTGCAGAGGGCGGAGTACGCCCACCGTGATAATAGGCCCCGGGAACTCGTCCGGACAGAATCCTCCCGGTGCCGCCGGCGGCACCGGGAGGGCGGCGCCGGACGGGGCCGGGCGGGGTCAGGCTGCCGGGCCGCCGTCCCCCTCGGGTTCGGCGAAGTCGGCGGCGTGCCAGAAGTCGGGGCGCGGATCCAGCGCGGCGGCCAGCCGGAAGTGACGTGTGGCCTCGTCAGGGCGGCCTGCCCGCTCCAGCGTTCGGCCGAGGGCGAAGTGCGCGAAAGCGTTGTCCGGTTCGCGCTCCAGAACAACACCGAACTCCTTCTCGGCGGCCCGCAACTGGGCTGCGAGGAAGAAGGCGCGTGCGCGGAGTTGCCGTACCGCGGTGTTGTCCGGGTACTCCTCGACCACGGGGTCGAGGAGCTTCACCGCGCCCCGCGGGTCCCTGGCGGCCAACAGGTGCTCCGCGGCGCGGAAGCCGATGATGTGCGTCTCGGGCGTTGCGGACATGAGTGCCTCCTCTTGCCGGGACAACGGCGGCATCGGGCGGAGCATTCCCGCGCACCGCCACGGCCACGCGCGGACCCCGGGGGACTGCTCAGATCCGCGTACGCAGTTCCTCCCACACCGCCCGCACTTGCGGGCCGAGGGCCTCCAGCGGGCCGTCGTTGCCGATGATGAGGTCGGCGATCGCCATCCGCTCCTCCCGGTCGGCCTGGGCGGCGATCCGTTCCCGGGCATCCGCCTCGCGCATGCCGCGCACGCGGACCAGCCGGTCGAGCCGGGTCTCGAAGGAGGCGTCGACGACGACCACCACGTCATAGTGCGGGGCAAGGCCGTTCTCGGTGAGCAACGGCACGTCGTGCACGACGACCGCGTCTTCGCCGGCGGCCCGCTCCAGCTCGGCGGAGCGCTCGGCGACGAGCGGATGGACGAGTGCGTTCAGCGCCGCGAGACGTTCCGAATCCCCGAAGACGATCCGTCCCAGCCGGGGCCGGTCGATACCGCCCTCCGGCAGGACCACCTCGGGGCCGAACTCCTCGGCCACCGCGGCGTGTCCCGCAGTACCCGGTGCGACGACCTCCCGGGCGATCCGGTCCGCGTCGACGACCACGGCCCCCCGCTCGGCCAGCAGCCGGGCCACCTCGCTCTTGCCTGCCCCGATCCCGCCCGTCAATCCGACCTTCAGCATGCCCCCAGGATACGACCGGGCGGGCCCCGCTCCCGCGGGGGCGGGGGCGGGGGCGGGGGCGGGGGCGAGCTCAGTTCTCGGAGTCGCCGTCGCCCCGCTCGCGGTCGGCGAGAAACCGCTCGAACACCTCGCCGAGTTCCTCCGCCGAGGGGAGTTCCGCCGGTTCGGCGACCAGGTTCCCGCGGCTGGCGGACCCGGCCAGGGCGTCGTACTGCTGCTCCAGCCCCTGGACGACCGACACGAGTTCCTCGTCGCCCTCGGCGAGTTGCCGCTCGATCTCGTTCTGCGCACGGTGCGCCCGGTTGCGCAGCTCGTGAGTCACGCCCGGCAGCACCAGCCCGGTGGCGGAGGTGAGCACCTCGACGATCACCAGGGCCGCGTCCGGGTAGGCGGACCGGGCGAGGTAGTGCGGCACATGCGCGGCGATGCCCAGGGTGTCGTGCCCGGTCTCGGACAGCCGCAGCTCGGTGAGCGCGGCGGCGCTCCCGGGCACCTGGGCCTCGTCGAAGAGGTCGGGCTGGCCGGGGACGAGCTCGGCTCGGCTGCCGTGCGGGGTCACGCCCACCGGGCGGGTGTGCGGCACGCCCATCGGGATGCCGTGGAAGGTGACCGAGATGCGCACCCCGAGCCGCTCGACGATCTCCCGGATCGCGGAGGTGAACAGCTCCCACTCGGTGTCCGGCTCGGGGCCGGAAAGCAGGAGGAACGGCGTACCGGTGGCGTCCCTCAGCAGTTGCAGCTCCAGCGCGGGAGCGTCGTAGCCGACCCACTGGTTGCGGCGGAAGGTCATCAGCGGCCGACGGGCCCGGTAGTCGATCAACCGGTCCACATCGAAACGGGCCACCGGGACCGCCGACTGGCCGTCGAGCAGGCGCTCGATGATCAGCTCGCCAGTCTCCCCGGCGTCGATGAAGCCCTCGAAGTGGTAGACCATCGCCAGGCCGCCACCGACTCCGCGGTCGATGATCTCGTCAACCGCTCGGAGCCCGCTGGGCTCCCATTCGTACAACTCGTGCGGTTTGTGCACCGGTGTTGCCCCTCCTTCTTGGGTTCCCCCACGTCAACGCACTTGCGGGCACAGGCATTCCCGCCTTCCTGACGCCGCACCTGGCCGACCCTCTACCGCATATGATCACACGCTCGCCTCCCCGCCTGCCGGGTTGCGGCAGCACCCACGAGCGGCCAGGAGACCCCCACATGCGCCTCCGCACTCCGTTCCGCCTCTCCCTCACCGCCCTGCTGGGCACCGGCGCGCGGCTGTCCGGTTCCGCCCGCGGCCCTCGGCGCCGCACCGGACGCCCCTGCGGCGACCGAGGTGACCACCGCGAACGAACTCCGCGCGGCATGGGCCGACGCGGCCCCGGCGACACCATCCGGCGCGCCGACGGAACCTCCCGGGGCACTTGCGAGGCCACCCGCGCGGCATGGGCGAGGGCGTGTACGTCGGGAGTACCGGCGGGACCTCGGACCGCAGCGACCATGTCCTGATCGAGAACAACGTGATCGGCCCCGGCGTGCGCGGGGAGTCGGTCGACGTCAAGGAGGGCACGAGCAGCGGACGCGTCCTCGGCGACACCTTCGACGGACGCGGCATGACCGAGGCCCTGGCAACGGCTCGTGGAGTGGCCTCCTGCAACACCGTCACCGGGAGGCCGGGGCCTGGCCTCCCGGTCGGCTGGCGCCGCCGGCACCCACGGCACGACGAAGCCCGCCCCCTCACATGGCGTGAGGGGGCGGGCTTGACTGACGTCGGCCGACGCCGACCCTTCGAGGCGGAGCCTCAGTGGGTCAGCTCTGACCGCCGGCGAGCTTCTCGCGAAGCGCCGCGAGCGCCTCGTCCGAGGCCAGCGCACCGGAGTCGTCGGAGGACTCCGAGGAGTACGATCCGCCGCCGCCCTGGCCACCGCCGCCACCGGTGCTGCCACCGGTGCTCTGCGGCGCCGCCGCACCCGGGGTGGTGCCCTCGGCCTCGGCCTGGGCGTCCGCCTCGCGGGACTTGACGACCTGTGCCTGGTGCTGCTCGAAGCGGGTCTGCGCCTCGGCGTACTGGTGCTCCCACTCCTCGCGCTGCTTCTCGTACCCCTCCAGCCAGTCGTTGGCCTCGGGGTCGAAGCCCTCGGGGTAGATGTAGTTGCCCTGGTCGTCGTAGGACGCGGCCATGCCGTACAGGGTCGGGTCGAAGTCGACCGCCATCGGGTCGCCGCCGAACGACTCGTTCGCCTGCTTCAGCGAGAGGCTGATGCGACGGCGCTCGAGGTCGATGTCGATGACCTTGACGAAGATCTCGTCGTTGACCTGCACGACCTGCTCCGGGATCTCCACGTGGCGCTCGGCCAGCTCGGAGATGTGCACCAGACCCTCGATGCCCTCGTCGACGCGGACGAACGCACCGAACGGCACCAGCTTGGTGACCTTGCCGGGGACGACCTGGCCGATCTGGTGGGTGCGGGCGAACTGCTGCCACGGGTCTTCCTGGGTCGCCTTGAGTGACAGGGAGACGCGCTCGCGGTCCATGTCGACGTCCAGGACCTCGACCGTGACCTCCTGGCCGACCTCGACGACCTCGGAGGGGTGGTCGATGTGCTTCCAGGACAGCTCGGAGACGTGCACCAGACCGTCCACGCCGCCCAGGTCAACGAAGGCACCGAAGTTGACGATGGAGGAGACGACGCCGGAGCGCACCTGGCCCTTCTGGAGGGTGGTGAGGAAGGTCTGACGGACCTCGCTCTGGGTCTGCTCGAGCCAGGCGCGGCGGGACAGGACCACGTTGTTGCGGTTCTTGTCCAGCTCGATGATCTTGGCCTCGAGCTCCTTGCCCACGTAGGGCTGGAGGTCGCGGACCCGGCGCATCTCGACGAGCGAAGCCGGCAGGAAGCCACGGAGGCCGATGTCGAGGATGAGGCCACCCTTGACCACCTCGATGACGGTACCGGTGACGATGCCGTCCTCTTCCTTGATCTTCTCGATGGTGCCCCAGGCACGCTCGTACTGGGCGCGCTTCTTCGAGAGGATCAGGCGGCCTTCCTTGTCCTCCTTCTGGAGGACAAGGGCCTCGATCTCGTCACCGACGGCGACGACCTCGTTGGGGTCGACGTCGTGCTTGATCGACAGCTCTCGGGAAGGGATGACACCCTCGGTCTTGTAACCGATGTCGAGCAGGACCTCGTCCCGGTCGACCTTCACGATGACGCCGTCGACGATGTCGCCGTCGTTGAAGTACTTGATCGTCTCGTCGATCGCGGCGAGGAAGGCTTCCTCGGAACCGATGTCGTTTACCGCAACCTGCGGAGTGGTCACGGTGGTCTCGGTGCTGCTCGTCATGTGGTAAAGGGCTCCGGTACGGACAAGAAGTCGTAGGTACTGCTACGCCGTGAGCCCGTATCGCAACCGCCGAAGCCGGACAGCCTGAGAGGCGTGAATCCATCTAGCCGTGCTAGAGCGAAACCGCCTCGACAACCGAGGGGACATACAACAGATGCGAGCGCAGCCTGCTCGGTCCGAGGCGCGCAAGCCCGCAGCGCAACTTGTAGCATACGGGCGCAGACAGGCAGGGTCAATGCGCCCATGCGCACAACTGGGACCGCGTGTCCCCGCCCGGCAGGTGACGGCGGATTTGCCCGCCGCGCACCCGAAACCACAAGGTTTCCTGGAGCTTACGCCACCGGGCCGGGGAGGGGTACACCGCCTCGGCCCCGGCACTCCGTGGGCCGGCGCGGCACTCCTGCGGCCGGAGCCTCGGCAGCACGGACACCAGACGATCGGAACGGGCCACATGACCGGGCACACCTCCTTCCCTCAGCCGCTTCCGGACCCGGACGGCACCGACCCGGACGGGGCTCTACCGGTCCGGCGGAGCGCCGACGAGCCCGAGAGCAGTCGCGCCAGCCGCGGCTGGTGGGACCGGAACGCGGACGACTACCAGGCGGAGCACGGCGGCTTCCTGGGCGACGACCGCTTCGTCTGGGGCCCGGAGGGCCTGGACGAGGAGGAGGCCCGACTGCTCGGCGACCCGGCCGGGCTGGCCGGGTCGCGGGTGCTGGAGATCGGCGCGGGCGCCGCGCAGTGCTCCCGTTGGCTGGCCGCCCGGGGCGCCCGGCCGGTGGCGCTGGACCTCTCGCACCGGCAGCTCCGCCACGCGCGGCGGATCGGCACGGACGGCTTCGACGTGCTTCAGGCCGACGCCGGCGCGCTGCCCTTCGCCGACAGCTCGTTCGACCTCGCCTGCTCGGCCTTCGGCGCCGTCCCGTTCGTCGCCGACCCCGAGCGGGTCTTCCGCGAGGTGCACCGGGTGCTGCACCCGGGCGGCTCGTGGGTCTTCTCGGTGAGCCATCCGATCCGCTGGGCACTGCCCGACGACCCCGGTCCGGAGGGGCTCACCGTCACCGCCTCGTACTTCGACCGCACGCCCTACGTGGAGCAGGACGAGGAGGGGCACGCGGTCTACGTGGAGCACCACCGGACCCTGGGCGACCGGGTCCGGGACGTGGTCGCGGCCGGGTTCAGGCTGGTCGACCTGGTGGAGCCGGAGTGGCCGGCCTGGAACGGCCAGGAGTGGGGCGGCTGGTCGCCGCTGCGTGGAGCGCTGATCCCGGGTACGGCGATATTCGTCTGCCGCCGCGACCGCTCCCCCGGCGAGAGCCGAGGCGCTCCGGAGCGCCGACGCCCCGGCCCGGCCCCGGGGGGCCCGTACTGAGCCGCAGTACTCCGCGAATGTTTCGAAGCCCAGCCGCGTGCCCGTCAGAGCCCGTCCGACCATGATCCGCCGGACAGACTGCCCTCACGGGCACGCACGGGGGCCGACGCCGTGCTGTTGCGCACCACGAGGGTGGTCGCGAGCTCGATCCGGGTCATCGGGGGTCGCTCGCCCCGCCCGAGATCGAGCACCATCCGCGCGGCCGCCTCGGCCATCTCGGTCAGCGGCTGGCGCACCGTGGTGAGCGGTGGGGCCACCCAGCGGGTGAGCGGCAGGTCGTCGAAGCCGACGACGCTGAGGTCCTCGGGAATGCGCAGACCCAGTTCGCGGGCGGCCTCGTAGAGGCCCAGGGCCTGGAGGTCGTTGCCGGTGAAGACGGCCGTCGGCGGGTCGGGCAGCCGCAGCAGCTCCCGGCCGACGCGGAATCCGGCCTCGTGGTGGAAGTCGCCCTCCCGGACCAGGTGCGGGTCGACGGGCACTCCGGCGCCCTCCAGTGCGGCACGGTAGCCGTCGATCCTGGCCCTGCTGCACAGCACCCGCCGCGGGCCGCCGATGACTGCGATCCGCCGGTGCCCGAGTTCGACGAGGTGGCGGGTGGCAGCGAGCCCGCCCTGCCAGTTGGTGGCACCCACTGAGGGGACCAGATCGCCGGGGTCCCCGGCCGGATCTATCACCACGAAAGGGATGTTGCGGCTGGTGAGCTGGGCCCGCTGGGCCTCGTCGAGCCCCGACAGCACCAGCACGACTCCGTAGGGCCGGCGGGCCAGCATCCGCTCCACCCAGGTCTGCCCGGGGGTCAGCCGCCCGTCGCTCTCGGAGAGCACCACACCGAGCCCCTCCTGCCGGGCGACGTTCTCCACCCCCCGGATGACCTCCATCGCCCACGCGCTCTCCAGTTCGTGGAAGACCAGGTCGAGCAGCGGCGACTGACTGGCCTCGGCCCGCCTGCGGCGGTAGCCGTGGCGCACGAGCAGCTCCTCCACCCGGGTCCGCGTTGCCGCGGCGACATCGGCCCGCCCGTTGAGCACCTTCGAAACTGTCGGGGCCGACACCCCGGCCGCCCGAGCGATCTCGGCAAGCGTGGCGGTGCCGGCCGAGCGGCGGTCGCGGTGCGGCGGCTGGGCGTCGCGGGGCTGCGCTGCTGCGGAAGTCATGACGGCGATGGTAGCCCCGACCGACCGTCGACAGGAGGACGGGCGCCGCCTCCGCCGGACCGAAGGCAACCGCGCACAACATCGTGACGCCGCCCATGGGGCCCTTACGCTGCTCGATACTTCGGACCCAAGACCGAAATATTTCGACGGAGGCGCTGCCATGACCGCGGGTTCGTTCAGCGACAGGACCTACCGCAGGCGCGAGGTGCTGACAACAGGCGTCTCCGCCCTGGCAGCCGTCGCGGTCTCCGGCTGCGGGTCGGGGGCCTCCCCCGGCCGTGCTGAAGGCCGCGGAGACCGTCAAGACCCTCATCGCCGAAGGCGCCTTCGGCGAGAACTTCCAGTGCTCGGCCGGATGCCCCTGGAGGAGGAGAAGACAGCCCAGCTCTACGGGATCTGGGTCGGCGCGGACACCGGGGCGAGGGAGCGCCCCGCACCAGCACGAGATGACCGAAGCGGCGGACTTCGAGGCGCTGCTCCCGCGCGGCCTCGGCCAACTGACCCACGCCTTCGGTACTGCGCCGGTGGACCCGGCGCCGGGAGCCCTCGGCCTCGCCCGGGCCCGGCAGCGCATCGTCTCGGCCGGACGGTTCGGCATCCCTGCGGTGGCGCACGAGGCGTGCCTGGCCGGTTTCGCGGCGTACGGCGCCACCGCCTACCCGATGCCACTGGTCTGGGGCGCCACGTTCGATGCGGGCCCGATGGCGGCGATGGTCCGCCGGATCGGGCACGACCTGGCCTCGGTGGGAGTGCATCAGGGCCTGGCACCGGTGCTCGACGTGGTGCGCGACCCGCGCTGGGGCCGGGTGGAGGAGACCATCGGCGAGGACCCGTGCCTGGTGGGCAGTATCGGAGCCGGCTACGTCCGCGGGCTGGACGAGGCCGGGATTGTCGCCGCCCCCAAGCACTTCGCGGGGTACGCCGGGTCCACCGGTGGCCGCAACCTCGCGCCGGTGCGTGCCGGGCTGCGCGAGATGGCCGGCGTCGTGCTGCCGCCCGTCGAGACCGCCCTGCGCGAGGGCGGCGCCTGCTCGGTGATGCACTCCTACGCGGAGGTGGACGGGGTGCCCGCCGCCGCCGACGCACTGCTGCTCACCGGACTGCTGCGGGACGCCTGGGGCTTTCACCGGCACCGTCGTCGCCGACTCCTTCGGCATCGGCTTCCTGGAGACGCTGCACCGGGTGGCGGACGGTCCGGGCGACGCGGCACGCCTGTCGCTGACGGCCGGGTGGACACCGAACTGCCCACCGGGCACTGCTACGGCGACGCGCTCGTCGCCGCCGTGCGGGCCGGACGGGTCGAGGAGGAGGTCGATCGCGCGGCACGCCGGGTGCTCCGGCAGAAGTGCGAACTGGGACTGCGCGATCCCGGCTGGTCCGCCCTGCCGGCCGCGCTCGCCGACCGCCCGGCCACGGTGGCGGGCGGCACGGCCGGCGCGCAGTCCGGACCCGCGGTCGCCGGCGTCCTCTCCGGCCGGGTGAACCCCGCCGGGAGGCTGCCGGTCAGCGTCCCGCACGGGCCCGGCGGGCAGCCGTGGACCTGCCTCCGCCGTCGCCGGGGCTGGCGGGCGAGGCGAGCAGCCTCGACCCCACGCCGCTGCACCCCTTCAGTCACGGCCTGCCCTACACCTCGTTCGCCTGGACGGACGGCGGGATCGCGGACCGCGAGGTGCCGACCGACGGCGCGACCGACCTGTGGGTGACGGTCCGGAACACCGGGGAGGTCGCGGGCACCGAGACCGTGCAGCTCTACCTGCACGACCCGGTCGCGACGACGACCCGGCCCCACGTGCGGCTCGTGGGGCACGCCCGGGTCCCGCTCGCCCCCGGCCAGTCGCGGCGGGTCTGCTTCCGGTTCCACACCGACCTGCCCTCCTTCACCGAACGGCCCGGCGAGCGGAGCGTCGAACCCGGTGTGCTGGAACTGCGACTGGCCGCCTCCAGCAGGGACGTGCGGCACACCGAGGAAGTGCGGCCGACCGGTCCCGTCCGGACGGCGGGCCTGGACCGGACACTGCGGTGCGGGACGGTCCTGGAGTGACCCGGCGCCGGTGGGCCCCGGCGAGGCGGCCGACCGCCTCGCCCTGCGGGCTCCGCCGCGACCGGCCGCCGCCGCTTGCGACTGTCAGCCGAACCAGCGGCCGAGGGCGGTGGCCAGCGCCCTGATCGGTGACGGGGAGGAGGACGGGGCGTCCGTCTCCCCGGGGCCGCCGGACGGGGTGCTGTCGGCGCCGTCCTCGTCGCCGGCGCCGTCGGAGGGCTCACCACACGGCTCGTCCGTGCCGCCCGACTCCGAGGGCTCCGGGCTGCCCTGCTCGTCCTTCTCGGACTCCGCTTCCGGGCCGCCGCCGTCCTCGGCACCTCCGTCGGCGCTGCTGCCGGGCTCAGGGTCGGGCGAGGCCGAACCGCTCTCCGAACCGGAGGGCGACGGAGAGGCGGTGTCCGTCGGGCACTCCGTCGGCTCGCCGCTCGGGTCCGGGTCCTCCGTCGGCTCGCCGCTCGGGCCGGAGCTCTCGGTGGGATCGTCGCTCGGGCCGGGGCCCTCGGTGGGCGTCCCCGAGGAGGAGCCGGTCGGCTCCTCCGAACCGCCGGGCTCGTCGTCCGGGTCGCCCGGCGTGGAGCTGTCCCCGGGGTCCGCGGGCAGCGACGGGGTCCGGGTGACGCTGGCCGAGGGGGAGGCCGATCCGGTCGGCTCCTCCGAGACCCCGTCGCCGTCCGAGCCGCCGTGCTCCTTGCCGCCGCTGCTGCTGCCCTTGCCGCCTACGGTCCGGTCGCCGCCGGGAGACCCCGGACTCGCGGACTGCCCCCCGGTCGAGGGGGCACCGGTCGACGGCCGGGCCGGGTTCGCCGGGTTGCCCGCACCGGGCGAGTCCGGGAGCGAACCAGTGCCGTCCGGCACCTCGTGGATGCCCTTGCGGTAGAACTCCAGCCAGGTCAGCACGGTGTCGAGGTACTCGCGGGACTGGTTGTAGCTCAGCACTGCGGCTTCCAGGCCGGCCGGCGTCGACAGGTCGCGCTCGTTCGCGCAGAGGTAGCGGGCCGCGCCGAGCGCCGCGTCGTGGATGTTGTTCGGGTCGTCGACGCCGTCGCCGTTGCCGTCCGCCGCCCACGCCGCCCAGGTGCCGGGTATGAACTGCATCGGCCCGACCGCGCGGTCGAAGTTCGCGTCGCCGTCGAACCGGCCACCGTCGGTGTCCTCGATGAGGGCGAAGCCGTTGCCGTCCAGCACCGGTCCGCGGATGAAGGCGAGAGTGTTGCCGTCACTGTCGAGGGCGCCGCCGCGGGCCTGGCCGGACTCGACCTTCCCGATCGCCGCCAGCAGGTGCCAGGGCAGGTTGCAGCCCGGCTGCTCCTGCTTCAGGGTGCGTTCGGCACGCTTGTACGCGGCCAGCACCGTCGCGGGTATGCCCGACTCGGCACGGTCCGCCGCGTCCTCGTCGGTGCCGCCGGTTGCCTCGGATCCGTCCGCGCCGTCCAGCGACGGAAGGTCGGTGTGGTAGGGGGAGTTGCCGTCCGCCGGATGGTCGGCACCGGCCGTCGGATCGTGCCCGTCCGCACCGGGCCGGTTCAGGTCCATCCCCGGAGCCTGCGAGGCGGTGAGTGCCACCATCGCCGCGGCGGCCACCGCCGCGCTGGTCATACCCCGACGCACGCTGCCCGTGCCAGCCGTCATCGGCCGTCCCCTCATCGCCACGCCCACCTGTACCGTCCGTTCCCCCGGCAGATGCAACCGAGGTGACTTTACGACAAGGACTGGCTTCAGGTCACGTGCCGGGCCCGGGTCGTCGGGAACGCTCCCGACGACCCGGGCCCGCTGGCCGGTTCAGTGCGCCGCGGACTCCCAGTCAGCACCGGAACCGACCGACACGTCGAGCGGGGCCCGCAGTTGGACCGCACCGGCCATCTCCCGACGCACCAGTTCCTCCACCGCGTCCCGCTCCCCCGGTGCGATCTCCAGCACGATCTCGTCGTGCACCTGGAGCAGCAGGCGCGAGGCGAGCCGCTGCGCGGTGAGCGCCTCGTCGACCCGGAGCATGGCGATCTTCACGATGTCGGCGGCCGTGCCCTGGATCGGGGCGTTGAGCGCCATCCGCTCCGCCATCTCGCGTCGCTGCCGGTTGTCGCTGGTGAGGTCCGGGAGGTAGCGGCGGCGGCCGAGCATCGTCTGGGTCCAGCCGACCGCGCGGGCCTCCTCCACCGCGCGCTGGAGGTACTCCCGCACACCGCCGAACCGCTCGAAGAAGGTGTCCATCAGCTTGCGGGCCTCGTCCGGGGCGATACTGAGCTGCTGCGACAGCCCGAAGGCGGACAACCCGTACGCGAGGCCGTAGGACATGGCCTTGATCTTGCGCCGCATCTCCGGGTCGACCTCGTCCTTGCCGACCGAGAAGACCTGTGAGGCGACCGTGGTGTGCAGGTCCTCACCGGAGGTGAACGCCTCGATCAGGCCGGCGTCCTCGGAGAGGTGGGCCATCACCCGCAGCTCGATCTGGCTGTAGTCGGCCGTGAGCAGCGACTCGTACCCCGCGCCGACCACGAACCCGCGGCGGATCGCCCGACCCTCGTCGGTGCGCACCGGGACGTTCTGCAGGTTGGGTTCCGTGGACGAGAGCCTGCCCGTGGCCGCGACCGTCTGGCTGAAGGTGGTGTGGATGCGGCCGTCCGCACCGATCGTCTTGATCAGGCCCTCGACGGTCGTCCGCAGCTTCGCCTGCTCGCGGTACCGCAGCATCAGCACCGGGAGGTCGTGCTCGGTCTGCCCCGCCAGCCAGGCCAGGGCGTCGGCGTCGGTGGTGTAGCCCGTCTTCGTCTTCTTCGTCCGGGGCAGCCCCAACTCCCCGAAGAGGACCTCCTGGAGCTGCTTGGGCGACCCGAGGTTGAACTCGTGCCCCACCGAGGCGTGTGCCTCCCGCACCACCTGCTGCACCGCGTCGGCGAACTGCTGCTCCAGGCCCGTCAGCCACTCCCGGTCGGCGGCGATACCCGCCCGCTCCATCCGGGCAAGCAGCGCCGAGGTGGGTAGCTCCATGTCGTGCAGCAACTCCGTCGACCCGACCTCGGCCAGCCGGCCGGCGCAGGCCTCCGACAGATCGAGCACCGTACGCGCCTGCCCCATCAGGGCGTCCGCCTGCGCGGCCTCGTCCCCGCCGAGGGTCAACTGGCCACTGGCCGTCGCCGGGGTGGGCAGCTCACGGCCGAGGAACTCCACGCTCAGCGCGTCCAGCGCGAAGCTCCGCCGACCCGGCTGCACCAGGTAGGCGGCCAGGGCGGTGTCCATCGTGACGCCCGCGAGCGTCCAGCCGTGCTCGGCGAACACCCGCAGCACCGCGCGGGCGTTGTGCACCGCCTTGGGAGCCTGCGGATTAGCGCACCAGGCGGCGAAGGCCTGCTCGTCGGCGGCATCAAGCTCCACCGGATCGAACCGCACCGCCGGGCCCGAGGCGGCCGCCAGCGCGACCTCGCGCACCTGCCCGGCACCGAGCCGCCAGTCGTCGACCCCGACCAGGCCGAGCGGCTCACCGCCGTGCTCGGCCAGCCAGGGAGCCAGCTCGCCGGCGCCCGCGGACGTGCCGTCCACCTCGACACCGGTCTCGGGCTCCACCGTCTCCTCCGCCGCCCCCGGGTCCGCGGCGAACAGCCGCTCCCGGAAGTTCGCGTGCCGGAACTCCAGCGCGTCCAGCACCACGCGCACCGCCTCCCGGTCGTACGGGCTCCGGCCCAGCTCCTGCGGCCCGCACTCCAGCTCGACGTCCCGGACCATCTCCGTCAGCCGGCGGTTCAGCCGCACCGACTCCAGGTGCTCGCGGAGGTTCTGGCCCACCTTGCCCTTGACCTCGCCGGCCCGGTCGAGGAGATCGGCCAGCGAGCCGAACTGGTTGATCCACTTCGTGGCCGTCTTCTCGCCCACGCCGGGGATGCCCGGCAGGTTGTCCGAGGGATCACCGCGCAGCGCGGCGAAGTCCGGGTACTGGCTCGGCGACAGACCGTACTTCTCCTGCACCTTCTCCGGGGTGAAACGCGTCAGCTCCGAGACACCCTTCGTCGGGTAGAGGACCGTCACCCGCTCCGAGACCAACTGGAAGGAGTCCCGGTCGCCGGTCACGATCGACACGTCGAAACCGGCCGCCTCGGCACCGGTGGCGAGGGTGGCGATGACGTCGTCCGCCTCGAAGCCGTCCACCGCGAAGCGCTTGACCCGCATGGCGTCCAGCAGCTCGCCGATCAGCTCCACCTGGCCCTTGAACTCGTCCGGGCTCTTGCTGCGGTTCGCCTTGTACTCCGCGAACTCCTCCGACCGCCAGGTCTTGCGCGAGACGTCGAACGCCACCGCGAAATGCGTGGGCGCCTCGTCGCGCAGCGTGTTGGCCAGCATCGAGGTGAAGCCGTAGACCGCGTTCGTCGGCTGCCCCGTGGTGGTGGAGAAGTTCTCCACGGGCAGGGCGAAGAACGCCCGGTAGGCCAGGGAGTGCCCGTCCATCAGCAGGAGTCGCGGGCGGTTCGGTGCTGTCTCTTGCGATGCTGTCTTTGCCACGTGCCGATCCTCCCACGTGCCGCCGACAACCGTGCCGCAGCGCACCCCGGACGCGGTCGGCCGGGACACCCCGGGTCCCGGCACGCCGTCGGTGGTGTATCGGAGGCATGACGCGCACCCCGCCGAGCGGCGACCCGCCCCAGGACGACCCCCGCACCCGGCCGCCGCAACGCGCGGCGGCCGGGCTGCCGGCCGTCGCCCATTCCCTGCGCACCGCCCGGCGGCAGATGGGGGCTGCCCGCACCGCCCGCACCCTGCTGCGGGTCAACCAGAAGGACGGCTTCGACTGCCCCGGGTGCGCCTGACCCGACCCCGAGCACCGGCACACCGCCGAGTTCTGCGAGAACGGGGCCAAGGCCGTCGCCGAGGAGGCCGCCCGCGACCGTGTGGACCCGGCCTTCTTCGCCGAGTGCTCCGTCGCCGACCTCGCCGAGCGCTCCGGCTACTGGCTCGGCCGGCAGGGCCGCCTCACCCACCCCATGCACCTTCCCGAGGGGGCCACCCACTACGAGCCGATCGGCTGGGACCGCGCCTTCGACATCATCGCCGAGGAACTGCACGCCCTGGACTCACCCGACGAGGCGGCCTTCCTCTACCAGCTCTTCGCCCGCGAGTTCGGCACCAACAACCTGCCGGACTGCAGCAACATGTGCCACGAGTCCTCCGGCTCCGCCCTGACCGAGACCATCGGCGTCGGCAAGGGCAGCGTGCTCCTGGACGACCTCCATCGAGCCGATCTGATCATCGTCGCCGGTCAGAATCCCGGCACCAACCACCCCCGGATGCTCGCCGCCCTTGAGAAGGCCAAGCAGGGCGGCGCCCGCATCCTCACCGTCAGCCCGCTGCCGGAGGCCGGCACCGAGCGCTTCCGGAACCCGCAGACCCTCCGCGGGCTCGCCGGCGGCGGCACCCCGCTCACCGACCTCTTCCTCCAGATCCGCATCGGCGGGGACCAGTCCCTGTTCCGCCTGCTGGGCCGGCTCGTCCTGGATACCCCCGGCGCGGTGGACGAGGACTTCGTCCGCGCGTACACCCACGGTTACGAGGACTTCGCCGCCACCGCCCGCCGCACCCCCCTGGGACGAGGCCCTGCGGGCCACCGGCCTGAGCCGGCCCGACGTCGAGAAGGCACTGGAGATGATCCTCGCCGACCTCACCAGCGAGACCGCCGACGGCACCGAGCGCACCGCCCCCGGCTTCCGGGTCGTCCACTACCCCACCGCCCGCGGCTGCGCCGCGGCCTACTACCCCGAGACCAACGTCCTGGTACCGCTGGACGCCACCGCCGACACCAGCAACACCCCCGCCGGCAAGTCACTCGTGGTCCGGCTCACCCGCGCCTGAGCGACCGCTCAGCGGGATGATAGGACAGAGCCCCACGAGAACGACCCCGCGTCGAGCCGATCGGAGCAGCACACCATGGGCGAGTACACCGGCCCGAAGATCCCCCAGGAGATCATCGACGAATGGTCCGGCACCGGCCTGGACCTCCTCTCCTTCTTCTCCGCCGGCGACCTCGGGCAGCGGATGGGACTGGAGATCACCAGCGCCGCACCCGACCGGGTCGTCGGCACCCTCCCCGTCGAGGGCAACACCCAGCCCTACGGGCTGCTGCACGGCGGCGCCTCGGCCGTACTCGCCGAGACCCTCGGCTCGGTGGCGGCCATGCTGCACGGCGGCCCGCACCGGATCGCCGTCGGCGTGGACCTCAACTGCACCCACCACCGCGGCCTGCGCACCGGAGTCGTCACCGGCACCGCCACCCCCGTCCACCGCGGACGCACCACCGCCACCTACGAGATCGCCGTCACCGACGAGCAGGACCGCCGCGTCTGCTCCGCCCGGCTGACCTGCCTCCTCCGCGACGCCGACCCGGCCGCCGCCGGCTCCCGACCCGCACCCGCCTGAGCCGGCGCACCGCTCCGGCCGGACGCTCCGCCCCACCCGCCGGAACCGCGCGGCACGGAGACCGGCGGGCCCGCAGGACCCGGGCCCGCCGGCACCCGCTACGCGGCGCCCTCCCCCAGGTACGCCGCCCGCACCCGCGGGTCGGCCAGCAGCGCCGACGCGTCGTCCGTCATCGCCACCGCGCCGGTCTCCAGCACGTACCCCCGGTCCGCCAACTGCAGCGCCTGCGAGGCGTTCTGCTCCACCAGCAGCACCGTCGTGCCCTGCTCGTTGATCTCCCGCAGGATCTCGAAGATCTGCTGCACGATCAGCGGCGCCAATCCCATCGACGGCTCGTCCAGCAGCAGCAGCTCGGGCTTCCCCATCAGCGCCCGGCCGATGGCCAGCATCTGCTGCTCACCGCCGGAGAGTGTGCCGCCCAACTGGCTCCGCCGCTCGCCGAGCCGGGGGAACAGCGTGAACACCCGGTCCATGTCCACCGGATCGGGCGCCTTGAACCGGTAGGCCCCCATCTCCAGGTTCTCCCGCACCGTCATCCGGGCGAACACCCTGCGGCCCTCCGGCACGTGGCCGATACCGAAGTGCACCAGATCATGCGACCGGATGCCGTCGATCCGCTCACCGTGCAGCAGCACCCGGCCGCTGCGCGGCGCGATCATCCCCGACGCGGTGCGCAACGTCGTCGACTTGCCGGCGCCGTTGGCCCCCAGCAGCGCGACCACCTCACCGGCGTGCACCGTCAGGTCGATGCCCTTGAGCGCCTCGATCGCGCCGTAGAACACCCGCAGCTCGCTCAGCTCCAGCACCGGCGTACCCGTCGGCGCGGCGCCCCCCGGCTCCCTCGTCAGCTCTGTCGCCCCACTCATCGGGTCTCCTCCCCTGCGGCGCCACCGGTCGCCGGCGGCTGCTCCGGACGGTCCGCACCGTCCGCTTCGGAGGCGGCCGACTCCTCCTCGGACGCCACGCCCAGATAGGCCTCCACCACCGCCGGGTCCCGCTGCACCTGCGCCGGGGACCCCTCCGCGATCTTCTTCCCGAAGTTGAGCACCATCACCCGGTCCGCCACCGACATCACCAGGCGCATGTCGTGCTCGATCAGCAGCACACTGATGCCCAGATCCCGGTTGATCCGCCGGATCAGCTCCTCCAGCTCCAGCTTCTCGGTCGGATTGGTGCCCGCCGCCGGCTCGTCGAGCAGCAGCACCTGCGGATCCGTCGCCAGCGCCCGGGCGATCTCCAACCGCCGCTGGTCGCCGTAGCTCAACGACCCCGCCAGTTCGTTGATCCGGTCCACCAGGCCCACGAACGACAGCACCTCGTGCGCCTTGCGGTCACCGGCGCGCTCCGCCCGCCGGGCGTTCGGCAACCCCAGCATGATCGACACCGGTCCGGCCCGCAGCCGGGTCTCGGCACCGATCTTGACGTTCTCCAGCGCCGTCAGCGCTCCGAACAACCGGATGTTCTGGAACGTCCGCGCCAGCCCCAGACGGCTCACCAGATGCGGTTTGCGGCCCCGCAACTCGTGGGTGCGGCCGTCGCTCGGCCGGTAGGTGATCCGGCCCTCCTGCGGCAGATACGCCCCGGTCAGCGAGTTGAACAGCGAGGTCTTGCCGGCTCCGTTCGGACCGATCACCGCGAGGATCTCCCCCCGCAGCATCCGCAACTCCACGTCGTTCAGGCTGGTCACACCACCGAACCGCAGCGTGACCCCCTCGGTGTGCAGCACCGGATCGTCCTCGGACGCCGACCGGCCCGCAGCCCGGTCGTCCTTGCTCACCTGGGTCGTCATGACACCTTGCCTCCTGCCGGACCGGTCGCGTCGGCCCCGGCCGTTCCGTGCTCGGCCATCCTGAGCTCGCGCTGCCGCCGCCGGGACGGGATCACGCCCTGCGGCCGGTAGATCATCATCAGCACCAGCAACCCGCCGAGATACATGTAGCGATCCCTCGGGTCGACCCAGTCCCGCAGGGCCTCCGGCAGCCACACCAGGAACGCCGCCCCGAAGAGCACCCCGGGAATCGACCCCATGCCGCCGAAGATCACGTAGGCGAGCACCAGGATCGACAGCAGCAGGACGAAGTTCTCCGAGTTGATGTACCCCGTCTTGCTCGCGTAGGCCACCCCGGCCACACCCGAGGTCGACGCGCCGATCGCGAAGGCCATCAGCTTGTACCTGACGGTGTTGACCCCGGTGGCCGCGGCAGCCACCTCGTCCTCACGGATCGCCGTCCAGGCCCGGCCCACCTTCGAGTGCTCCAGCCGCAGGAACAGGAAGACCACGACCGTCAGGAAGAGCAGCAGCAGCCAGTAGTACGGCATCGGATCGAGCTTCCACTCGTAGCTCCAGAAACCGAGGTCGAGGCTGAACCGCTCGACCTTCACCCCACTCGTGCCGCCCGTGTAGCCGTCCATGTTCTTCGCCGCCAGGTACACGATCTCGTGGAACCCGAGCGTGACGATCGCCAGGTAGTCCCCGCGCAACCGCAGCGTCGGAGCACCCAGCAGCACCCCGGCCACCAGGCAGGTGAGTACCGCCAGCGGGATCACCGCGAAGTTGTTCAGCACGATCGGCGGGGCCACCGGCAGCGCACCCGTCCAGAAGGCCGCACTGTAGGCACCGATCGCGAAGAAGGCGATGAACCCGAGGTCCAGCATGCCCGCCCAGCCGATGACCACGTTCAACCCGACGGCCAGCAGCAGGAAGATGGCGATCTGGTCCACCATCACCGTCTGCCAGTACCGCTCGAACGCCAGCGGCAGGAACGCCGCCAGCACCAGCGCGGCCAGCAGCCCACCCCAGCGCACCCGGCGGTCCGCCCCCCACAGCGCGCGGACGGCACCGGCCGGCCCGCCCACGGTCTCCCTGGAGGCCCGCCACGCCCTGGCCAACTGCGGCCGGAAGAACTCCCGCAGCGCCCACACCGCCACCGCGGCCAGCACCCAGATCGGGAGCGCCGGTCCGGTGAAGTTCTCCTTCAGCGCGAAGAACAGGTCCCGATGGGTGCCCTGCGCTCCGGTCACCAGTGCCATCATCAGCCCCAGGGCCACCATGGCACCCAGTCGGCGCCACCGCGGCTCCTGGTACCAGCGTGCCGCCCGCAACCTGCGGGCCGCCCGGGCGCTCGCCACCGTGTCCGTACTCATGCCGTCCTCCCCACACGCTCGCCGAGAAGTCCGGTCGGCCGGAACATCAGCACCAGCACCAGCACCGCGAAGCCCGCGACGTAGCGCCACTCGTCACCCCAGACGAACACCGTCATGGTCTCGACGATCCCCAGCACCATGCCGCCGAGCATCGCCCCCCTGACGTTGCCGATCCCGCCCAGCACCGCTGCCGCGAACGCGGTGATGCCCGGCAGGAAGCCCATGGTGTACAGCACCTTGTTGTTCACGCCGAAGAGGAATCCGGCCGCACCGCCCAGCAGGCCGCCGATCACGAACGTCCGCGACACCACCTTGTCGATGTCCACACCCATCAGCGAGGCCACCTCCGGATCCTGGGCCACCGCCCGGATGCCCGACCCCAGCTTCGTGCGGTTCACGATGTAGTCGAGGCCGACCATCATCAGCACCGCGGAGAACACGATGAGCAGTTGGGTGACGTTGAGCGTCGCACCGAAGAGCGTGAGGACCCGGTCGTTGTCGTACATCTTCGGCATCGAGATCGAGTTGCGCCCGAACAGCTTCCCCGCCAGGTTGTAGAGGAAGAACGAGGCGCCGATCGCGGTGATCAGGAAGACCAGCCGCGGCGCCTTGTGCCGTCTCAGTGGGCGATAGGCCACCTTCTCCAGGCCGTAGGCGACCGCACCGCCGAAAGCGGCACCCGCCAGCATGCCCACCACCACGTACAGGGCCGACTGCAGCCCGGAGGGCTCGGCGACCGGAGCCCACGCGGTGAGCATGATGACCCCGCCGAAGCCGCCGAACATGAAAACCTCGCTGTGCGCGAAGTTCAACAACTGGAGCACGCCGTACACCAGCGTGTACCCGATGGCGATGACGGCGTAGAGACAGCCGAGCACCACCCCTAGGACCAGATAGTCCCAGAATTCGTTGAGGGACATCGAACTGACTTCCTTGTGGGAGCAAGCCGTCGCACCGCGCGTTCGGCGCGGGACGGCGACGGCGGAGGAACGGGGCGGGCGCGGACACCTCGTCCGCCCGGGGACACGCCGGTCGGCGCGGCGGAGCCGCGCCGACCGGATCAGGAGGGGCCGGACTCAACCGGTCACTGGCCCGCCAGTTCGTCGATGTTGCCCACGTACGCGATCGCGCCGTCCTCGACCTCGTACATGTAGATGGTCTGGTTGGTGAACTCGCCCTTGTCGTCGAACGAGAACTCCTTGGTCAGACCCTGGTACTCGACCCCCTTCAGCGCCTCCAGCAGCGTCTCGGTGCTGACGTCGTCCTTCAGTCCGGCGATCTGGTCGATGATCATCTTGGCGACGTCGTAGGACTCCGCGGAGTACGTACCGGGCTTGCGGTTGTACTCCTTCTCGTAGTCCGCGGCGAACTTCTTCGTCGCCTCCTCCTGCGTCGGGTCGGTGCAGGGGCAGGTCAGCTTCCAGTTGTTCGCCGCCTCGCCGGCCAGCTTGATGAACTGGGCGTCGTTGGTGCCGTCACCTGACATGGCCACACCGTCGAAGCCGGCCTCGTCCAGCTTCTTGGCGAACGGGCCCGCGTCCTCGTAGTAACCCGCGTAGATCATGCCGTCGGCGTCGGTGTCCGCCACCTTCTTGGCCGCGGCGCTGTAGTCCGGGGTCTTCTGCGGAGTGCTCTGCCGGATCGCCTCGATGCCCGCCTCGGTGAGCGCCTTCTCGGCGACGTCGGCCAGGCCCACCCCGTAGTCGGTCTTGTCGTCGACCACGACGACCGACTCGACGTCGGTGTTGTCCTTGAAGTACTTCGCCATACCGGCACCCTGCGCCGAGTCGTTGGGAACCGCCCGCAGGAAGGAGTCGTAGCCCTTCGTCGTCAGGTCGGGCCGGGTGGCGGAGGAGGACACCGCCGGGATGCCGGCGTCGGCGTAGTACTCGGCCGCCGTGTCGGCCGGTCCGGAGAAGGCCGGACCGATGACGGCCACCACCTCGGCGTCGATGGCCTTCTGCGCCGCGGAGGTCGCCTTGTCCGGCTGACCCTGGTCGTCGGCGGGGAAGTACTCGATCTCGAAGTCGAACTCACCGGAGGCGTTCGCCTCGTCGATGGCCAGCTTGATCCCGTTCTCCATGTTCTCGCCCAGCTGGACGTTCTCACCGGAGAGCGGGCCCTGGAAGGCAATCTTGTACGCGTCGCCCCCGCCGCCGCTGTCACCACCGCAACCGGTGAGCGCCAGAGCACCCACCGCCAGCGGGGCGGCCAGCTTCACGATGGTCTTGTTGAGCACTGTGGAACCCCCTGAATCCGGCCCGGAACGTGACGGACTGCCGCCCTGCCCCGGCGTCGCAGGCCGCACGTACGTACGGCTGGGCCGGAATCTATTGCCCAAATCACAGCACAGACAGAGAACCGACTCAGATGTGATCGCCCTGTGACCTGCGCCATGCGCCGGAAACAGGACGGTCCTTACCGCTCATCGAACGAAAGGGAAGATCCTTTACTCGGCGCCCCAAAACACCTCTCGCCCGGAACATCCCGGTAAAGGCACAGAAGAGCCGCCGGGGAGCGGCTCCGCAGCGCCCGGCGGCACCTCGTGCAGCGCACCCCGAGGGCGCGGGGCGCGCCGCCGGACCCGGGCGGACGCCTCCCCGGGGAGGGCGGTCGGGAACGGCAACCGAGGGGACCGGAGCCCGGCGACCACCCGGAGGGGACTTACTTCTGCGTCTTCTCCGCCGCGTCCTGGATGACCGCCTCGGCGACCTGCTGCATGCTGAGCCGACGATCCATCGAAGTCTTCTGGATCCAGCGGAACGCCGCCGGCTCGGTGAGGCCGTACTGGGTCTGGAGCACGGACTTCGCCCGGTCGACCAGCTTCCGGGTGTCCAGCCGCTGGGCGAGGTCGGAGACCTCCTTCTCCAGCGCCTTCATCTCGGTGAAGCGGGAGACCGCCATCTCGATGGCGGGCACCACGTCGCTCTTGCTGAACGGCTTCACCAGATAGGCCATCGCCCCGGCATCCCTGGCCCGCTCGACGAGCTCGCGCTGAGAGAAGGCCGTCAGCATCAACACCGGGGCGATGCTCTCGGCGGCGATTCGCTCCGCGGCCGAGATGCCGTCCAGCACGGGCATCTTGACGTCGAGGATGACCAGGTCGGGGCGGTGCTCACGGGCGAGGTCGATCGCAGCCTGGCCGTCACCGGCCTCCCCGACCACCGTGTAGCCCTCCTCCTCCAGCATCTCCTTGAGGTCGAGCCGGATCAGTGCCTCGTCCTCGGCGATCACCACACGTGTCGTCACCGGTGGAACGTGGGCGTCGCCGCCTCCGGCGGTGTCGGCCGGCGGGTCGGACTCGGGGACGTCAGCGGTGCTCACTGGACTCCTCGCTTTCGGGCAGGTGGGGCAGCACGAGCCTATCGAGTGCCACACCGGCCCGGTCACCGGGTACACTTCGGAACAGCAGACCGGCCGGGTTGGCGGAACTGGCATACGCTGATGGCTCAAAACCATTTGCCCGAGAGGGCATGCGGGTTCGAATCCCGCACCCGGTACTCGAAATACCCCTGCTTCACGAGTTCGAGTGAAGCAGGTACCCAGTAGTCACCACAGCGAAGACGCTCGAAGCACCATGGGTCGATGCACACTCCTGGTGAACGCCATGCGGCCGCAACCACGAATCCCGCTGGATCAGCTTCTCACATCCTCCCCTCTCAGCCCAGGAAGTCCACTCGCGTATCGCAGAGGACGACCAAGGGGCCGCCAGACCTCTGGGAGGGACGCCAGGGGGAGCATTGCGACCATTCCGGCGTCTGGCCGCTGAACGAATCGGCCTACGCCTACCTGCTCGGTCTCTACCTGGGTGACGGTCGCATCGGACATCACCGCGGCCATCGAGTACCGAACCTCATGATCGCGTGTTCGGACGCCTGGCCGGGCCTCATGGACGAGTGCGAAAGCGCCGTGCAATCGGTACTCCCCAGCAACTCCGTGCGCCGAGTGCGCAAGCAGGGGTGCCACAACGTAAGAATCTACGCCCACCATCTCCTCTGCTTGTTCCCCCAGCACGGGCCGCGGAATAAGCACGAACGCCCCATTTCTCCGGCGAACTGGCAGAAGCGTGTCGTGGAACGCCACCCCTGGGAACTGATCCGAGGGCTCATCCACTCGGACGGCTGCCGCGTGACGAACTGGGCCACCCGCGTCGTCGGCGGAGTACGCAAGCGGCATGAGTATCCCAGGTACCTTTCCACGAACAAGTCCGAGGACATCCTCGGCGTCTACTCGAGCGCCCTCGATCTCGTGCCTGTCGAGTGGCGCGTCACCAGGCGGGGCCAGCAGCCCTGCAACGTCTCCGTGGCGCGGCACGGGTCGGTGGCCCTGCTGGACCGGTACGTCGGGCCGAAGCGCTGACGCGCGGGCGCCCGGGTGGCCCCGGGCGGCAGGCCCGGGCGCCGGGGCGGCGTCAGTCGGAGACGGGGAGCGGGTGCCCGGCCTCGTGCGAGTGGTGCGGCTGCGGTGCGTCGTCCTCGCCGACGTGGTGCACCCGTACGAGGTTGGAGGTACCGGGCATGCCGGGGGGCGAGCCGGCGATGATGACGACCATGTCCCCGCGCTCGCAGCGGCCGATCTTGAGCAGGTGCTCGTCCACCTGGTCCACCATCTCGTCGGTGGTCTGCACCATCGGGCCGAGGAAGGTCTCGACGCCCCAGGTGAGGTTGAGCTGGGCCGCGGTGGCCGGGTCGGGCGTGAACGCGAGGACCGGCACAGGAGAGCGGTAGCGGGACAGCCGACGGGCCGTGTCCCCGCTCTGGGTGAAGGCGACGAGGTACTTCGCGCCGAGGAAGTCGCCCATCTCCGCTGCGGCCCTGGCAACGGCTCCGCCCTGGGTGCGGGGCTTGGTGCTGGGGGTGAGCGGGGGCAGGCCGTCGGCGAGCAGGTCCTCCTCGGCCGCGGCGACGATCCGGCCCATCGTGCGGACGGTCTCGGTCGGGTACTTGCCCACGCTGGTCTCGCCGGACAGCATCACCGCGTCGGTGCCGTCCATCACCGCGTTGGCGACGTCGGAGGCCTCCGCGCGGGTGGGCCGGGAGTTCTCGATCATCGAGTCGAGCATCTGGGTCGCGACGATGACGGGCTTGGCGTTCCGCTTGGCGAGTGTGACGGCGCGCTTCTGTACCAGCGGCACGGTCTCCAGGGGCATCTCCACCCCGAGGTCCCCTCGGGCCACCATCAGTCCGTCGAAGGCGTCCACGATGTCGCGCAGGTTCTCGACCGCCTGCGGCTTCTCCACCTTGGCGATCACCGGGCGGTGGACGCCTTCCTCCGCCATCACCCGGTGCACGTCGCGGATGTCGTTGCCGCTGCGGACGAAGGACAGGGCGATGACGTCCGCGCCGATGCGCAGCGCCCAGCGGAGGTCGTCGGTGTCCTTCCTCGACATGGCGGGGACCGAGACGGCGACGCCGGGGAGGTTGAGGCCCTTGTGGTCGGAGACCATGCCGCCCTCCACCACCCGGGTGCGGACGCGGGGGCCGTCGACGGCGACCACTTCGAGGGTGACGCGGCCGTCGTCGACGAGGACGCGCTCGCCGGGGCTGACGTCCCTGGCGAGGCCGGCGTGGGTGGTGCCGCAGCAGTCCTGGTCGCCCTCTGTCTCCTCGACGGTGATGGTGAACTCGTCACCGCTCTCAAGGAGTACCGGTCCGTCGCGGAAGCGGCCGAGTCTGATCTTCGGACCTTGAAGGTCGGCGAGGATGCCGACATTGCGGCCGGTTTCCTCGGAGGCCTCCCGGACCCGGCGGTACCGTTCCTCGTGCTCGGCGTGGCTGCCGTGGCTGAGGTTCAGGCGGGCGACGTCCATACCGGCTTCGACGAGCGCTTTGATCTGCTCGTACGAGTCGGTGGCCGGTCCCAGGGTGCAGACGATTTTGGCGCGACGCATGGTTCGAGCCTACGACCTACCAGTCGGTAGAGAACTGTCCGAATGCGACCGTGCGCGGTCGTCCGCGTGAAGGAATGCCGGCAAGACTTGAATATGGGCGGGAAGTTGCTCGCATGAGCGGAAGGTGGCACCGCCACGCATCGTGGTGGGGAGCGGTGCCCCGCCGCTGTCCGACCGCTTCAGCCGCCGGGCGGACGGCGGCTCACAGCTGTGGTGGCGTGATGGTAAAACGGGCGTTGACCTGCGCGTAGACGGTCTGGCGGCAAGGTTCGAGGGCGAGTGCGGGCGGTGTCTCGGGGGCTGTTCCGCCGCCGAAGCCGCGCATCACCGCCCCGCGCGGCAGGGGGGCCGGCGAATGTGCTGGGCCCTCGGCCCCGGGATCGGCGAGATCGATCAGTGCGATCAGCTCCGCGCCGAGCGCCGCGGCGTATTCACGAGCACGGGTGACTGCTTCCTGAACGGCCCGCTGACGCGCACACCGGTGCACGGGCGAGTCGGGACGCAGGTCCCACCAGGGACCGTCGACGCGGGTCAGTTCGGAGTCCGCGAGGCGGGCGCAGACCTCGCCCAGCGCGGTGAAGTCGTTGAGCACCGCGTCGACGTGGACGCGACCGTGGTAGGTGCGCACCCGTTCGCCGCGGCCGTGCTTCCCGAGTTCCGGCGCGAGGGTGAACGCACCGCTCCCGGTCTTCTCGACCGCGGCGCCGTACTCGGCGAGCAGGGCGAGCACCCGGCTGTTGCGGCGGGTGAGGTCGTCGAGAGCGGCACGCCGGTCGCTGCCCCGGGCGGTGACCGTGACGCCGATCCGGGCGATCTCAGGGTCGGCCTCCAACCGCGCCTCGCCGCGCACGGCCACGCGCGGTGCGGCGGCCGTCTCCGATCGCGCGGGCGGGTGCGGGGCGGAGGACGGCGGGGAGTCCGGTGCCGGGGTCATGGAGGCAGCTTCGCAGACGGCGGCGCCGCACGACGGGGCTCCGGCGGAGGTCCGTCGGCTCACCCGCTCCCTCGGGCCCCCGCATCCGCCGGTGTCCGGGGTCAGCTGGCCGTGAGGGGGCGCAGGTCCACGGAGGCCGCCGGGCGGTCCGGGGCGGGTTGCCGCAGTCCGAAGGTGGTGAAGGCGGTGCGTTCGGGCAGGGGGTAGGGGTTACGGCCGGTGAGGGCGTTGAGGATCTCCGCGCTGCGGTGGGCGGCCACTCCGTGACCGGGGCCGGCAGCGCGGGTGTGTTGCGGAGCGTCGTGCAGGTGGATGCTGCCGGTGACGGCGGGGTCGAGGGCGACGCGGTGGCGGTCGTCGACGCGTGGGCTGTGGGCGGCGTCGCGCCGCAGCCAGGGGTCGAGTGCGGCGAGGAGGCGGTCGAGGGGGCGCTGGCGGTAACCGGTGGCCAGGACGACCGCGTCCGTGGTGAGGCGGGTGCGCTCCTCCTGTTCGGTGTGTTCGAGGTGGAGTTCGATGCGCGTGGTGCCCAGCAGGCCGGCGGCGCGGACGAGGACGGCGGGGGTCAGCACGGCACGGGGCCGGCCGCCGCCGAGCGTGCGCCGGTGGAGTTCGCGGTGGATGGCGGTGAGGGTGTCGTGGTCGACGCCCTTGTGCAGCTGCCGGTGCCGGGGCAGCAGCCGCTCGCGGGTCTGCTCGGAGAGTTCGCGGAAGTAGCGCTGGTATTCGGGCGTGAGGTGCTCGCGACCAAGGGTGCCGCGTTCCGCGGGGGTGAAGGCAGGGCTGCGGGTGAGCCAGTGCAGGTTCTCGGCCCCCGCGGGGCGGTGCCGGAGCAGGTCGAGGAAAACCTCGGCGCCGGACTGTCCGGAGCCGACAACGGTGATGTGGCGGACGGTGAGCAGGTGTTCGCGGTGCTCGGCGAAGTCGGCGGCGTGGACGACGGGTACGGCCGGTGTCTCGACGAGGGGGCGGAGCGCCTCCGGGACGTGCGGGGCGGCGCCGGTGCCGAGGGTGAGGTGGCGGGCGCAGGCGCGGCCGAGGGCGTCGGCTTCGCCGTCCTGGTCGAGGCGGGTGTAGTCGAGTTCGAACAGGGCACGGTCCTGGTTCCAGCGGACGGCGTCGATCTGGTGGCCGTAGTGGAGTCCGGTGGCCGGCTCGAGGCTGTCGGGTGCGGAGGCCGCGGTGAGTTCGGTGCTGACCCAGCGGCAGTAGTCCTCGTACTCGCTGCGGGAGGTGTGCAGTTGTTCGGCGAGGCGGAAGGGGACGAGCCGTTCATGGACGCGGAGGTAGTTGAGGTAGCTGTAGCGGCTCGTGGGGTCGGCGAGGGTGACGAGGTCGTCGAGGAAGGGGACGTGACGGGTGCCGTCCTCGGCGGCGGGCGCGGCTCGGGGTGCGGGGGCGGGGCGCTGGTCGAACGCGGCGGTGCGCAGTCCGGAGAGTGGCTGGGCGAGCGCGGCGAGGGACAGGTTGTACGGGCCGATGCCGATGCAGGCGAGGTCGAGGGGTGCGAGGTGCGGGGAGGGTCCGGTTCCCGGGTCGGGAGCGTTCATGGCGGCGGGTCCTTCGGGCGTGGGTGCGGGACGCCCCGAAGGTAAGCGGCCGGGGCGCTCGCGCTGTCACGGTGGCGGGTTGTTCGCCCGAAGGGGTGAAGGGTGTGGCGGCGCGCCGGTTTGCGGCGCGGGCTCGGCCGTGGGATACAGCTCTCCGCCCCTGGCCGGCGGCCACCGGCCAGGGGCGGGGGATGCGGACCGGCCCGCCGGCGCCGCGGGCACGGGCGGGCCGGTCCGCAGGTCAGGCGCCGCGTACGGCCAGGGCCCGGCGGAGGTCGTCGAGTTGGTCGACGAGTGGCCGGTGGAGAGCGGGCAGCGCGCGCAGGCCGGGGAGGTGTTCCTCGCCGCGGTGCAGTAGTTCCCTGGTGACGAGGGGGCGGGGGAACCCGTAGTGGACGGCGAACCGGGCGAGGGAGTCGCCGCGGCGGCGGGCGAGGTCGCCTGCTGCGGTGAAGTACCGCTCGGCGTAGGGGGTGACCAGGCCGAGGTGCTCGGGGTGCCAGAAGCCCTGGGCGGTCGCGGTGAACAGGTGGTTGGAGAGGGTGTCGCCGGCACCGAACATGGCCTCCCAGGCCGCGGCCTTGGCCCGTGCGTCGGGGAGCGCTGCGTGGCAGCGGGCGGCGCCCTCGCGGCCGGTGGCGCTGGTGTCGGCGGCGGCTTCGGCCCGGATATCGTCGGCGCCGGCGGCGCCGAGGACGACGAGGCGGTGCAGAAGTTGCCAGCGCAGTTCCGGGTCGAGGGCAGGGCCGCCGGGTACGGTGCCGGTCTCGCGCCAGGCCGTGAGCGGCGCCGGATCGGTGGCGGCGGCGATGGCGCCGCGGGCGGCGGTGAGCCGCAGGCCGGGGTCGTCGGTGGTGTCGAGGAGTGTCCGGCAGACGGTGTGCAGGGTGCCAAGTGCCGCTGTGCGCCGATCCTCGGGCAGGTAGCGGTCGGCGAGGTCGTTGCGGGCGAAGCCGAGCACTCCTTGGACGATGGCGCTGTCGGTCTCGTGCGGGAGGTGGGTGCGGAGGGTGTCGAGGTAGGTGGTGGGCGGGAGTTCGGCGTCGCGCACCATGTCCCGGGCGGCGTTCCAGACCACAGCGCGACTGAGGGCGTCGGGGAGGCCGCCGAGCGCCTGCTGGGCGGTGGCGAGTGACGCGGGGTCGAGCCGGATCTTGGCGTAGCCGAGGTCGTCGTCGTTGAGGAGGAGCAGGTCGGGGCGGGGCCCGGGGAAGGCGTGGGTGGTACGGCCGGTGTCCGGGGGGACATCGAGGTCGGTCCGGTTGCGGAGGGCGAGGCGTTGCGGGTCGGCGGGGGTGCGGTCGTAGGCGCCGAGGGTGAGGCGGTGGGGTCGACTGCCGCGGTGATCGAGGTGGAGTTGCCAGCCGGGGTCGCCGGTGGCGGGGCGGGCGGGTGGCACCGGGTGCTCGATCTCGGCGGCGAGGGTGTCGATACCGGTGGTGCGCAGCCAGTGCCGGGCCCAGGCGTGGACGTCACGGTCGGTGGCGCCGGCGAGCGAGTCGAGGAAGTCGTCGAGGGTGGCGTTGCCGAAGCGGTGGCGGGCGAAGTGGGTGTTGATGCCGGCGAGGAAGTCCTCGGTGCCGAGCCAGTGGACGAGCTGGCGCAGGGCCGAGGCGCCCTTGGCGTAGGAGATGCCGTCGAAGTTGAGGCGGGCCGCGGCGGTGTCGGGGACGGCGTCGGGGGCGGGGGCGACGGGGTGGGTGGAGGGGCGCTGGTCCGCGTCGTACCCCCAGCTCTTGCGGTTGACGGCGAAGTCGGTCCAGGTGTCGGTCCAGTGGGTGGCTTCGGCCAGCACCTGGTAGCCCATGTACTCGGCGAAGGACTCGTTGAGCCAGATGTCGTCCCACCAGCGCAGGGTGACGAGGTCCCCGAACCACATGTGGGCCATCTCGTGGGCGATGACCATGCCGCGGCTCTGCCGCTGGGTGTCGGTGACGGCGGAGCGGAACACGTACTCGTCGCGAAAGGTGACGAGGCCGGGGTTCTCCATGGCGCCGGCGTTGAACTCGGGGACGAAGGCCTGGTCGTAGGAGTCGTACGGGTAGGGCTCGGCGAAGAGTTCGTGGTACCGGTCGAAGCAGCGCCGGGTGGTGTCGAGGATCTCGGCGGCGTGGCGGTCGAGGTGCTCGGCGAGCGACCGCCGTGCGTGGAGGGCGAAGGGCAGGCCGGCGTGTTCAGTGCGCACCGAGTGGTAGGGGCCGGCGACGACGGCCATCAGGTAGGTGCTCATCGGTGGTGTGGGGGCGCATTCCCAGCGTCCGGGGCGGCCGTCAACGGGGTGGGCGGCGCCGTTGCCGAGGACGGTCCAGTCCCGGGGTGCGGTGACGGAGACGGTGAACGCGGCCTTGAGGTCGGGCTGGTCGAAGCAGGCGAAGACGAGCGGGGCGTCGGACTGGCAGCACTGGGTGTACAGGTAGTCGCGTCCGTCGGCGGGGTCGGTGAAGCGGTGCATGCCCTCGCCGGTGTGCGAGTAGGCCATGTCGGCTTCGACGAGGAGTTCGTGGGTGCCTTCGGTGAGGGCGGTGAGCGGGAGGCGGCCGTCGGTGAAGTCGTCGAGCGGCCGTCCGTCGAGAAGGGCGCGGTGGAGGGTGGCGGGGCGGATCTCGAGGAAGGTGTCGCCGGGGTGGCGTGCGGTGAACCGGATCAGGGTGGTGCATCCGTAGCAGTCCTCGCCGCGGGTGAGGTCGAGGTCGATCGTGTAGCTGTGGACGTCGAGGAGGTGTGCTCGGGTCTGCGCTTCGTCGCGCGTGAGTACGGACATGGGGACATGCTGCCGCAGCCCGCCGGACGTGCGCAGCGAGGTGCGGCGGGGCGCGGGTGCGGGCGACGGCGGGCACGGATGGGGGCCAGGCGGGCGTGGGGGCCGGGTGGAGGCGGGTGGGGCCGGGTCAGTCGCGAGCCATGGTCTCGTGGTGGCGGATGACCTCGGCGATGACGAAGTTGAGCAGTTTCTCGGCGAACGCGGGGTCGAGGCGGGCGTTCTCGGCGAGTTGCCGCAGCCGGGTGATCTGCCGGGCCTCGCGCGCGGGGTCGGCGGGCGGCAGCCGGTGGTCGGCCTTGAGCCGGCCCACCTGCTGGGTGCACTTGAAGCGTTCGGCGAGCATGTGCACCACGGCGGCGTCGATGTTGTCGATGCTCTCCCGCAGGCGGGTCAGTTCGGCCTGGACGGCCGGATCGGTCCCGGTGCCAGGCTGCTCGTCCGCGGAGGCGGGCAGGTGGGCCCGGGCGGGGCCGGGGGCGGGCTCGGCGGCGTCGCCGACAGGTGCACCGGTGTCGCTGTTGGTCATGGTCGTCGACCCTAGACGGGTCGGGGCGGCGGTGTGCGCGGGTGTCCACGCTGCGGATACTGCCGCTTCGTGCGGCGCGGGCGGGACGGCGCGGAAGCGGCCCGCCCGGGGACGGCGCGACCCGGCGCCCCCGGGGGCCTGCGGAGAAGCCCCCTAGGCTCGTGCACATGATCGCAACCCTGCAGAGCACTGTCGTCGACTGTCCCGATCCGGCCGCGCTGGCCGCGTTCTACGCCGGAATCCTGGGGTGGGAGGTGGACGGACGGGAGGCGGACTGGGTGACGCTGAACGGCCCCGGAGGCAGGCAGCTCGCGTTCCAGCAGGCGGTGGACCACGTACCGCCGGACTGGCCGGATCTTTCTCGTCCGCAGCAGATGCACCTGGACTTCGACGTGCCGGAGCATGCCGACGCGGACCGGGCGCGCCGGGAGGTGGAGGCGCTGGGGGCCCGCTTCCTGCATGACAGCGGGGGCGCTCATCGGGGGTTCCTGGTGTTCGCCGACCCGGCCGGGCATCCGTTCTGCCTGTGCTACGGCCAACGGGGCTGACGCACCGCCCGAGCACTGCCGCACACGGCCGACAGCACCGCCGGTGGCGCGCGGCAGCCCGGCCGCTCGCGGGCGGCGTCCTACAGTGGGCCGAGGAGACGGAGCCGGACGACGACGGGGGGGAGCGCGTGGGGAGCGGGCGGAACGTCGAGCGCGGTTACCCGCATCTCGCCGACGTGCGCGCGTCGGTCACGGCGCTGTACCGCAGGCTGTCCCCGGACGGGCTCCGCCCCTTCGCCGTCGGCCTGCCTCCGGTGGAGGTGGCCTTCCTCGACGACGAGGAGTTGTACGCCGGTGCGCAGCGGGTGGCCGGGGCGGTGGTGCGGCATCTGCGGTTGCCGCAGGCGCGGGTAATCGTCGGGTTCCGGGACATGGAGCAGGCGGCGCTGGTGGAGCCGGCGGCGGGGCCGGAGTACTTCGTCGAGTTGAACAGCCGGTTCAAGGGCCACCGCAGGGACATCGGGGCGGCACTCGCCCACGAGGTGACGCACGTCCAGTTGCACCGGTGGGATCTGCGGTTCGGGGACGAGGGCGCGAACGAGATCCTGACCGACACGGCGGCGGCCTATCTGGGCAGCGGCTGGCTGCTGCTGGACGCGTTCCGGCAGGACCCGCTGACCTCGCAGAAGCTGGGTTATCTCACGCCGGAGGAGTTCGGTTACGTGCTGGCCAAGCGGGCGGAGGTGTTCGGCGAGGATCCCGAGGCATGGTTCACCAGCCCGCAGGCCCGGGAGGCGTACCGCGCGGGGCGGGCGCTGGCGCGGAGGGACGGGAGACAGCCGCCGCTGCTGTCCGCGGGGCGCTTGGACCGGGCCCGATACGTACGCGACCGGGAGCTGGCGAGGGTGCGCGGAGCAGGGGCCGCGGCTGCGCCGGGCGGTGGGTCCTACGCGTTCGAGGGGCCGGTGGGCTCCCGGCCGTCCCGGGTGTCGTTCGCTTGCCCGGTCTGCTTCCAGCGGCTCGCGCTGCCGGTGCGCGGCCGGGTGCGGGCCCGCTGCGGGCTGTGCCGGACGGTGCTGGAGTGCGACACGTGAGGGGTGCGCCGTCCTGCAGCGGCCCCGACGGCCTACGCTCGGCGGCATGAGCCCCAGCATCGCCACGAACACCCGGGTCGGTCTCGACGAGTTGCTGGACTTCGTCCGGCCGCGGCACCGCGCCCTGCTCCTGACCCGCAGGTCGGACGGTTCCCCGCAGGCTTCACCGCTGACGTGCGGCGTGGACGGCGCCGGGCGGATCGTGGTCTCGACGTACCCGGAGCGGGCGAAGACCCGCAACGCCCGGCGCGACTCGCAGGTGAGCGTGGTGGTGCTGTCGGGCGAGTGGGACGGCCCGTGGGTGCAGGTGGACGGCGACGCCGAGGTGGTCGACGCGCCGGATTCGGTGGAGCCGCTGGTGGAGTACTACCGGGTGATCTCCGGTGAGCACCCGGACTGGGACGGATACCGGGCGGCGATGGTGAGGCAGGGGAAGTCGGTCATCCGGGTGACTCCGCGGCGCTGGGGGCCGGTGGCGACCGGCGGCTTCCCCGCCTCGGTGGCGGGCTGACCGCGAAACAGCCCACCGGCTGACGGCGGCGGCTCAGCCCTTCACCGCTCCCGCCGCGAGGCCGGAGGACATCCGGCGCTGGACCAGGACGAAGAACACCAGGACCGGCAGGGTGATGAGGGTGGAGCCGGCCATGATCGGCCCCCAGTCGTTGGTGTGCTGTCCGAAGAAGCGGTGCAGCCCGACGGCGGCGGTGAAGCGGCTCTCGTCCTGGAGGAACGTGAAGGCGAAGATGAACTCGTTCCAGGCGACGATGAACGAGAAGACGCTGGTGGCCACGAGGCCGGGGGCGACGAGCGGCAGCAGGACGGAGCGGAACATCCGGGGCCAGCCGCAGCCGTCGAGGTAGGCGGCCTCCTCCACCTCGCGGGGAACGGCGGCGACGAAGCCGCGCAGCATCCAGATCGCGAACGGCAGCGAGAAGGCCAGGTAGACCACGGTCAGGCCGAGCAGACTGTTGAGCATGTCGAGGTGCCGCATCTGGACGAAGAGCGGGATGACGAGGGCCTCCAGCGGGACCATCTGCACGATGAGCACCATCACCAGCACCGCGGTGCGGAGCCGGAAGGTGAACCGGGCGACGGCCACGGCGGCCAGCAGCGAGAGCAGCGCGGTGAGCAGCACGGTGCCGAGGCCGAGAAGAGCGGAGTTGACGAGGTAGCGGCCGAAGCCGCCCTCGTCGAGGACGAACCGGAAGTGGTCGAGAGTGAGGGCCTCCGGGACGAGGTCGGCGCCGCGGGCGCCGGCGCGCGGGTCGAGCGCAGTGGTGACCATCCAGGAGACGGGCAGGAGGGTGAAGGCGAGCAGGGCGGCCACGGCGAGGCCGGTGCCGGCTCGTGCAGCAGGGGTGGGGACAGTCACAGCTCCTCGCTCTCCTTGAAGAGGGTGCGCAGGTGGACGAGGGTGATCCCGAGCAGCAGCACGGTGAGGAGGACGGCGATGGCGGCGCCGGTCCCGTACTGGCGCTGGGCGAAGGACTCGACGTAACTCCACACGCCGAGGTTGAGCACCTCGGGGTTCGCGCCGTTGCCGCCGGGCATCAGGTAGAGCTGGACGAAGACCTTGAAGTCCCAGATGGTGCTGAGGGTGATCACCACGGTGAAGACCGGCCGGAGGCAGGGCACGGTGACAGCCCAGAAGCGCTGCCAGGCGTTCGCGCCGTCCACGACGGCGGCTTCGTGGAGTTCGCGGGGCACGGTCAGCAGGCCGGCGAGGACGGTGACGGCGACGAACGGGAAGCTGTGGTGGACGACGTTGAGGGTGGCGATGGCGTAGAAGCCCAGACGGCCGGTGAACCAGTTGGTGTCGGCCGGGTCGACGAGACCGGCTGCGCCAAGCGCTTGGACGGCGGCGCCGCCCAGCGGGTCGAAGAGCCAGATCCAGACATAGGTACCGGTGACGGCGGGCATGGCCCAGGCCGTCATGACGGCGCCGGCGCACAGGCCGCGTGCCACGGGTCCGAGCCGGTGGAGCAGCAGGGCGACGAGGGTGCCGAGGACGACGGTGAGGGTGACGCAGGCGAGGGCGAACAGGACGGTGTTGGGGAGGACGGTGGTCCACAGGTAGGGCCGGCCGAGGATGTCCCGGTAGTTGGCCAGACCGTTGTAGTCGGTCCCGCCGCTGACGATCTCGCGCAGGCCGTAGTCCTGGAAGGACATCCACACCACGCGGGCCAGGGGCCACAGCAGCAGGGCGGCGACGGTGAGCAGCGCGGGCGCGAGGAGCAGCCAGGGACGTGCGGCGCGGCGGCGCAGGGCGCGGCGGCGGGCGGGACCGGGTGCGATGGCCGGGGGTGCGGGGCGCGGCCGGTGGGGGCGGCCCGCCGGGGGGCGGGTGTCAGTTGCCAAAGGACTCGTCCATGTCGGCGGCGGCCAGGTCGGCGGCGCGTCGGGGGTCGGCTCTGCCGGTGAGGACGGACTGCACCATCCGGGCGAGGGTCTTCTTGCCCTGGATCTCGCCGTAGGCGGGGGTGGTGGGGACGGTGCGGCCGGCTTCGGCGAGCTGCCGGGCGAAGGGGGCGACGAGGGGGTCGCCCTGCTGCCGGACCTTCTCGACGAGGGAGCGATGCCCGGCGAAGTAGCCGGACTGGCGGGCCCATTGCCCGGCGTTCTCGGCGGAGCTCATGAGGGCGACGAACGTCCAGGCCAGGTCCTGTTTGCCGCTGTCCTCGAAGATGCCGAGGTGCGAGCCGCCGAGGAACGAGGGGCTGGTGCCGCCGTCGGGGCCGGGGATGGGGGCGGCGGCGAGCCGGCCCTCCAGTTCGGGGTGGTCGGCGAGGATGGCGGCGGGGGTCCAGTTGCCGCAGACGGCCATGGCCACCCGGCCGTCGGCGAAGTTGTCGACGAGGTCCGCCTCGTCCCAGGTGGTGGCGGCTTTCGGGGAGGTGCCGTGCTCGGTGGCGAGTGAGGTGTAGAACGTCAGGCCGCGGAGTGCGGCAGGGCTGTTGACGGCGGATTTCCAGGTGCCGTCGCGCTCGACCGCGAGGTCACCGCCGGCGCCCCAGATGAACGCGTCGAGGGCGTACTCGTTGTCGCCGACGACGGGGAAGGGGATCGTGCCGGGTTCCTTGCGCTTGAGCGCGGTGGCGGTGTCGCGGAGTTCGTCCCAACTGGTGGGGGCGGTGAGGCCGTGCTCGTCGAAGAGGTCCTTGCGGTAGAGCAGGGCGCGCACTCCGGCGTACCAGGGCATCCCGTAGAGCTCGCCGTCCAGGGTGCCGGCCTGCCGGAGTCCTTCGACGAGGTCGCCGTCGAGGCCGGCGTCGCGGACCCGGTCGCCGAGAGGGGCGAGAGCGCCCGCCTCGGCGAACTCGGTGGTCCAGGTGGTGCCGATCTCGGCGACGTCCGGGGTGGTGCCGCCGGCCATGGCCTTGGTGAACTTGTCGTGGGCGTCGGGCCAGGGCACGTACTGGACCGTGAGGGCGGCGTCGGTGCGCTTCTCGAACTCCGCTCCCAGCTCGTCGAAGAAGGGATCGGAGTCCGGGTTGGTGCCCTCCATGATCCACACGGTGAGCGTGTCCTCGTCGGCGGCGGTTCCGCTGCCGCAGGCGGCGAGGCCGAGGGACAGGACCGCTCCGACGGCGATGGCGCGCTTCCGCATGGCCGCACTCCTCATGGACGACGCACGGTGCCCGGCCGGGCACCGGAGGTGACGATGTCCACCTTGCGTCATCGGGGTACGGGGATCACGGATCGGCGCCGCCGATCGGCCGATCAATGACGGATCGGGCTACTTCCCGATCAGCTGCTCCCCGGTCGCGGCGTCCACGACGACCCGGTCGCCGAGTTCCGCGTCCAGTTCGATCTCGGCCTTGTCGAGGACGAGTTCGTCGGTGCAGAAGTCGACGTCCTCGTTCTCGGCCCAGCCGGAGACGATGACCAGGTCGTCGGTCTCCTCCAGGTGGGTGCCGTAGTCCTCGATGCAGGCGCCGTGGCCGACGGTGACGGTGAGGGTCCGGGCGTCGTCGCCGGCCTGTTCGGCGTCCTCCAGCGGCAGCATGACGTTCGGACGGCCCTCGACGGGCTGCACCTCGGGCCATTCCTCCGCGAGGGCGGCGGCCCGCTTCTCGAACGTGGACTGCTCCTGCGTGGGGGTCGGTGTGGGCTGCGGCCGGGGTGAGCCGTCGCCGGTGACGGTCTGCTCGCCGCAGCCGCCGAGGGCGAGGACGGCAGTCACTGCCGCGAGCGCGGTCGGGACGGTGTGGTGTCGTCGCATCGTTGCCTCCTGTCGGGGGTGCCGATGGGACGTGCCGGGGCGGCTCCCGGTTCCGGGCGCCGCCCCGGAGCGGGCCGGCGGGGCCGGAGCGTCCCGCGAGGGCGGCGTGCCCGGCGGGCGGGAGGCGGTGCTACGCCGTGGGGACGGACCGCGGCGCCCGCCCCCGGTCGGGGATGAGGGCGAGCGCCACGGCGGTGTCCGCACCCCGTTGTGCGGCACATCGGGGGCCGACCGGTCCGCGCGGGACCGGCCGGGCGGTCAGACGGTCAGCGACCGGTCGGTGGGCTTGATCGGCGCGTGGAGCGCGCTGACGCCGGTGAGGTAGCGGTCCACGCCGCGGGCGGCCGAGCGTCCCTCGGCGATGGCCCAGACGATCAGCGACTGGCCGCGGCCCGCGTCGCCCGCGACGAACACGCCGTCGACGCTGGTGGCGTAGTCGGCGTTCCTGGCGACGTTGCCGCGCTCGTCGAGGTCCACCCCGAACTGCTCGACGAGGCCGTTCTCGCGGTCGATGCCGGTGAAGCCCATGGCCAGGGTGACCAGTTGGGCGGGGATGCGCCGCTCGGTGCCGGGCTTCTGCCGGAGCTTGCCCTCGACGAACTCCACCTCGGCGAGGTGCAGTGCCGCGACGTCGCCGACGGTCTGCCCCTCGGCCGGTTCGAGTCCTTCGAAGTGGGTGGTCGAGACGGAGTAGACCCGCTCGCCGCCCTCCTCGTGCGCGGAGGTGACCTTGTAGAGCATCGGGAAGGTCGGCCAGGGCTGCTGGGGGCTGCGCTCCTCGTCCGGCCGCGGCATGATCTCCAGTTGGGTGACGGAGCGCGCGCCCTGGCGGTGCGCGGTGCCGACGCAGTCGGCCCCGGTGTCGCCGCCGCCGATGACGACGACGTCCTTGCCCTCGGCGGTGATCGGGGGTGCGACGAAGTCGCCCTCCTGCACCTTGTTGGCGAGCGGCAGGTACTCCATGGCCTGGTGGATGCCGTTGAGTTCCCGGCCGGGAACGGGCAGATCGCGGGCCGTGGTGGAGCCGGCGGCGATCACCACGGCGTCGTAGCGGCGGCGCAGGTCGCCGGCGTCCAGGTCCTGGCCGATCTCGACTCCGGTGCGGAACTTGGTGCCTTCCGCGCGCATCTGCTCGACGCGGCGGTTGATGTGGCGCTTCTCCATCTTGAACTCGGGGATGCCGTAGCGCAGGAGCCCGCCGATCCGGTCGGCGCGCTCGAAGACCGCCACGGTGTGCCCGGCACGGGTGAGCTGCTGGGCGGCGGCGAGACCGGCCGGCCCGGAGCCGATCACGGCGACGGTCTTGCCGGAGAGCCGCTCGGGGGGCTGCGGGGTGACGTCGCCGTTGTCCCACGCCTTGTCGATGATGGTGACCTCGACGTTCTTGATGGTCACCGCGGGCTGGTTGATGCCCAGCACGCACGCCGACTCGCAGGGAGCCGGGCACAGCCGCCCGGTGAACTCCGGGAAGTTGTTGGTGGCGTGCAACCGCTCGATGGCGGCGGACCAGTCGTCGCGGTAGGCGTAGTCGTTCCACTCCGGGATGAGGTTCCCGAGCGGGCAGCCGTTGTGGCAGAACGGGATGCCGCAGTCCATGCAGCGCCCGGCCTGCTTGCTGATGATCGGCAGCAGGGAGCCGGGGGCGTAGACCTCGTTCCAGTCCTTGACCCGCTCCTCGACCGGGCGGGTCGGCGCGACCTCGCGGTCGGTGTTCAGGAAGCCCTTGGGGTCAGCCACGGGTCGCCGCCTCCATCATCTTCTCGTGGGTCTCGGTCTCGCTGAGTCCCGCTCGCTCGGCGGCGTCCTTGGCGGCGAGCACGGCCTTGTAGGTGGCGGGCAGCACCTTGCTGAAGTGGGGCAGGGCGCTGTCCCAGTCGGCGAGGAGCGCCTCGGCGACGGTGGACCCGGTCTCCTCGTGGTGGCGTTGCACGACGTCGTGCAGCCACCGCCGGTCGTCGTCGTCCAGCGGTTCGACGGCGGAGGACAGCTCGGGGTTGACGTGGTCCGGGTCGAGGTCGATGACGTAGGCGGAGCCGCCGGACATGCCGGCGGCGAAGTTCCGCCCGGTCTCCCCCAGCACGACGGCCCGGCCGCCCGTCATGTACTCGCAGCCGTGGTCGCCCACGCCCTCCGAGACCACGGTGGCCCCGGAGTTGCGGACGCAGAACCGCTCGCCGACCCGGCCGCGAAGGAACATCTCGCCGCCAGTGGCGCCGTAGGCGAGGGTGTTGCCCGCGATGGTCGAGAACTCCGCGAGGTGCTCGGCGGCGCGGTCCGGCCGGACGACGACACGTCCGCCGGAAAGGCCCTTGCCGACGTAGTCGTTGGCGTCGCCCTCCAGCCGCAGTGTCACGCCGCGCGGGAGGAAGGCGCCGAAGGACTGGCCGGCGGAACCGGTGAAGGTGAGGTCGATGGTGTTCTCCGGCAGCCCGGCGCCGCCGAACTTCTTCGTCACCTCGTGGCCGAGCATGGTGCCGACGGTCCGGTTGATGTTGCGGATCGCGACCTGGGCACGCACCGGCCTGGCGTCCTCGACGCTGTCCGCGGCGAGGGCGTCGGCGGCCAGTTTGATCAACTGGTTGTCGAGTGCCTTCGCCAGCCCGTGGTCCTGCTCGTTGACCTGGTGGCGGACGGCACCCTCGGGCAGCTCCGGCACGTGCAGCAGCGGCGCCAGGTCCAGGCCCTGCGCCTTCCAGTGGTCGACGGCGCGGCTGGTGTCCAGCAGTTCGGCGTGGCCGACGGCCTCGTCGAGTGTGCGGAAGCCGAGCTGGGCGAGGAGCTCCCTGACCTCCTCCGCGATGAACTCGAAGAAGTTCACCACGAACTCGGCCTTGCCGTCGTACCGCCCGCGGAGCACCGGGTTCTGCGTGGCGATGCCGACCGGGCAGGTGTCCAGGTGGCAGACGCGCATCATCACGCAGCCGGAGACGACCAGCGGCGCGGTGGCGAAGCCGAACTCCTCGGCGCCCAGCAGCGCGGCGACGAGGACGTCTCGGCCGGTCTTGAGCTGGCCGTCGGTCTGCACCACGATGCGGTCCCGCAGCCCGTTGAGCAGCAGGGTCTGCTGGGTCTCGGCGAGGCCGAGCTCCCAGGGGCCGCCGGCGTGCTTGAGCGAGGTCAGCGGGGAGGCGCCGGTGCCGCCGTCGTGGCCGGAGATCAGCACCACGTCGGCGTGCGCCTTCGAGACGCCGGCGGCGACGGTGCCGACGCCGACCTCGGAGACCAGCTTGACGTGGATCCGCGCCCGGGGATTGGCGTTCTTCAGGTCGTGGATGAGCTGGGCGAGGTCCTCGATGGAGTAGATGTCGTGGTGCGGAGGGGGCGAGATCAGCCCGACGCCCGGTGTGGAGTGCCGGGTCCGCGCCACCCAGGGGTAGACCTTGTGCCCGGGCAGCTGGCCGCCCTCGCCGGGCTTGGCGCCCTGGGCCATCTTGATCTGGATGTCGTCGGAGTTGACGAGGTACTCGCTGGTGACGCCGAAGCGGCCGGAGGCGACCTGCTTGATGGACGACCGGCGGGCCGGGTCGTAGAGGCGCTCGGGGTCCTCGCCGCCCTCACCGGTGTTGGACTTGCCGCCCAACTGGTTCATCGCGATCGCAAGGGTCTCGTGCGCCTCCCGGGAGATCGAGCCGTAGCTCATCGCCCCGGTGGAGAACCGCTTGACGATCTCCGAGACCGGTTCCACCTCCTCCAGGGGGATCGGCTCGCGGTCGCCCTCCTTGAGGCGAAAGAGGCCGCGCAGCGTCATCAGCCGCTCGGACTGCTCGTCCACCCGGCTGGTGTACTGCTTGAAGACGTCGTAGCGGCGCTCGCGGGTGGAGTGCTGGAGCCGGAAGACGGTGTCCGGGTCGAACAGGTGCGGTTCGCCCTCGCGCCGCCACTGGTACTCGCCGCCGATCTCCAGGTCCCGGTGCGCGGAGGCGATCCCGGAGGCCGGGTAGGCCTTGGCGTGCCGGGCGGCGACCTCCTTGGCGACGATGTGCAGGTCGACGCCGCCGATCTTGGTGGTCGTGCCGTGGAAGTAGGTGTCCACGAAGGACTCGTCCAGGCCGACGGCCTCGAAGACCTGGGCGCCACGGTAGGAGGCCACGGTGGAGATGCCCATTTTGGACATCACCTTGAGCACGCCCTTGCCGAGTGCCTTGATCAGGTTCTTGATCGCGGCGTCCGGGTCGGCGTCGCCGGGCAGGAAGGTCCCGGCCCGGACCAGGTCCTCGACGGACTCCATCGCCAGGTAGGGGTTCACCGCGGCGGCGCCGTAGCTGATCAGCAGGGCGACGTGGTGCACCTCGCGGACGTCGCCGGCCTCGACGAGGAGGCCGACCTGGGCGCGCTGCTTGGTGCGGATCAGGTGGTGGTGCACCGCCGAGGTCAGCAGCAGCGAGGGGATCGGGGCGTGCTCGGCGTCCGAGTGCCGGTCGGACAGCACGATGATCCGGGCTCCGCCGGCGATGGCGGCGTCCGTCTCCTCGCGGATCTCCGCGATCCGGGCCGCCAGTTCGTCGCCGCCGCCATTGACCCGGTAGAGGCCGGAGAGGGTGGCGGCGGTCATCCCGGGGCGGTCGCCGTCGGCGTTCACGTGGATGAGCTTGGCGAGCTCGTCGTTGTCGATCACCGGGAACGGCAGCGTCACGCTGCGGCAGGAGGCCGGTCCGGGCTGGAGCAGGTTGCCCTGCGGTCCGAGCGCGGAGTGCAGGGAGGTGACGAGCTCCTCCCGGATGGCGTCCAGCGGCGGGTTGGTGACCTGCGCGAACAGCTGGGTGAAGTAGTCGAACAGCAGCCGCGGCCGGTCGGAGAGCGCGGCGATGGGCGAGTCGGTGCCCATCGAGCCGATCGGCTCGGCACCCGTCCTGGCCATCGGGGCGAGCAGGACGCGCAGCTCCTCCTCGGTGTAGCCGAAGGTCTGCTGGCGGCGGGTGACCGAAGCGTGGGTGTGCACGATGTGCTCGCGCTCGGGCAGGTCGGCCAGCTTGGTGAAGCCGGCCGTCAGCCACTCCTGGTAGGGCTGCTCCGCGGCGAGCTGCGACTTGATCTCGTCGTCCTCGACGATGCGGTGCTCGGCGGTGTCGACGAGGAACATCCGGCCCGGCTGGAGGCGGCCCTTGCGGACCACCTTGGCAGGGTCGATGTCGAGCACGCCGACCTCGGAGCCCAGCACGACCAGGCCGTCGTCGGTCACCCAGTAGCGGCCGGGACGCAGGCCGTTGCGGTCGAGGACCGCGCCGACCTGGGTGCCGTCGGTGAAGGTGACGCAGGCGGGGCCGTCCCAGGGCTCCATCATCGTGGAGTGGAACTGGTAGAAGGCCCGCCGGGCAGGGTCCATCGAGTCGTGGTTCTCCCACGCCTCGGGGACCATCATCAGCACCGAGTGCGGCAGCGAGCGGCCGCCGAGGTGGAGGAGTTCCAGCACCTCGTCGAAGGTCGCGGAGTCGGAGGCACCGGGTGTGCACACCGGGAAGATCCGCTCCAGCTCCTTGTCGCCGAAGAGGTCGCTGGCGAGCTGCGACTCCCGGGCCCGCATCCAGTTGCGGTTGCCCTGGACGGTGTTGATCTCGCCGTTGTGCGCAACGAACCGGAACGGGTGCGCCAGCGGCCAGCTGGGGAAGGTGTTGGTGGAGAAACGGGAGTGCACCAGGGCGATCGCGCTGGCGAACCGCCGGTCCGAGAGATCCGGAAAGAAGGGCTCGAGCTGGCCCGTGGTGAGCATGCCCTTGTAGACCAGGGTACGGCCGGAGAGCGAGGGGAAGTAGACGCCGGCCTCGCGCTCGGCCCGCTTGCGCAGCACGAACGCCATGCGATCCAGCTCGATGCCGGTGCGCGCCTCGGCGCCGGGTTCCGGCTCGTCGGCCACGAACAGCTGCCGGAAGGACGGCATGGTCGCGCGGGCGCCGCTGCCGAGCAGGTCGGGGGCGACCGGGACCTCGCGCCAGCCGAGGACCCGCAGGCCCTCCTCGGCCGCGATCGTCTCGACGTGGGCCACGGCCTCGTTCAGGGAGCCCTGCGCCCCGTCGGCGGGGAGGAAGGCGATACCGACTGCGTAGTCAGCTGCCTTCGGGAGTTCGAAGGCGACCGAGTCCCGCAGGAACGCGTCCGGGACCTGCAGCAGGATGCCCGCGCCGTCGCCGGAGTCGGGCTCCGAGCCGGTGGCGCCGCGGTGCTCCAGGTTGCGCAGTACGGTCAGCGACTGCTCGACGAGGAGGTGGCTCGCCTCGCCGGTGAGGGTGGCCACAAAACCGACACCGCAGGCGTCGTGCTCGTTGCGGGGGTCGTACAACCCCTGTTTGGCAGGGTGGGCCGCCAGAGACGCTGCACGCATCGGCTCTCCCGTCGTCGTCATGGCAAAGGTGCTGGCTGCCGAGGGACGACGTTGGCCCTCTGCGGAACAAATTTTCGTGCAGGTTACATGATGGTCAGCGTCCCGGGAACTGGATACTTGAGTCCATCATGCGGACGCCGTGTGCCGGTCTCGGCAGCGCGTCGGGCCGTACCGGGCACGGGGGTGGGGGCTGCGACCGGAAGGTGGGGTGGCTCGGTGAAACCGCGGGCTTCGTTGCCCAGCGCTTTCGGCTTCTGCCCCGCGGCAATCGAACTGAAACCGCCTGGTAACAGTTTTCACCCAACGCGTTCAGCCGGTAGCAGGCTTGCGCACGTGCCGCACGGGACGGCGGGGGCCGTGTCCGGCACCCCGCGGCGGGGGCGTGCGGCGGACCGGGGCCGCCGCGGTGCCTCCCGCCGGAACGCCCGGCGAACGCGCCGACGGCCGCCGAACGGAGCGCGGCGGCCGTCGGGCCGGAAACGGTGCGGCAGGGGGCGGACGACGCTCTCAGGTCTGCGAGGGCCTGCCGGCATCCGGGGACGCAGACTCCCCACCGGTGGGGGAGCCCGCGTCGGGGTGTGGCTCCGGGGCTGCGCCGGCGCCGGTCTTCGTACCGCGCCCGGCCGTGCGGTCCGCGGCCCCGGTCCCGCTGTCGGGGGCGGGGGGGTCGGAGGCGTCGGCGGGTGCGTCCTTGTCCGAACCCTCGTCCTCGGCACCCGGCTCGACGACCTCCTCGCGCCCGGGAACCCTGCGGGCGGAGAGCACCAGGTACACCAGGGCGGCCAGGAAGACCGCGACCGCGGTCCAGTTGTTCAGCCGCAGCCCGAGGAACTCGTGGGCCTCGTCGATGCGCAGGTACTCGATCCAGAACCGCCCCGCCGTGTACGCCGCGACGTAGAGGGCGAACGCCCGGCCGTGGCCGAGCCGGAAGCGGCGGTCCGCCCAGATGACCAGGGCCGCGACCCCCAGGCACCAGAGCGACTCGTAGAGGAAGGTCGGGTGGAAGGTGCCGTCGTTGATGCCGTTGTCGATCTCCAGCGCCCACGGCACGTCGGTGGCGCGGCCGTACAGCTCCTGGTTGAACCAGTTGCCCCAGCGGCCGAGGGCCTGGGCCACGGCGATGCCGGGAGCGATCGCGTCGGCGTAGGCGGGCAGCGGGACGCCGCGCAGGCGGCAGGCGATCCAGGCGCCGACCGCGCCGAACGCGATCGCCCCCCAGATGCCGAGGCCGCCCTCCCAGATCTTGAAGGCGTCGACCCAGTTCCGACCCTCGCCGAAGTAGAGCTGGTAGTCGGTGACGACGTGGTAGATCCGGCCGCCGATCAGGCCGAAGGGCACCGCCCAGGTGGCGATGTCGGCGACGGTCCCGGCCTGGCCGCCCCGGGCCATCCAGCGCCGGTTACCGATCCAGACGGCGGCGAAGACACCGAGGATGATGCAGAAGGCGTAGCCGCGCAGCGGGATCGGACCGAGCATGATCTCGCCGGACGACGGGCTTGGAATGAAGGCAAGGGAGTCCATGGCGAGTCAGACGCTACCCTGCCGGGCCCGGCTCCCGGCACCCGCGTCGTCACTTGGCGGCGGCGTCCTCGACCATTTCCCGGAGTTTCTCCGGTGTGAGCGGGTTGTTCGGGTCCCCGTAGAGGTTCTCGCCGTCCAGCAGCACGGTCGGGGTGGCGTTCAGCCCGGAGCCGAGGAAGTCCTCGTTGGCCCGCGCGACCCAGTCGTCGTGCGTGCCCTCGCGCACGCATCCGCGGAACGCGGCGCTGTCGAGTCCGGGGACCTCGCCGGCCAGCTCGATCAGGTGGCCCTTGTCCGCGAACGGGTCCGACGACTCCTCCGGCTGGTTGCGGAAGAGCAGGTCGTGGTACTCCGTGAAGCTGCCGGCGTCGCGGGCGCAGGCGGCGGCGTTCGCGGCGTTCTGCGAGCCGTTGCCCCCCAGGTTGCCGTCGATGATCGAGACCAGGTGGTAGTCCGTGCGGAGCGTGCCGTCGGCGCGCAGTTCCTCGATGGTCTCCGCGAAGCCCCGCTCGAAGTGGCCGCATCCCGGACAGCGGAAGTCCTCGTAGATCGAGAGGGTGACGGGGGCGCGGCCCTTCCCCTCCGAGATCGGCTCGGCCGCCGGGCCGGAGGCCGGGGCGGGCTCCTTGCCACTCTGACTCACCGCCACCCCGACGGCACCGACGGTGGCGACGACGGCGACGGCCACCAGGCCGGCCTTCAGGGCGCGCTTGCGCTTCTCGGCCGCCTTCTCCCGCTCACGCTGCCGTGCCAGCCGCTCACGGGCCGACGGCCTTCCCTCGCTGTTCCTCTGACTCATCACACCCGGGGCCAACGAGCCGGCGGGGGGCGGCGTCCCGTCCGGCGCCGCAATCCATCCCAAAGAGGCTGAGCGACGGCAAGGGTTGACGAACGGTGCTGGCCACCGCGCAGGTCCTACCGTCCGGCGCGCAAACGAACCGGCCACCGCACGGAGAACTGCCGTTCGCCGCGCACTCCGCACGTTCGCCGCACGTCGGGGACGGTTGCTTTCCCGCAGGTGTGACGCTGCTTACTTTGCGACCCAGTCCCAAGCACCGACGGGGGAGCACGTTCCCCCGATCAGGAGGCGTCAATGTCGACAGAACTCCCACCGCAGTCACGCTCCCCCGAGGAGGCTGTGGACCGCCGCTCAGCGGACATGCACACCGATCCGCGCTTCCTGGAACTCAAACGCCGCCTGGTCGTCTTCGCGTTCCCGATGAGCCTGGCCTTCCTCGTCTGGTACCTCCTCTACGTGCTGATGTCCGCCTACGCCCGCGACGCCATGGCCACCGTGCTGTTCGGCCAGGTCAACGTGGCGCTGGTGTTCGGCCTGCTGCAGTTCGTCAGCACCTTCGCCATCGCCGTCCTCTACTCCCGGTACGCCAACCGGCGCCTGGACCCGCTCGCAGAGGAACTCTGCACGGAGCTGACCCGACCCGCTCCGGCGGCGGCCGCCGCGACGGCCGCCGGCCCGGTGACGGGGCCCGACAGCACCGACTCCCGGAGGGCCACCTCATGACGACGACGTTCCTCGCGCAGGAGGCCGGCTCCAGCGGCCGCACCCTCACTGTGCTGCTCTTCCTCGCCATGATCGCGGTGACGCTCGGCGTCACCGTGTGGGCGAGCAGACAGACCAAATCCGCTGCCGACTTCCACTCGGGCGGCCGCGAGTTCACCGGGATGCAGAACGGCTTCGCGATCGGCAGCGACTACATGTCGGCCGCGTCCTTCCTCGGTATCGCCGGCATGATCGCCCTCTTCGGCTACGACGGCTTCCTCTACTCGATCGGGTTCCTCGTCGCCTGGCTGGTGGCACTGCTGCTCGTCGCGGAGCTGCTACGCAACTCCGGCCGGTTCACGATGGCCGACGTGCTCTCGTACCGCATGCGGCAGCGTCCGGTGCGGACCGCGGCCGCCGTGTCCACCATCACCGTCTCGATCTTCTACCTGCTCGCGCAGATGGTCGGCGCCGGCGCGCTGATCGCGCTGCTGCTGGGCATCAAGCCCGGGGAGACCTACCTCGGCATGAGCGCCGAGGCCGCGAAGATCGTGGGCATCGTCATCGTCGGCATCCTGATGATCGTCTACGTGACCTTCGGCGGGATGAAGGGCACCACCTGGGTGCAGATCATCAAGGCCGGCATGCTGATGGGCGGGGCGTTCCTGCTCACGGTGCTGGTGCTGGCGGTGTACAACTTCGACGTCGGCTCCCTGATGGGCGACGCAGCCAGTGCCAGCGGCGCCGGCCAGGCCTTCCTCGAACCGGGGCTGAACTTCGGCAAGGAAGTGCCCGGTGACGCCTGGCAGACGCTGTGGAACAAGCTCGACCTGATCAGCCTCGGCCTCGCACTGGTGCTGGGCACCGCGGGCCTGCCGCACATCCTGATCCGCTTCTACACGGTGCCGAACTCCAAGGCGGCCAGGAAGTCCGTCAACTGGGGCATCGGCCTGATCGGCACCTTCTACCTGATGACCCTGGTGCTGGGCTTCGGCGCCGCGGCGATGGTGGGCCGGGAGGCGATCACCGAGCAGAACGCCGCCGGCAACACGGCGGCGCCGCAGCTGGCGGAGGCCGTCGGCGCGCACTTCGGCGGCTCGGCCTTCGCCGCGATCATGCTGGCCATCATCGCGGCCGTCGCCTTCGCGGCGATCCTCTCGACGGTGGCCGGTCTGACCATCGCCTCCTCGTCCTCGCTTGCGCACGACTTCTTCAACAGCGTGCTGCGCAAGGGGAAGGCGTCGGAGCAGGAGGAGATCAAGGTCGCCAAGCTGTCCGCCTTCGGCGTCGGCGCGGCCGCCATCGTGCTGGCGATCTTCGCGCAGAGCCTGAACGTGGCCTTCCTGGTCGCCCTGGCCTTCGCGATCGCGGCCTCGGCCAACCTGCCGACCCTGCTGCTCAGCCTGTTCTGGAAGCGGTTCAACACCCGGGGCGCGGTGACCGGCATCTACGGCGGCCTGATCGGCGCGGTGGGCCTGGTGATCTTCTCGCCGGTGGTCTCCGGTTCGGAGACGGCGCTGATCAGCGGAGTCGACTTCGCCTGGTTCCCGCTCGCCAACCCCGGGCTGGTCTCCATCCCGCTCGGCCTGCTCTGCGCCGTCGTCGGCGCCCTGAGTTCCTCGGAGAACGACCCCGAGCGGTTCGCCACCCTCCAGGTCAGGGCACTGACCGGCGCCGGCGCGGAAGGGGCTGCCAAGCACTGACCGCGCCGCGGCGGTCCGACCGCCGCGCGCGCACGGACCGGGGATTCGTACCGCGGGCCCCCGGTGCCCCCCCACGCTCCCTTTCCGCCCCGTTCCCCGAGACCGCGTACCGGTCCCCCACCCGGGCGCCCCGGGGCCGGCCACCGCTCCCTCGCGGCCGGCCCGGGGCCGGGCCGCGCCCTGCCCGCGCGGCCCGGCCCTCCTTCACCCGGAGGCCGTCCGTCCCGGCCGCCGCGGACCGGACCGACGGAACGGCTCCCGTTCGGCGGGCCTGCGCTACGGTCGCCTCGTGGAGAGCTCCCCCGATGCGCAGCGGACACCGCCGGCCCCGCGCAAGCGCTGGTCGCTGCGGTCCGTGACGGGCCGCAGGCGCCCGCCGCGGTTCGAGCCCGCCGCCGTCCCCGTGCTGCGGGAGGCACGGCTGCTGAGTGACGAGCTGCGCACCGGCCTGCGGGGCAGCGGGGACACCGCCGCCCGCCGCATCCGTCGGCTGCTGGGGGCGGACGCGGTGATCCTCGCGGACCTCGACGGTCCGGTCGGCCGGCACGGGACGATGCCCCCGGGCAGCGACCCGGCGGCCCTGCTGTCCCAGATCTACGAGCGGGGCGCCGCCCGGCGGCAGCCGCCGCTGTGCGCGGTGCCGCTGATCGTGGCGGACGAGCTGGCGGGCTGCCTGGTCGCGGCCGGCGAGGTCGCCGTGGAGGACCTGGCGGAGGTGGCGGGGCTGATCGCCGAGTTCCTGGACCACGCCGAGCTGCGCACCGCCCGCACCCGGATCGCGGCGGCCGACCTGCGGACCCTGCGGGCGCAGATATCCCCGCACTTCCTGCACAACGCACTGGCCGTGATCGCCGCGCACATCCGCACCGACCCGGCTCGGGCCCGGGGTCTGCTGACGGACTTCGCCGACTACCTGCGCTACAGCTTCTCCACCAAGGGCGACTACGCGACCGTCGCTGCCGAGCTCCAGGCCACCCAGACCTACCTGGAACTCCAGCGGGCGCGCTTCGACGACCGGCTGGACATCACGGTGCGGATGGCACCGGAGATCCTCCCGGTCGCCATCCCCTTCCTGGTGGTGCAGCCCCTCGTGGAGAATGCCGTCCGGCACGGGCTGGAGAAGAAGACGGAGAACGGGCACATCAGCGTCTCCGGTTTCGGCGAGGGGCCGCTGTGCGTGATCGAGATCGAGGACGACGGTGTCGGCATGGACCCGGAACTGGCGCGCGCCGTGCTCGCCGGTTCGGGGCCACCGGCGAAGGGCGTGGGTCTCGCCAACGTGGACCAGCGGCTGCGCGCCGTGTACGGGCCGGAGCACGGCCTGCTGATCGAGACCGCCCCGGGCAGCGGCACCAAGGTCGTCATCCGGGTGCCCCGATTCATGCGAGGAGTGGTTGCCGAGTGACGCCTACCGGGCAGACGCTGCAGGTCCTCGTGGTGGAGGACGAGCCGCACACCCGCGCGGAACTCACCGAGTTCCTCGGCGACATCCCGGAGATCTCCGAGGTCCGGTCGGCCGAGAGCGGGGAGGCCGCCGTCAAGCTGCTCGGGAACACCTGGTTCGACGCGGTGTTCCTGGACATCTCGATGCCGGGACTGAACGGGATGGACGTGGCGCGCGTGATCAGCATGCTGTCCGTGCCGCCCGCCATCGTGTTCGTCACGGCCTCCGAGTCGCACGCCATCGAGGCCTTCGGTATCGGCGCGGTGGACTACCTGCTCAAACCGATCCGGCCGGAGCGGCTCGCCGAGTCGGTGTCCCGGATCGCCGGGCTGCGGCGCTCGGGCGGCGGGTCCGGACCGGCCGACGAGCTGGCCGTGGTGCAGATCGAGCACAGCCGACGCACGGTGTTCGTCCGCCGCGACGACATCCAGTTCGCCGAGGCGCACGGCGACTACGTGCGGCTGCACACGGCCGAGGACACCCACCTGATCCGGTTGTCGCTGTCGTATCTGGAGGACGTCTGGGCGCCGGCCGGGTTCGTGCGGGTGCACCGCGGATACCTCGTCGCCGTCGGCTGGGTGCACGACCTGCGGGTGACGAGTTCGGCCGGGCTCGTGGCGTGCACACCGGCGGGTGACGTACCCGTCAGCCGGCGGCACGCCCGGGGGCTGAAGGAGCAGTTGATCGAGGCCGCCCGCAGCGGCAGACTCGGCCGGGCCGCCAGATGAGCGGCACCCGGCGGGAGAAGGTGACGAGCCCGCAGACCAGGATCGCGCTGGCGCGCCGGCACCGGCCGCACCCGCGTCCGCTGCCCCTGCCGGGGCCGGCCGATCCCGAACGGGCCCGCCGGGTCTTCGTCGCGCAGCGCCGGACGGCGCTGCGGACCATGGCGATGCTGGCGGCGGTGCTGTTCGGCACCAGCGGGACCATCGCCCTCTTCCCGGTCCTGGACCGGATGACGGTGGCGGGAGTGCCGGTGTCCTGGCTGGTGCTGGCGACGTCGACGTACCCCCTGCTGCTGCTGATCGCCGCCGTGCACGTGCGCGCCGCCGAGCGGACGGACGACCGGGCGTGACGGGCCTGCTGGCGATCGGCTTCCTGCTCGCCGCGAGTCTGGCCATCGGCCTGTACGGGGTGCGGGCGGCCCGCACCACGCCCGACTTCCTGGTGGCCTCGCGCCGGGTGGCGCCGGGCTGGAACGCGATGGCCATCGCGGGCGAGTACGTGTCGGCGGCCTCGGTGATCGGGCTGGCCGGGCTGCTGCTGAAGAACGGCATCGGCACGCTGTGGTTCGCGGTCGGGTTCACGGCGGGCTACGTCGCGGTGGCCGCCCTGGTGGCCGGCCCGATGCGCCGCTCGGGCGCGTTCACGGTGCCGGACTTCGCCGAGTACCGGCTGGGCTCGGTGGCGATCCGAAAGCTGTGCGGGCTGATCGTGCTGGTGATCATGTGGCTGTACCTGGTGCCGCAGTTCAAGGGCGCGGGGGTGGTGCTGCAACTGGTCAGCGGCACCCCGTACTGGGTGGGGGTGGTGCTGGCCGGGCTGGTGGTCAGCGGGTCGATAGCAGTCGGCGGCATGCGCTCGGCCACCTATGTGCAAGCGTTCCACTACCTGGTGAAGCTGGCCTTCGTCGCGGTGCCCGCGGTCTACCTGGTCGTGCACGTCGGGGCGGAGACCCGGGCGCAGGCGCTGACACCGGTCACCGTTCCGGACAGCTGGAGCCGCCCGCTGCTGGACATCGACGACGCCGGGTACCCGCTGCTCGCGACCTGGTCGGTGCTCATGGCCACGACGCTCGGGGCGATCGGGCTGCCGCACGTCATCATGCGTTTCCACACCAGCACCAGTGCCCGCAACGCGCGCCGGGTGGCGGTCCTGGTGATCGCGCTGCTGGGCGTGTTCTATCTCTTCCCCGCGGTGTACGGGCTGCTGGGACGAGTGCTGACCCCGCACCTGGTCCACAACAACGCGACGGACACCGTGACGGTCGTCCTGCCGGGACACGTGGTTCCGGGCGCGCTGGGCAGCGTGCTGACGGCGCTGGTGGCCGCGGGGGCGTTCGCGGCGTTCCTGTCCACCTCGTCGGGGCTGCTTCTGGCGCTGGCCGGGGGTCTCTCGCACGACCTGTTCGGCAGCGGGCTGAGCAGTCTGCGGGCCGCGGTGGCGGCGGGCGCGTTCGTGGCGGTGCTGCTGTCGCTGCCGGCCGCGCACCTGGACATCAACGTCCTGGTGGGCTGGGCGTTCGCGGTGGCCGCCTCGACGTTCTGCCCGCTGCTGGTACTCGGCATCTGGTGGTCCCGGCTCACGGTGGCGGGTGCGGCGAGCGGGCTCGGGGTCGGGGTGGTCTCGGCGACCGGCGCCGCGGTGCTGTCCGCCACCGGGTCGTGGAGTTCGGGGCTGGTCACGGTGCTGCTGGCGCAGCCGGCCTCGTGGACGGTGCCGCTGGCCTTCCTCACGATGGTCGCGGTGTCCTGGTTCGGCCGACCGCCGGAGGGGGCGGAGCGCGCGGTCCTGCGGCTGCACGCTCCGTGAGCCCCTCCGGCGGCTTCCGGCTCAGGCCCGGGTGACGCCCGCGGCCAGCTCCGCGGCGAGGCCCCGGACCGCCTCCAGCCCGGCGCCGAGGTCCTCGCCGTGCTCCAGCAGCAGTTTGACGAAGGCCGAGCCCACGATCACGCCGTCGGCGAAGGCGGCCACCTCCGCGGCCTGGGTCGCGTCGGAGACGCCCAGGCCGACGCAGACCGGCAGCCCGGTGGTGCCGCGGGTGCGCTCGACCAGGTCCTTGGCCTGCTCCCCCACCGAGGTGCGAGTGCCGGTCACCCCCATCAGCGAGGCGGCGTAGACGAATCCGCTGCCGGCTGCGGTGATGGTGCGCAGCCGGTCCTCGCGGCTGCTGGGCGCAACCACGAAGACGGTGGCGAGCCGGTGCCGTTCGGCGGCCTCGCGCCAGGCCGCGGACTCCTCCACGGGCAGGTCCGGCAGGATGCAGCCGGCTCCGCCCGCCGCGGCGAGGTCGGCGGCGAACCGCTCCGGCCCGTAGCGGTCGACCGGGTTCCAGTAGGTCATCACCAGGACCGGCGCGCCGGTGGCGGCGTGGGCCTCGCGCACGGTGCGCAGCACGTCGGCGATGCGGACCCCGCCGCGGAGCGCGATGTCGTCGGCGGTCTGGATGACCGGTCCGTCCAGCACCGGGTCGCTGTGCGGCAGTCCGACCTCGACGACGTCGCAGCCGCTCTCCAGCAGGGCGGTGCAGGCGCTGATGCCGCCGTCGACGGTGGGGAACCCGGCCGGCAGGTAGCCGATCAGGGCGGCCCGGTTCTGCGCGCGGATGCGGGCGAGCACCGAGGTCAGCAGGTCGAGGTTCCCGGCGCCAGTGGACGGTGCGGTGTGCGCTGCGGTCTCCGTCATCGCTGTGACTCCTCGTCGTAGAGCCCGAAGTACCGAGCCGCGGTGTCCATGTCCTTGTCGCCCCGGCCGGAGAGGTTCACCAGGACGGTGCCCTCGGGGCCCAGCTCGCGGCCGAGGTCGAGGGCGCCGGCGAGGGCGTGCGCGCTCTCGATGGCCGGGATGATGCCCTCGGTTCGGGAGAGCAGGCGCAGTGCCTGCATGGCGGCGTCGTCGGTGACCGGCCGGTACTCGGCACGGCCGGCGTCCTTGAGGTAGGCGTGTTCGGGTCCGATGCCGGGGTAGTCGAGGCCGGCCGAGATGGAGTAGGGCTCGGTGATCTGGCCCTCGTCGTCCTGGAGGACGTAGGAGCGGGAGCCGTGCAGGATGCCGGGTTCGCCGAGGGTCAGGGTGGCCGCGTGCTCGGCGGTCCCGACGCCGTGGCCCGCCGCCTCCAGTCCGACGAGCCTGACGTCCGCGTCGGGCAGGAAGGCGTGGAAGAGGCCGATGGCGTTCGAGCCACCGCCGACGCAGGCCGCGACGGCGTCCGGCAGCCGGCCGGTCCGTTCCAGGATCTGGCGGCGTGCCTCGACCCCGATCACCCGGTGGAAGTCGCGGACCATCGCCGGGAAGGGGTGCGGCCCCGCGACGGTGCCGAAGAGGTAGTGGGTGCGGTCGACATTGGCGACCCAGTCGCGGAACGCCTCGTTGATGGCGTCCTTGAGGGTGCGGCTGCCGGAGGACACCGGGACGACCTCGGCGCCCAGCATCCGCATCCGGGCGACGTTGAGCGCCTGCCGCTGAGTGTCGATCTCGCCCATGTAGACCGTGCATTCCAGGCCGAAGAGCGCACAGGCGGTGGCGGTGGCCACGCCGTGCTGGCCCGCGCCGGTCTCGGCGATGACCCGGGTCTTGCCCATCCGCCGGGTGAGCAGGGCCTGGCCCAGCACGTTGTTGATCTTGTGGCTGCCGGTGTGGTTCAGGTCCTCCCGCTTGAGGAAGATCCGGGCACCGTCGGCCTCCCGGGCGAAGCGGGGCACCTCGGTGAGCGGGCTGGGGCGGCCGGTGTAGTCGACGAGCAGGTCGTTGAGTTCCGCGCCGAAGGCGGGGTCCGCCTTGGCCTTGTCGTACTCGGCGGCGACCTCCTCCACGGCGGCGACGAGCGCCTCCGGGATGAAGCGGCCCCCGAAGGCTCCGAAGTAGCCCTCGGCGCTGGGGACGAGTCCCTCGGGGTCGGGGATGAAGAAGTCGGCGGTCACCGTTGGCTCCTTGCCGGGGCACTGCCCCGAGAGTGGTGGGATGGGCGGTCGTCGGGAGTGCCGCACGGCGGTGTCGGGCCGGTGGCGGCGCTCGGCGCGAGGGGATCGGGCCGGCGGGCCGGGAGCCCGTGCCGTCACCGGTGCCCCGCCGGTACGGGCAGCGGTGGGGCGCGCCTCGGCGGCGCGGCCGGGACATCGCCCCCGCCGCGAGGGACGGTTTCCAGCCGGTGAGAGCGTCACGGGCGCACCCCGGCCTCCTTCGGCGTCCTGCGGTGCGGTGCGGCGTGAGCGGGCAGCGGCCTGCTCAGCCGCGCCATCGACGACCGTTGATCTGTCCCGGCTCCGCCCCGATGTGGTAGCGCACCCGCCGGCCGCGCACCCGCCGGGCCGGGGCGCGGCAGCCGCGCGGGCGGCAGCCGCGGGCGAGGCGGGCGAAGGCGGGGATCACGAGGTGCTCGGCTTCCGGGGGTCGGGGCGGTCGCGGACGGGACCGCGGCGTGCGGGGAGGGGTGCGCGGGTCAGCGCCCGTGCCGCAGGGCCGGGTGGGCGCCGGCCGCGACGAGGTCGGCGACCGCGCTCCTGGGGTCCTTGCCGGTCACCAGCGACTCGCCGACGAGCACCGCGTCGGCGCCCTCGTTGGCGTAGGCGATGAGGTCGTGCGGACCGCGCACCCCGGACTCGGCGATCTTGACGATGCCGTCCGGGATCTGCGGGGCGACCCGGGCGAAGTTGCCCCGGTCGACCTCCAGTGTCTTGAGGTTGCGGGCGTTGATGCCGATGATCCTCGCCCCCGCGTCGACCGCGCGGGCGGTCTCCTCCTCGTCGTGGGCCTCCACGATCGGGGTGAGCCCGAGCGACTCGGCCCGCTCGACCAGCGAGACCAGCGCTGACTGCTCCAGCGCGGCCACGATGAGCAGCACCAGGTCGGCGCCGTACGCTCTCGCCTCCCACAGCTGGTAGGCGGTGACGACGAAGTCCTTGCGCAGGACGGGGATGTCCACCTTGCCGCGGACGGCTTCCAGGTCCGCGAGCGAACCGCCGAAGCGGCGCTGCTCGGTCAGCACGGAGATGACCGAGGCGCCGCCGGCCTCGTAGTCGGCAGCCAGGGCGGCAGGGTCGGCGATGGCGGCCAGCGCCCCCTTGGAGGGGCTGGACCGCTTGACCTCGCAGATGACCTTGATGCTGTCGCCCTTGAGGGCGGCCACGCCGTCCTTCGGCTGCGGGGTCTGCGCGACGCGCTCCTTGAGGCCGTCGAGACCGACCCGCTCCTGCCGCTCGGCGAGGTCGGCGCGGACTCCGTCGATGATCTCGTCGAGCACACTCACGCGAGCGGCCCCCTTTCTGCCGGGTGCGGATGGTCGTCGGGGCGGCGGACCGCGCCCTGCGAGCGATGGTATCCGGCCAGACACGGAGGACTCGCATCCGGTTGCCCCGGGTCTCACAATTCGGTCATTTACTGCCCGACGTGCGCAGCCCCGGCCGACCGTCCTCCCCGGGACCGGTCAGGCCGTGGCGCCCGCGTGCGGGGGAACGGGTTCGGCCTGCTGCTCCTCCTTGGGCGTGCCCAGGCCCATGGAGCGCATGACCATGCCGACCACGCCGCCGAGGACGACCACGACGAGGCCTGCCACGACGCCCAGCGGCTGCGCCATCACCATGAAGACCGCGCCCACCATGAAGCCGATGAACGCGATGAAGACGCCGGTCCAGGCCGCCGGGGTGTGTCCGTGGCTGCTTTCCGCCATGACTGAGCTCCTCGTGTATCCGATCGGGTCGTCTCACCGACCACGGTTTCCGCCGGACATTCTCTCAGGCGGGTCCGCGGCCCCCGCCGTCGGCTTCGCTCTCGCCGGACGCGTCCCGCTCTCCGGGGCTCCCCGGGCCGGTGGCGTCGGGGCCGGTGGGGCCCGCTCCTGCGGCGTCGGGGCCGGTGGCGTCGGCACGGGTGGGGTCCTCGCCGCGGTCGAGGGCCTTCCACATCTCCTCCGGGCGCTCCGGGTCCGCCGGACGGGCCGGACGGCGCACGGGGACGCCGGGACGCTCGTAGCGCCCGCCCATCGCGGGCCAGCCGCGGCCGTACCGCAGAGCGAGCGCACCCGCCGCCAGCAGCAGCAGCCCGCCGAACGCCGCCACCCAGGGCCAGGCGCTGTGCGTCACCTGGGCCACGCCGCTGCCCGTCAGACCGGTCGCCTCGGCGGCCTCCTCGCGCAGGGCGGAGGTGTTCGCCGCCCCGGCCAGCGAGGCGGCGAGCGTACCTGCCCCGCTGAGGGCCAGCAGGGCGGCGACCAGGTGGCGCGTCCGGCGGCGCACGGCGAACACCGCGACCATGGCGGCGAGACCGACCAGGGCCAGGGCACTGGGCAGACCGGTGACGTCGCTGCCGCTGACCGAAACCTCCAGGGTGCCGCTCCCGAGGGACGCGACGCCCTCCGCCCAGGTCTGGCCTGCGGCGACGAGGGCGAGCGCGGCACCCAGCGCACCGCTGACCAGGGCGGTGACGAGAGCGCGACGGGAGGCTCGGAAGGCTGCTGCGGTGCGATCGGACGGTAGGGGGGTCACCCTTCCACGCTACCGCCGAGCCGCTCCGCACCGCGTACCGCCCTGAGCACCGCCGCGGCCTTGTTGCGGCACTCGGTGTCCTCCGCCGCCGGGTCGGAGTCCGCCACCACCCCGGCACCGGCCTGCACGTAGGCGGTGCCGTCCCGCAGTACCGCGGTGCGGATCGCGATGGCGGTGTCGGAGTCACCGGCGAAGTCCAGGTAGCCGACGCACCCGCCGTACAGACCGCGCCGGGTGGGCTCCAGCTCCTCGATGATCTGCAGCGCCCGCGGCTTCGGCGCGCCGGAGAGCGTCCCGGCAGGGAAGCAGGCGGTGAGGGCGTCGAAGGCGGTCCGGTCCGCGGCCAGCCGGCCGGTGACGGTGGAGACGATGTGCATCACGTGGCTGTAGCGCTCGACCGACATGAAGTCGACGACCTCGACGCTGCCGGGTTCGCAGACCCGCCCGAGGTCGTTGCGGCCCAGGTCGACCAGCATCAGGTGCTCCGCGCGTTCCTTGGGGTCGGCGAGCAGTTCCTCGCCGAGCGCGGTGTCCTCCTGCGGGGTGGCGCCGCGGGGCCGGGTACCCGCGAGGGGGTGCAGCATCGCACGCCCGTCCGCGACCTTGACCAGCGCCTCGGGGCTGGACCCGACGACGTCGAACCCGCCGCTCCCGTCGGCGGCCTCCGGCGCGGCACCATCGGGGGCACCGAACCGGAAGAGGTACATGTACGGGCTCGGGTTGGTGGTGCGCAGCACCCGGTAGACGTCGAGCGCGCCGGCGCGGCACGGCGTCTCGAAGCGCTGCGAGGGGACGACCTGGAAGGCGTCGCCGGCCCTGATCCGCTCCTTGATGTCGGCCACCGCCTCCCGGTACGCCCCGCCGCCCCACTGCTCGTGGTACTCGGGGACCTCGGAGGGCGGCAGCGCGGCTGCGGGCACCGGCGCGGGCCGGGCGAGATCGGCCGCCATCGCGTCCAGCCGGCCGAGCGCGTCCGCGTACGCCTCGTCGACCCCGCTGCCCAGGTCGTTGTGGTTGATCGCGTTGGCGATCAGCAGCACGGTCCCGTCCCGGTGGTCGAGCACCGCGAGGTCGGAGGCGAGCAGCATGGTGAGTTCGGGCAGCCGCAGGTCGTCCCGGGTCTGCTCCTCGATCCGCTCCAGCCTGCGGACGATGTCGTAGCCGAGGTAGCCGACCATGCCGCCGGTGAAGGGCGGCAGTTCGGGGTCGCGGGGGGTGTGCAGCAGCTCCACCGTGGCGCGCAACGCGGCAAGCGGGTCGCCGCCGGTGGGAACGCCCACCGGCGGGCGGCCGAGCCAGTGGGCCTGCCCGTCCCTGACCGTGAGTGCCGCGTCGCTGCGGACGCCGACGAACGAGTAGCGCGACCAGGTCCGGTCGTTCTCGGCGGACTCCAGCAGGAAGGTGCCGGGCCGTTCGCCGGTGAGCTTGCGGTAGAGGCCGATGGGGGTGTCGCCGTCGGCGAGGAGGCGTCGGGTGACCGGGATGACCCGGCGGTCCTTCGCGAGGGTGCGGAAGGTCTCGGGATCCGGCGTCGTCATGGCTGCTGGCCCTCCTGTTCGGTGGTGTCCGCGGCGGCCTGCCGCAGCGGGAGCCGCCCGGCGTCGAAGCAGGTCCGGTCGCCGGTGTGGCAGGCGGCGCCGGTCTGGTCGACACGGACCAGCAGGGTGTCGCCGTCGCAGTCCAGCGCGACCGACTTCACGTGCTGGACGTGGCCCGAGGTGTCGCCCTTGACCCAGTACTCGCGACGGCTGCGGCTCCAGTAGGTGCAGCGGCCGGTGGTGAGGGTGCGGTGCAGGGCCTCGTCGTCCATCCAGCCGAGCATGAGCACCTCACCGGTGTCGTGCTGCTGGGCGACGGCGGGGAGCAACCCCTGGGCGTCCCGCTTGAGTCGGGCGGCGACGGCGGGGTCGAGCGGCGATTCGGGCATGGGGCCATTGTGCCGCTCCGGTCCGGCTGCCGACGCACTGACCTGCCCGGTGTCCCCGGTACGGGTGCGGGCTCTGCTGTTGCCTTCCTGTTCCACTGTTGTGACCGATTCCCCGGATCGCATACCAGTCCCGTGGGGCATTCTTTCGTGCATGAGCTATCCGCCGCCGAACGGTCCCCAGTCCCCCGGTCCCGGCGGCGGTTTCGGTCCGCCGCAGGGATTCGGTCCGCCCGAGCAGGCCGGCCCGCCCGCCGGGGGCTACGGCTACCCCGGTCCGCCCGCCCAGCCGCCCGGCGGCTACGGCCAGAACCCGCCGGGCGGTTACGGCGGTTACGGGCAGGGCGGTGGCCCCGGCGACTACGGTCCCGGCGGTCCCGGACCCTACCCGCCGCCGCCCGGCGGCGGGACGAACAAGGTCGCCGTCCTCGTGATCGCGGTGGTCCTGGGCGTCGCACTGGCGATCACCGCGGTGCTGCTCATCGCCGGCGGGGGCGACGACGACAAGGAACCCGTAGCGGGCTCGTCCTCCGAGGCGCAGGCCACCGACGCCCCCGCGCCGGAGCCCGAGCCCAGCACCGGACCACCCTCCACCCTGCCGGCCGAGCCGGCCACGCCGTCCGCCGAGCCGACCTCGCTCATCCCCTACGTGGAACTCGAACCCGGCACCTGCTTCGACCACCCGGTGCTGAACAGCGGGGTCAGTGACATCGAGGAACGCGAGTGCGACGGCGCGCACGACGGCGAGGTCGTATCCAACCGCAAGGTGACCGGCGAGTTCGCCTCCAGCGCCGAGATCCAGGAGTACGCGCTCGACCTGTGCGAGAAGGACGCCAAGACGCGGCTGCAGAAGGTCCCGCAGAGCACCGCCCTCTACTACCCCTTCGCGCTGTACCCGCTCAAGTCGACCTACGACATCCAGAGGAAGGACACCGTCTCCTGTGCGATGACCCTGAGCAACGGCAAAGACGGCAAGCAGTTGACCGGGCCGATACCGGGCGGCTGACCGCGCGCCGCTTCGCACCGCCGAGCGACCCACCGTAGGCTGGCGGCATGACGACCCATGCCAAGCGCGAACGTCTGCTCCTTGCCGATCTGTTGGAAAGCTCCGGCCCCGACGCCCCGACCCTGTGCGAGGGCTGGAACACCCGGGACCTCGCCGCGCACGTCGTGGTGCGCGAGCGGCGGATGGACGCCGCGGGCGGCGTGCTCATCAAGCCGCTCAAGGCCCGGCTGGAGCGGGTGCACACCGAGTTCTCGGCGAAGCCCTACGCGGAGCTGGTGCAGCTCATCCGCACCGGCCCGCCGCGGGTCTCGCCGTTCGCCCTCAAGCAGGTCGACGAGGCGTCCAACACGGTCGAGTTCTTCATCCACACCGAGGACATCCGGCGCGCACAGCCGGACTGGACCCCGCGGGAACTCGACCCGGTCTTCTCCGACGTCCTGTGGAGGCGGCTGGAGGGCGCCGCCCGGCTCTACGGCCGCAAGGCACCCACCGGCCTGGTGCTGCGCCGTCCGAACGGGCAGACGGCCGTGGCCCACAAGGGCACTCCGGTGGTCACCGTCACCGGCGAGCCCGCCGAGCTGCTGCTGTTCGCCTCCGGACGACAGTCCTCGGCGAACGTCGAGCTGGAGGGCGACAAGGACGCCGTCGCACGGACAGCGGAAGCCCGCCTCGGCATCTGAGCCACCCGTGGCACCGGCACCCCACCACCCCCGGGACCCCCGCCTTCGGGGCGGTGGTCCGTACGCGCGGGAGGCGGCCCGTCTCCTCGCACGTCCCGCGGGAGGGGGCGGGCCGCCGGGTCTCAGCGCACCGGCCGTCCGGCCTCCTTCAGGGTCCCCTTGACCTGGCCGATCCGCAGCTCCCCGAAGTGGAAGACGGAAGCGGCGAGCACCGCGTCCGCACCGGCCTCCACGGCGGGCGGGAAGTCCGCGAGCCGTCCGGCGCCTCCGGAGGCGATGACCGGTACGGAGACACGCGCCCGGACGGCACCGATCAGCTCCGTGTCGTAGCCGTCCTTGGTACCGTCGGCGTCCATCGAGTTGAGCAGGATCTCCCCCGCGCCCAGTTCCGCCGCCCGGTGCGCCCACGCGACGGCGTCCACGCCCGTCCCGCGGCGGCCCCCGTGTGTGGTGACCTCGAAGCGGGACGGCGCCCCGTCCTCCGCGGCGCTCCGGCGGGCGTCCACGGAGAGCACCAGCACCTGCCTGCCGAAGCGTTCGGCGATCTCCCGGATCAGCTCCGGGCGGGCGAGGGCTGCCGTGTTCACACCGACCTTGTCGGCCCCGGCCCGCAGCAGGCGGTCGACGTCGTCGGTGGTACGGACGCCGCCGCCCACCGTGAGCGGGATGAACACCTGCTCGGCCGTGCGGCGCACCACGTCGTACGTGGTCTCCCGGTTGCCGGAGGAGGCCGTGATGTCGAGGAAGGTCAGCTCGTCGGCCCCCTCGGTGTCGTAGACCTTCGCCATCTCGACCGGGTCCCCGGCATCGCGCAGGTTCTGGAAGTTGACGCCCTTCACCACCCGCCCGGCGTCCACGTCCAGGCAGGGGATGACTCGCACGGCCAGGGTCACGAACTCGCTCCTTCGGGGGTGGCGGGCCCCTCCCCGGTGCGGTCGGGGCCACGGAATGCTTCGACCTCCACCTCGACCAGCACCCGGGAGTCGAGGAATCCGGACACCACCACGAGGGTCGTCGCGGGACGCACCGCGGAGAAGAGCTCGCGATGCGCCCGGCCCGCCGCCTCGACGTCGCGGGCGTGGGCGAGGTACATCCTGGTCCGGACGACCGCGCGGCGGTCCAGGCCGAACCGCTCCAGAGCGGCGAGCGTGTTGCCGAACGCCGCCCGCGTCTGCTCGTAGGGGTCTCCCTCGCCCTGCACCGCGCCGCCGAGGAGCGGCATCGTGCCGGAGACGAGGACCCGGTCGCCCGCCGCCACCGCGCGTGCGGAACCCAGCGTCTCTTCCCAGGGGTTGTCGGTCTGCACGCGTTCGACGGTCATCGGGACACTGCCTCCAGGGCCTCTTCCAGGGTGAATGCCTCGGCATAGAGGGCCTTGCCCACGATGGCGCCCTCGACACCTTGCGGCACCAGGCCGGCGATGGCCCGCAGGTCGTCCAGCGAGGACACCCCGCCGGAAGCGACGACGGGGCGGTCGGTGGCCGCGCAGACGTCCGCGAGAAGCTGGAGGTTGGGGCCCTGGAGGGTGCCGTCCTTGTTGATGTCGGTGACGACGTAGCGGGCGCAGCCCTCGGAGTCCAGGCGCTCCAGCGTGCGGTAGAGGTCGCCGCCGTCCCTCGTCCAGCCGCGTCCGCGCAGCGTGGTGCCGCGGACGTCCAGCCCCACGGCGATCCGCTCGCCGTGCTCGGCGATCACCTTGGCCACCCACTCCGGGCTCTCCAGCGCGGCGGTGCCGAGGTTGACCCGGGTACAGCCCGTGGCGAGCGCCGCGGCGAGCGAGTCGTCGTCGCGGATGCCGCCGGACAGCTCCACCTTGAGGTCCATGGCCCGGGCCACCTCGGTAATCCGGTCACGGTTGTCGCCGGTGCCGAAGGCCGCGTCCAGATCGACCAGGTGGAGCCACTCGGCACCGCCGCGCTGCCAGCCCAGGGCGGCCTGGAGCGGGTCGCCGTAGGAGGTCTCGGAGCCGGACTCGCCGTGCACCAGGCGCACCGCGAGGCCGTCGCGGACGTCGACGGCGGGGAGCAGCTCCAGCGTGTGCGCACTGCGGTGCGCACCGGGACCGGCGGGTGCCGGGCCCGTGGTGGCGTCGGTGGTGGGGAAGCCGGTGGCGGGGTCGGTGGTCACAGCGTCTCGATCCAGTTCTTCAGCAGCAGGGCCCCGGCGTCGCCGGATTTCTCGGGGTGGAACTGGGTGGCCCACAGCGGGCCGTTCTCGACCGCGGCGACGAAGGGGCGGCCGTGGGTGGCCCAGGTGACCTTCGGCGGTGCGATCAGCGGGTTGGTCTCTTCCAGTTCCCAGTCGTGCACGGCGTAGGAGTGGACGAAGTAGTAGTGGGATCCGGCCTCGGTGCCGGCGAACAGCCGCGAGTCGGCAGGCGGCCGCACGGTGTTCCAGCCCATGTGCGGGACGACGTCCGCCTTGAGCGGGCCGACGGTGCCCGGCCACTCGTCGAGGCCGTCGGCGGGTTCGCCGTGCTCGACCCCGCGGGCGAAGAGGATCTGCATGCCGACGCAGATGCCCATCACGGGCCGGCCGCCGGCGAGCCGGCGGCCGACCACCCAGTCTCCCCGGGCGCGGCGCAGCCCCGCCATGCAGGCGGCGAACGCCCCGACTCCGGGGACGAGGAGGCCGTCCGCGGACATCGCGCGGTCGAAGTCCCCGGTGATCTCCACCTCGGCGCCGGCTCGGGCCAGGGCCCGCTCGGCGGAGCGGACGTTCCCGAAGCCGTAGTCGAACACCACGACCGACTTGCCCGGCTTGCTCATGACCACACCTCCAGTCGCGTGACCCCCGCAGCCAGCGCCAGTGCGGCGGCCAGGCCGAGGAGCGTGACGACCCCCTTGGGCATCCGCTGCCTCCAGAAGGAGACGGCTCCGCCCAGCAGGAACAGGCCGACGAAGATCAGCAGCGTGCTGGTGCCGTTCATCCGGTCCGCTCCGGGGCCGGGCGGGCGGGTCCGCGGGTCACAGCGCGCCCTTGGTCGAGGGGATGCCCGTCTGCCGCGGGTCGATCTCGGACGCGTAGCGCAACGCCCTGGCCAGCGCCTTGAACTGGCACTCCACGATGTGGTGGGCGTTGCGGCCGTAGGGCACGTGCACGTGCAGCGCGACCTGGGCCTGGGCCACGAAGGACTCCAGAATGTGGCGCGTCATGGTGGTGTCGTAGTCGGCGCCGATCATCGGTGCCATGCCCTCGGGCTCGCGGTGCACCAGATAGGGGCGGCCGGACAGGTCGACGGTCACCTGGGCGAGCGACTCGTCGAGCGGCACCGAGGCGTCGGCGAAGCGGACGATGCCCCGCTTGTCCCCCAGCGCCTGCCGGAACGCGGCGCCGAGTGCCAGCGCAGTGTCCTCGATGGTGTGGTGACTGTCGATGTGCAGGTCGCCGTCGGTCTTCACGCTCAGGTCGAAGAGGCCGTGGCGGCCGAGTTGGTCGAGCATGTGGTCGAAGAATCCGACCCCGGTCGACACGTCGACCTTGCCGGTGCCGTCGAGACCGATCTCGACGGCGACGGAGGTCTCCTTGGTCGTGCGCTCCACGCGGCCCACGCGGCTCATCGTCTGTTCTCCTTCGTCACTGCGCGTACCGCGTCCAGGAACGCGTCGTTCTCCGCCGGGGTCCCCGCGGTGACCCGCAGGCGGCCCGGCACTCCGTTGTCCCTCACGAGCACCCCGTGGTCGAGCAGGGCCTGCCAGACGGCGTGTGCGCCGCCCTCACCGTCGAAGCGGCCGAACTGCACGAAGTTGGCGTCCGACTCGGTCACCTCGCAGCCGATCGCCCGCAGTTCGCCGACCAGACGGTCGCGCTCGGCCTTCAGCCGGGCCACGTACCCCAGCAGGGTGTCCGTGTACTCCAGGGCGGCCAGCGCCGTGGCCTGGGTCACCGCGGAGAGGTGGTAGGGCAGCCGGACCAGTTGCACCGCGTCCACGACCGCCGGATCCGCGGCCAGGTATCCCAGGCGCAGTCCGGCCGCGCCGAAGGCCTTCGACATCGTCCGGGAGAGCACCAGCATGGGCCGGCCCTCGATCAGCGGCAGCAGCGAGGGCCGGTGGCTGAACTCGCCGTAGGCCTCGTCGATCACCACCAGCGCGCCCGGAGCGCCACGTCCGGCGGCGGCCTGCTGAGCGGCGTCGTGCAGCGCCAGCACGGTGCCGGCGTCGACCGCCGTCCCGGTGGGGTTGTTCGGCGAGCAGACGAACACCACGTCGGGGCGGTGCTCGGCGATGGCGCGGCGCGCCGCCTCCACGTCGATGGTGAAATCCTCCCGCCGCGGCCCGGCCAGCCAGCCGGTGCCGGTGCCGCGGGAGATCAGCGCGTGCATGGAGTACGAGGGCTCGAATCCGAGCGCCGTGCGGCCGGGCCCGCCGAAGGTCTGGAGCAGCTGCTGGAGGATCTCGTTGGAGCCGTTGGCGGCCCAGACGTTCGCGGTGCCGACCCGGTGCCCCGCGGTGCGCGTGAGGTAGTCGGCCAGGCCGGTGCGCAGCTCCACCGCGTCCCGGTCAGGGTAGCGGTTGAGCCCGCGAGCGGCCTCGGCCACCCGCTCGGCGATCCTGGCGACCAGCGCTTTCGGCAGCGGGTACGGGTTCTCGTTCGTGTTCAGCCGGACGGGCACGTCGAGCTGCGGGGCCCCGTACGGGGTCTTCCCGCGGAGCTCGTCGCGGAGGGGGAGCCGGTCGAGTGCGGTCATGCGCCGGGCACCTCCCCGCCGAACCGGGCCGTCAGTGCGGCACCGTGGGCGGGCAGGTCCTCCGCCTCGGCCAGGGTCACCACGTGTCCGGTGACCTCGGCGAGCGCGTCGCGGTCGTAGTCGACGACGTGGATGCCGCGCAGGAAGGACTGGACGGACAGCCCGGAGGAGTGGCAGGCGCAGCCGCCCGTGGGCAGTACGTGGTTGGAGCCGGCGCAGTAGTCGCCGAGCGAGACCGGGGAGTGCGGGCCGACGAAGACGGCGCCCGCGTTGCGGACCCGGGCGGCGACCGCGGCGGCGTCGGCGGTCTGAATCTCCAGGTGCTCGGCGGCGTAGGCGTCGACCACGGCCAGGCCCTGCTCCAGGTCGTCGACCAGGACGATGCCGGACTGCCGGCCGGCCAGCGCCGTACTGATCCGCTCGGCGTGCCGGGTGGCGGGCACCCGGCTCTTCAGCTCGGCCTCGACCGCCTCGGCGAGGGTCACCGAGGGGGTGACGAGGACGGCGGCGGCGAGGGTGTCGTGCTCGGCCTGGCTGATCAGGTCGGCGGCGACGTGGGCCGGATCGGCGGTGTCGTCGGCCAGGACGGCGATCTCGGTCGGCCCGGCTTCGGCGTCGATGCCGATGCGGCCCTTCAGGAGCCGCTTGGCGGCGGCCACCCAGACGTTGCCGGGGCCGGTGACCAGCTGGGCGGGCGGGCACTCGTCGGTGCCGTAGGCGAACATCGCGATCGCCTGGGCACCGCCGGCCGCGTACACCTCGTCCACGCCGAGCAGCGCGCAGGCGGCGAGGATCGTGGGGTGCGGCAGCCCGCCGAAGGCGGCCTGCGGCGGCGAGGTGACGGCGAGCGACTCGACGCCGGCCTCCTGCGCGGGCACCACGTTCATCACCACGGATGACGGGTAGACCGCGTTACCACCGGGTACATACAGTCCGACACGTTCCACCGGCACCCAGCGTTCGGTCACGGTCCCACCGGGCACGACGTTCACCCGCGTATCGGTGCGCCGCTGCTCGCGGTGGACGATCCGTGCACGGCGGACCGACTCGTCCAGAGCCGCTCTGATCGCCGGGTCCAGCTCACGCAGTGCAGTGGCCAGTGCCTCGGCGGGCACCCGGATGCGCTCCAGGCGCACGCCCTCGAAGCGCTGGGCGAGATCGATCATCGCCGCGGTGCCACGATGCCTCACGTCCTCGCACAGGGGCCGCACCTTTTCCAGGGCGGCCTCGACGTCGAGTTCGGCACGGGGCAACAGGTCGCGATCGATTCCGCCCCCGGAGGGGGCGGAACCGCGCAGATCGATTCGGGAGATCACGTCTCCCAGTCTCTCAGACCGGTCGAAGGGCAGGTCCCCCGTATCGAAGCGTGATACGGGGGCCGGGTGTCGCACCTGACCGATAGCGTGGTGTCCGTCACTCAGCGGGACCGGCTGGGCGCACGGGCGGGAAGCGGCGGAGAAGTGGAAGAAGAGGAGTGGGCACACCTTGGAAGCGGGGGAACAGCGGTGAGCGAACCGTTCGCGGACGGCGAACCACCCACGGGCATGCGGCTGACCACCGCGGAGTGGGGACTGTGGCAGGCGTACCGGATCGGCACCCGGCACGACCTCAGGACGGGCGATCCGGCGAGGGACGACCCGAACGGGGACCAGGTCTGGGGCGCCACCCGGACGGTCCGCGCCCGGGTGATCGCGCTCCTGCTGCTGCACGGCCCGCCGCCGCTGCTGGGCAGGGTCGCGGCGCTCCACCTGTCCGGTGCGCTGATCACCGGTCGGCTGGATCTCTCCGGCGGGCAGATCGGGGCGTACTTCGAGTTCAAGCACTGCCGCTTCGAGCGGGAGGTGCTGCTGCCGGAGGCCAGGATGTCCACCGGCCGCCTGGTCGACTGCCACATCCCCCGCCTGGAAGCGGCACGGGTCAGCACCGACGGGGACCTGCACCTCGCCCGGTGCGTCATTCCCGGCGGCGTCCGGCTCACCGACGCCACCATCGGCACGGACCTCATGCTGAACGAGGCCACCATCGGCAGCGGGCACCGCATCCGCGCGATCTCCGCGGACGGCCTGACGGTGAGCCAGGACCTCCAGGCGAGCCTGCTGCTCGTCACCGGTGAGACGAGTCTGCGCGGGGCCGAGATCGGCGGCTCGCTGTTCATGTACGGCAGCGTGCTCCGCAACCGCAACGGCCGGTGGGCGCTCCACGCCCCCGAGATGCGGGTCTCCCGGTTCGCCCACCTGGCGTCCTCCGGGCCGGGCACGGTGCTGTACTCCCAGGGCACCACACCGCCGACCGGCACCGACTACCCCGCCCCGGGACGGGACGACCACGGCCGCTCCGCGGCTCTGCGCACCCGGCGCTTCCAATGCACCGGCGGGGTGAAGCTCGACGACGGGCGGTTCGGCGACTCCCTGGTGCTCGACGGCGCCCGCTTCCAGATGGAACGGACCCAGGAGCTCTCGCTGCGACGGGTGCAGACTCCCGAACTGTGCTTCACCCCGGAGCGCCCGCACCGCGGACGGGTGGTGCTGTCCGGGGCGACGGTCGGCAACCTGGTCGACAAGATGAGCAGTTGGCCGATGCACGAGGGCCTGTGGATGGCCGGCTTCACCTACGAGCATCTGATCCCGGTCGGTCCGTTCCCGCTGGCCCGCCGGCTCCTCTGGGTCGCGACGGCCACCCCCGAGTACTCCCCCGAGCCGTACGAGCAACTGGCGACGGTGCTGCGCAACGGCGGCGAGGACGCGGAGGCCCGGAGCGTGCTGCTGGCCAAGCAGCGCAGGCGCCGCGAGACCCTGCCGCTGGCCGGGAAGCTGTGGGGCCACCTCCAGGACTGGACGGTGGCCTACGGCTACCGCCCGGGCCAGGCGGCGATCTGGATGGCGCTGCTGTGGGCCTCCGGAGCCCTCTACTTCGCCGAGTTCCCGCCCGAGGCGCGCAAGCCGGACGAGGCACCGCACTGGAGCGCCGCGATCTACGCGCTGGACCTCCTGCTGCCGGTGATCAACCTCGGTCATGACACGGCGTGGAACCCGGCCGGGGCCCTGCAGTGGGTGGCCGTGGGCATGGTGCTGTCCGGTTGGGTGCTGGCGACCACCGTCGCGGCGGGAGCCACCCGGCTGCTGCGCCGCCAGTGAGCGGGCGGCGGCGCCCCTCCTCCGGGTTGCCGGGAGGCGCGGGGAGTCGCGGGGAGTCGCCGCCGGGGGCGCCCGGACGACCGCCACGCGTCGGTCGCCTGGGGACTCGCCGCCGGGAGCACTTAGGCTGGCCGACTGTGACCACCTCGCGTCTGCCGCTCTTTCCGCTCAACTCGGTGCTCTTCCCGGGTCTGGTGATGCCCCTGCACGTCTTCGAAAAGCGCTACCGCGCCCTGGTGGAGGCGCTGTTGGAGGTTCCGGAGGGCGAGCCGCGGATCTTCGGCGTGGTGGCCATCCGCGACGGCCGCGAAGTCGCCCCCACCGGCGCGGGCATTCCCGAGGACGGCACGCCGCCGCCCTCCGACGCCTCGGCGGCCGCCGGGTTCGGCTCCGATCCGCTCGGTTCCTTCCACACGGTCGGGTGTGTGGCGGACGCCTCGGCGATCAGCGAGCGGGAGGACGGCAGCGGGTACGAGCTGCTGGCGACCGGAACGGCCCGCTTCCGGCTGACCTCGGTGGACGCGTCCGGTCCCTACCTGGTCGGGGAGACCGAGGAGCTGCCCGAGGACTCCGGCGAGGGTGCGGGAGCGCTCGCGGAGGGCGTCCTGCGGGCCTTCCGCACTTACCAGAAGCGGCTGGCGGGGGCAAGGGAGCGGTCGCTCGCCGCGGACCAGGAGCTGCCCGACGAGCCCTCCGTCCTCTCCTACCTGGTGGCAGCCGCGACCGTGCTGGAGACGCCGGTGAAGCAACTGCTGCTGGAGGCGCCGGACCACGCGACCAGGCTCGCCCGCGAACTGGAAATGCTGAGGCGGGAGAGCGCGGTGATCGGTAAGCTCCCGTCGCTGCCGGCGGCGGACCTCACCCGCCGCCCCACGAGTCCCAACTGATCGCGAGGCGTCCGTGGCGAAGACCGGCAAGAGCAAGCCGTCCGGGGGCACCCCGGCCACCGTGGCACTGCACCGAACGGGCACCGCGTACACCCTGCACACCTACCGGCACGACCCGGCGGTCGCGTCCTACGGCACCGAGGCGGCCGACGCGCTGGGTGTCGCGGCCGAGCGGGTGTTCAAGACCCTGGTGGCGGAGGTGGACGGCGCCCTGACGGTGGCCGTGGTGCCGGTCACCGGCTCGCTGGACCTGAAAGCGCTGGCGGGCGCGGTCGGCGGGAAGCGGGCCACGATGGCCGACCCGGCGCTGGCGGAACGCGCCACGGGGTACGTGCGCGGCGGCATCTCACCGCTGGGCCAGCGCAGGCGGCTCACCACCGTGGTGGACGAGTCCGCGGCCGGGCACCGCGCCGTCTGCGTGTCGGCGGGCCGCCGGGGGCTGGAGATCGAGCTGGCCCCGGCCGATCTGGTGGCGCTGACCGGGGCGAGGACGGCCCCGATCGGGCGCCCCGGAAGCTGAGCGTCCGATTCCCCCCCCGGGGGCGGCGGCTCTCACGAGGAGGATGCGCCGCCCCCACTGCGCGCGGTGGTGCCCTGGACGCCGTCGCGGAGCAGCGCGCGGCGCCGGTCATGGCACCTGCTCGGGTTCTTCGCTGCCGGGTGCCGGCCCCGGCGCACCGCCCCGGCGGTAGCGGTACGCGTACAGGGCCGTGTCAGAGCGCGGAGGGCGGGCCCCACTGCGGACCGGGGACGGGCAGCGGTTCCGGTTCCCGGGGGCCGAAGAAGGCCGTGACCAGCAACTGGGTGGCCACGGCCGCCAGCGGCCAGGCCAGCAGCGCGACGGACGCCTCCAGCTCCAGCGGTCCGTACAGGGTGGCGCCGCGGCCCGCCTCGGCCGCCCGGGCCGCGAGGTCCCGCCCGGGGCCGAGCAGCCCGCCCAGTTCCCGTCCGACCAGCGCGGCCAGCAGCGAGCCGCAGGCCAGTCCGAGCACCGTGCCCACACCGCCCGAGCGCCGGAACAGGAAGACCAGCAGCCCGCAGACCACGCCCAGCGCGAGCGCCAGCAGGGCGAAACCGCCGTCCACAGCGAAGGCGTCCTCGCTCTCGGAGTTCGCGGGCAGCGCCCGGGACCCGTCCGAGACGTAGGGCACGTCCGGGGCCAGCCACCACCAGAGCAGGCCGAGGAAAGCCCCGGAGACGGCAACCGGAAGGGCGACGAGCAGCAGGTCGCGCACCTCCTGCCGCAGCACGGCGGAGCCGCCGGGCTGCTCCGGGGACGCGTGGCTCGCAGGTCCCCCGGTTCCGGATGGCGTCGCCCACGGGTCGCTCTGCGACTGCGCGGGTCCGTGCTGGGGCGAGGAGGGAGTCGGTACCGTCACCCTGCCATCGTGCCAGGCCCGGTCCGGCGTCCCCCGGCAGGTCGCCCCGGCGCGGCCCACCGGGTCCCGCGGGGCGGTCAGCGGACCGCAGCCCGGCGATAGGCCCAGGTGGCGAGGGCGAGGGCGGCGACACCCACCGCCGCGCACACCCCGAGGTCCACGGCGATCGCGGCCCAGTCGGGGGCCGGCACCAACGCCGCCGCCAGGGCTTCTACACCGTAGGTGGACGGCAGCAGGTCGCGCGCCCACAGCAGCGGCTGCGGCATCGAGCCGGTCGGCAGGACGCCCAGCAGGAGCGCCGCCGACATGCCCAACTGGCCGCACAGGGTCGCCAGCTCCTGCCGGGGGGCCAGCAGTCCCAGCGCCGCGCCCAGCCCGGCCAGCGCGGCTCCGGCAAGCGGCACCACGGCGGCGAGGACCCACAGCCCTCCCATGGGCAACTGGAAGAGCACGCTGCCCACGACCGCGGTGACGAGGACACCGGGCACGGTGAAGGAGGCGTAGGCGCCCGCCGCGCCCAGCACCACCGCCGCGGGCGGGACCGGAAGGGTCGCGTAGTGGTCCAGGCCGCCGGAGGCGCGGAGCTGGCCGAAGTACTGGGCGAGCAGATTCAGCGCCACGAAGGCGACCACCAGCACGCTCGATCCGGCGACGACCGCCCGGGCCTCCTCCCCCGGCCCGGTCGCCACCACGCCGCGCATCAGCACCATGATCCCGACGGACTGGAAGGTGGCCACGAACAGCAGCGGGATGCGCGACACGCGGGCGCGGGACAGCTGCGCCCGGTAGACGGCGGCGAGCGCGGGGCGCAGCCGGGCCCGGGGCGCCAGCTCGGCCGCACCGGCTTCCGCAGCGCCGACCGGGCGGATCGCGGTGGGCGGGGGGCCCACCCGGAGCGTGCTCACACCTTCACCAGACCTTCCGTGCGGCCGCCGAGAGCCAGGTAGACGTCCTCCAGGCTCGGGGTGGCCAGGGTGAAATCGTCGAGGGCCGCGAACGCCGCGCCGCCGGTGACGGCCGCGACCGCGGCCCGGGCGGCGTCCGGGGGGAGCCGAAGCGTCCAACGGCGACCGCTCGTGGCGACCGCCCCCGGCGAGGCGCGCAGCGCGGCGATCTCGGGCAGCTCCAGCGGCGGCAGTTCCCGCCACACCAGCTCCAGCCGTACCTCGTCGCCCACCACCGTCCGCAGACCGGCGGGCGTGTCGCAGGCGATGAGCCGGCCGCGGTCCAGCACGGCGACCCGGTCGAGGACCGTCTCGGCCTCGATCACGTTGTGGGTGACCAGGACAACCGTCGCGCCGTACTCGGCCCGGCGGCGGTCCACGGCGGCCCAGACGGCACGGCGAGCCACCGGGTCCATACCGGTGGTCGGCTCGTCCAGCACCAGCAGCGGGCGCCGTCCGACGAGGGCCGTGGCGACGCAGGCGAGCCGGCGCTGTCCGCCGGAGAGCTTCTTCAGGGCCTTCCCCGCGAGAGGGGTGAGGCCCAGCTCGGCCAGCACCGCGTCGCGCTCGGCGCGGGCGTCCGCCAGGCTCAGCCCGCGCAGCCGGGCGGTGGTCTCGGCGGCCAGGGAGACGGTCAGTTCGTCGAGAGCGGTGGACTCCTGGCCGAGGAAGGCGAGCAGCCGGGCGGCTCGTTCCGGGTGCCGGACCAGGTCGTGCCCGAGCACCTCGACAGTGCCGGCGTCGGGACGGAGCAGCCCGGTGAGTTGGCGTACCAGGGTCGTCTTGCCGGCGCCGTTCGGGCCGAGCAGGCCGAAGACCTCGCCGCGCCGGACGTCGAGGGTGATGCCGTCGTTCGCGGTGACCGCGGGGGTCTCGGGGGCGCGCCGCCGGGCCCGCTGGGCCGGGTAGGTCTTCACCAGCCCCGCCACGGCGCACACGGTGCCGGTGCCGGGGGAATGCCGCTGGGTGCCCGTGTCCACGAGCTACGAGGGTACGCGGTCGCCGGCGGTGCTCCCGCACCCGGGAGGCGCGCGGCCCGGTGGGGGCAGGGCGCGGCCGGTCAGGCCGGCGGCCGCGGCTCGCCGCCGCTCGGCGGCGGCTCGACGGAGACATGCGGCTCCACCTCGCGCCAGAAGCCGGCCCGGATGGCGTAGCGGTCGTGCTCGTCGATCTGGTCGTCCTTGTGGGCGAGCAGGCCGAAGCGGGCGGCGTACCGCAACAGCTCGCCGTCGATGCGGTGCGGGATGCGCGGGTACTGCGCGGTGAGCTGGTGGAGCCGTTCGGCGGCACCGAGCCGGACCGTCCAGCGGCGGGCGAACACCTGGCCCACCTCGAAGGGGTCGCCGCTGACGGTGGTGATGTCCTCCTCGCGGTCCGCCCACCGCTGCTCGGCCGTGGTGAGCTGGGCGAGGGTGGGGAGTCCGGCGACCTCGGGCGGTTCCGCGGGGACGCCGCCGCGGTCCACCCAGCCCTTGTCCGAGGACCAGCGCAGGGTGGCGCTCGGTGGCCCGGGGTGGGCGGGCTGCCCGGCGGGCGGGCGGGCGAGGCCGGCGAGGTCCTTGGGGGTGGGGACGCCGCGGCCGGTGGAAGCGGGGTCGTCCGCCGGTTGGGGCCGCGCCGGCGGGCCCTCCTCGGGCCGGTCGGGATTCGGGGGTGAAGAACCGTTCTTGCCCGCCGCCGGGGCCTCCGGCGGCGGGGACGGCCGCCGCGCGTCACCCGCGGACTCCGGCAGCGGCGCGGAGAGGATGGCGGCGATGTCGGGACGCGGGGACTGCGGGCCGCAGCCACCGGGCTGCTCCCTGGCCCGGACGGCGCGGGTGATCCAGGCGCGGTCCAGGACCCGCCGCTCGTCCGCCTCGGCCACCAGGTCCTCGGACTGGTTGTAGTCGCCGTCGGCGGCCTGGACGGCCCACAGATGGACGGCGACGCCGTGCTCCTTCGCGGACATCAGCCCGGGAAGCAGGTCCCCGTCCCCGGTCACGAGCACGATGTCGGCACAGGCCCGGTTGCGGGCGAGTTCGGTGAGCTCGGCGTGCATGGCCGCGTCCACGCCCTTCTGCGCCCAGCGGCCGTCGCTGCGGGTCAGCGCACCCAGCCGGACGGTCACCCTGGGCATCACCCGCAGGCGGCGGTGCTCGGGTTGCGGGACGCGGTCGGGGGCGCCGTCGAACCAGTAGATCCGCAGCAGTTTGCAGCCGGTCTCCGCCTCGGCCCGTTCGCGCAGCCCCTGGATGAGCAGGGTGTGATCCACCGCGATCCCGGCGCGGGAAGGTTCCCCGGCCAGCAGACTCGCGGCGGCTCCCAGCAGGTAACCGGCGTCCACCAGGACGACGCAGCGGTCCACGGTCCACCCACTCTCGTCGTTCGGCATCGGTACGGATTCACGGCAGGACGTCTCCTGAGTCTGCCCGACCCCGCGGGGGTTATCAGCCCGAACTCGATCTTCGGCGTGGCGGAACCCGGTGGGACGGGCCGCGGACCCCCTGCGGCGGCCCCTCCCGGCCCGCACGACGCCACCCGTTTCCTGCCGGTATGCGGGCGGTGCCCGACCGTGCGAGTCTGAGTTTCGATCCGCGGTGCCCCGCACCCCACGAGGTCGGCAGGGCAGGGCAGGAACAGGAACCGGGACCAGCTCACCCGGCCGGACCGCTCGACGGCGGCCGAGCCCGGGGGTCAGCGGCGCGGCACGGCCGAGCAGTCCGGCCGTCCGGCGACGGAGCGGCGGCCGAGCGCAAGCAGCGGACGAAGAAGTTCGGCCACAACTGAGCCGCCGGACGGCACGGGGGCCACGGGGGCCACGGGGGCCACGGCGCGACGAGGCGGCGGAGCCGCGCGAGGGAGGGGCGGGGGCTGCCGGGCGTTCCGCCCGGCAGCCCCCGCTGCTCACCCGGCCAGGCAGGCCGGGCCGAGCAGCGCCTTGAGGTCGCCGAAGAGCGCCGGGTCGGCCGTCACCCGGTGCCGGTCGAGCCGCAGCACCGTGGTCTTCCGCGACCCCTGGAGTCTGACCCGCACCTCGGTAGCGCCGCGGTGGTGGGTGAGGACCTCCCCCAGCCGTTCGACCAGAGGGGGAGTGATCTTCACCGAGGGGATGGTGATCGTCACCGGGGCGTTGGCCGAGGCCTCGCTGAGGTCCGGGATCATCAGCTCCATGGCGACCAGCCGGGGCACGTCCTCCCGCTTGTCCAGCCGTCCCTTCACGAACACCACCGCGTCCTCCGTCAACTGGGTGGAGACCAACTGGTAGGTGGCGGGGAAGAACATGCAGTCCAGCGAGCCCGCCAGGTCCTCCACTGTGGCAATGGCCCAGGCGTTGCCCTGTTTGGTCATCTTGCGCTGCAGGCCGGAGATGATCCCGCCGATGGTGACGATCGCCCCGTCCGAGTAGTCCCCACCGGTCAGCTGGGCGATGGCCGCGTCGGCCTTGTCGTTGAGCACGTGCTCGATGCCGAACAGCGGGTGGTCCGAGACGTAGAGCCCGAGCATCTCCCGCTCCTGGGCGAGCAGGTAGGACTTGTCCCACTCGACGTCCGAGAACTCGACGTCGAGCCCGAAGCCGGGGGTGTCGCCGCCGTCGTCCCCGCCGAGGTCGCCGAAGAGGTCGAACTGCCCCTCGGCCTCCTTGCGCTTGACCTGCACGACGTTGTCGATCATCGGCTCGAACTGGCCGGTCAGCCCCTTGCGGGTGTGGCCCAGCTCGTCGAAGGCACCGGCCTTGATCAGCGACTCGACGGTGCGCTTGTTGCAGACCACCGACTCGACCTTGTCGAGGAAGTCCGGGAAGGAGCTGTACTTGCCCTTGGCCTTCCGGCAGCGGACGATCGAGTCGACCACGTTCTGGCCCACGTTGCGGACGGCGGTGAGCCCGAAGACGATCGTGTCGTCACCGCGCGGGGTGAAGTTGGCGTCCGACTCGTTCACGTCCGGTGGGAGCACCTTGATGCCCATCCGGCGGCACTCGTTGAGGTAGACCGCCGACTTGTCCTTGTCGTCGCGCACCGAGGTGAGCAGCGCCGACATGTACTCGGCCGGGTAGTTCGCCTTGAGATAGGCCGTCCAGTAGGTCACGAGGCCGTACGCGGAGGAGTGCGCCTTGTTGAAGGCGTAGCCGGCGAACGGGACGAGGACGTCCCAGACGGCCTTCACCGCCTCGTCGGAGTACCCGCGCTCGCGCATGCCGGCCTGGAAGGGCACGAACTCCTTGTCCAGGACCTCCTGTTTCTTCTTGCCCATCGCCCGGCGCAGCAGGTCGGCCTGGCCGAGCGAGTAGCCGGCGAGCACCTGCGCGGCCTTCTGCACCTGCTCCTGGTAGACGATCAGACCGTGGGTGATGTCCAGGACCTCGCGGAGCGGCTCCTCCAGCTCCGGGTGGATCGGGGTGATCTCCTGCTGCTTGTTCTTGCGCAGTGCGTAGTTGATGTGCGAGTTCATGCCCATCGGGCCGGGCCGGTAGAGGGCGGAGACGGCGGAGATGTCCTCGAAGTTGTCCGGCTTCATCATCCGCAGCAGCGAGCGCATCGGGCCGCCGTCGAACTGGAAGACGCCGAGGGTGTCGCCGCGCTGGAGCAGTTCGTACGTCTTCGGGTCGTCCAGGGGCAGGTCGAGCAGCGAGATGTCGATGCCCTTGTTCTTCTTGATGGCCTTCTGCGCGTCGTCCATGATCGTGAGGTTGCGCAGCCCCAGGAAGTCCATCTTCAGCAGGCCGAGCGACTCGCAGCTCGGGTAGTCCCACTGGGTGACGACCACTCCGTCGTTCTTCGGCGAGAAGACCGGGACATGGTCGATCAGCGGCTCGCTGGACATGATCACACCGGCCGCGTGCACCCCCATCTGCCGCACGAGGCCCTCGATGCCGCGCGCCGCGTCGATGACCTTGGTGACGTCCGGCTCGTTCTCGTACATCGACCGGATCTCGCCGGCCTCGCTGTAGCGGGGGTGGTCCTTGTCCGTGATGCCAGCCAGCGGCAGTCCCTTGCCGAGGACGTCGGCCGGCATCGCCTTGGTGATGCGGTCCCCGACCGCGTACGGGTAGCCCAGTACCCGGGCGGAGTCCTTGATCGCGTTCTTCGCCTTGATGGTGCCGTAGGTGCCGATCATGGCGACCTTGTCGGCGCCGTACTTCTCGGTGACGTACCGGATCACCTCACCGCGCCTGCGCTCGTCGAAGTCGATGTCGACATCGGGCATGGAGACACGTTCCGGGTTGAGGAACCGCTCGAAGATCAGACCGTGGTCGATCGGGTCGAGGTCGGTGATGCCCATCGCGTAGGCGACGATCGAGCCGGCCGCCGAGCCGCGCCCCGGGCCGACCGCGATCCCGTTGTTCTTGGCCCACATGATGAAGTCCGCGACGACCAGGAAGTAACCGGGGAAGCCCATCTCGATGATGATGCCCATCTCGTAGGCGGCCTGCCGGTTGCGGTCCTCCGGCACCCCGTTCGGGTAGCGGCGCGCCATGCCGCGCTTGACCTCCTCCTGGAACCAGCTCACCTCGTCGAAGCCCTCGGGCACCTCGAAGCGCGGCATCAGGTTCCTGGTTTGGAACATGCCCGCGGTGTCGACGCGGTCCGCGATCAGGCGCTGGGTGTTCAGGCAGCCCTGCTGCCAGGCGTCCGAGTTGTCGATGGCGTACATCGCGGCGGCGGACTTCAGGTAGTAGCCACTGCCGTCGAAGCTGAAACGGTCGGGGTCGGAGAGGTTGCTGCCGGTCTGGATGCACAGCAGCGTGTCGTGGGCCTGCGACTCGTGCTCGTAGGTGTAGTGCGAGTCGTTGGTCACCACGAAGGGGGCGGCGATGCGCTTGGACACCTCCTCCAGACCCGCGCGCGCCCGCCGGTCGATGTCGATGTCGTGGTCCATCAGCTCGACGAAGAAGTTCTCCTTGCCGAAGATGTCCTGGTACTCGCCGGCGGCCTTGACGGCCTCGTCCATCAGGCCGAGGCGGATCTTCGTGGAGACCTCGCCGGAGGGGCAGCCGGTGGTGGCCATCATGCCCTCGGCGTACTCCGCCAGCAGCTCGCGGTCCATGCGCGGTTTACGGAAGAAACCTTCCAGGCTGGCCCTGGACTGGGCCCGGAAGAGGTTGTGCAGCCCGGTGCGGTTGCGCGCCCACATGGTCATGTGGGTGTAGGCGCCGTTGCCGGAGACGTCGTCCCGCTTCTGGTGCGGCGCCCCCCACTTCACCGGGCGGGTGAACCTCCGCGACTCCGGTGCCAGGTAGGCCTCGATACCCATGACCGGGACCACGCCGGCCGACTCGGCCTGGTGGAAGAAGTCGTACGCCCCGTGCAGGTTGCCGTGGTCCGTCATGGCGATGTGCGACATGTTCATCTCGCCGCACGCCTTGAACATGTCCTTGAGTCGGGCGGCACCGTCCAGCAGCGAATACTGAGTGTGCACGTGCAAATGCGTGAACGGCTTGTCGGTCACGGGGTGGGCCACCTCCGGCGCGGATCTTTCAGGGGCAGCCCCGAAGTCTACGGCGGCACACCCACACCACACGGACATCCCGGCTCCTCCGCCACGCGTCCTCCCCCGAGTCCTCGCCCCAACCTCCCCGGACGACCGGCGCGGCACCTCCCGGCGGGCGGCCCCGGGCCGGTCCCGCAGCGGCCCCGGTCCGCTTCACCTGACGTTTAACCGGGTCCATGGCACACTCTGCGCGATGGCAGTCACAGCGCTCGGCGTCCGCACGGCTCGCGCCGCGGTCTTCACCGCGGTGTGTGTCACGCTGTCCGCGGGCACCCACGTGCTGCTCTCCGCGAACCCGCTGCCCCTGCTCCCGCTGGCCGGTGTGACGCTGGCCGTCTTCGCGATCGCCTTCGCCCTCGCCGGCAGGGAACGCGGCTTCTGGCGCATCGCCGCACTGCTGGCACCGCTGGAACTGGCTGCCGACACCGTGTTCACCGCCGGGCAGCAGACCTGCTACGGCCCCTCGGGCGGCCCAGTGACCGGACCGCTGCGCGCGGTGGGGTTCGACCTCATCTGCGCCGGCGGCGACTTCGGCACCCCGCTGGCACGGATGGCGGCCGACACCTCGGGCACCTCCTCGGCGCACCCGGCCGGGCCGTGGCTGCTGCTCGCCGCGCACCTCGGCCTCGGCCTCGCCGCCGCCGGCTGGCTGCAGCGCGGCGAGACGGCGCTGGGCCGGCTGCTGCGGGCGGCCGCCGCCGAGGCGGTCGCTCCGTTCCGGCTGCTCCTGCGCGCTCTGACCGGGCTGCGCCCGACGGGCGCCCGGGACCGCGGGCCGCTGCGTCCCGTCAGCCACCCGGCGCCGGTGCGCCGGATTCCGCTGCTCACCCACTCCGTCGTCCGACGAGGGCCCCCGGGCGGGCTGACCACCGCAGCTTGAGCCCCCCGTCACCACGTCCTCACACGGAGAACCCACACCATGAGCAAGCGCAACAGCCAGGAAGCGAAGCGGACCGCCCGGGAGCGGCTGCGGGTGGAGCGCGAGAAGCAGGCGAAGAAGGAGAAGGTCCGCCGCCAGCTCGGCGTGGCCGGCGCCGTCGTCGCCGTGCTCGCCGTCGCCGCGGGCATCGGCTTCGCCGTCACCAACCTGAACAGCGGCGACGACGGCAGCGACTGGGACGCCGCGCAGGACGCGGAACTCGTCAAGCCCGCCAACGCCTCCGGGGACACGGGCCTGAACGTCGTCATCGGCGAGACGGACGCAGAGAAGACGCTGGAGATCTACGAGGACATGCGCTGCCCGACCTGCGCCGCCTTCGAGCAGGCGAGCGGCGAGGTCGTCAAGAAGGACCTGGAGGAGGGCAAGTACAAGGCCTCGTTCACCATGGCCACCTTCATCGACAACATGGCGCCCGGCACCGGCTCCAAGAACTCGCTGAGCGCGCTCGGCGCGGCGCTGGACGTCAGCCAGCAGGCCTTCCTCGACTACAAGGGCATGCTGTACTCCGCCGAGTACCACCCGGAGGAGAGCGCGGACGACTTCGCCGACGACGACTACCTCCTCGACGTCGCCGAGGAGGTCGACGAGCTGAAGGGCAACGAGGAGTTCGCCGAGAACGTCACCAGCGGCACCTTCGACCGCTGGGCGCTGGAGATGTCGAAGAAGTTCGACGACAGCGACGTCTCGGGCACCCCCGCCTTCAAGATGGACGGCGAGAAGCTGACGGTCGAGGGCGCCCAGGAGGGCACTCCGATCATCACGCCGGAGCAGTTCAACACCGCTGTGGACAAGGCCCTCAAGGGCTGACGCCCGGCGGAGCGGCGCCCCCGGGTCCGCGCGCACACCGCGCGGACTCGGGCGGCATGCGCCGGTGGGGACCTCACCAGAAGACGGGCACCGGGACGGCCGTCAACAGGGCGGAGAGCGCCACCACCACGACCAATACCAGGTTCTCCGTCCGCGCCGGCACCAGCGCGGACGCGGGATCGGACGCGGTGTGCAGCCGGCGGCGGGCGAGCAGCGCCAGTACGGCCACCACCCCCACCAGCAGCAGCTTCGCGGTCAGCGTCCGCCCGTACGCCGTGCTCGTCACCGCGTCCGGCGGCAGCCGCCGCAGCGTGCTGACGATGCCGGTGGCCGTGAGCACCGCGAACAGCCCCAGCGCCACCCGGGCGTAGCGGCCGAGGAGCGCCGCGGCGGCCCGGGGGGCGCGGCGGCGCCACTGCCGTACGGTCCGCACCACGTGCAGCAGACCTCCCGTCCACAGCGCCGCGCAGCTCAGGTGCAGCAGAGTCATCGCGCTGCCGACCAGCGGGCTGTGCATCTCCGGGTGGGCCCGCAGCGCCTCGGCCACGATCACCGCGGCCAGCGGCAGGGTCGCGCTCCCCGGCCGCCGGGTGGTGGCGCAGAGCGCCGCGGCGGCGAAGGCGTTGACCTCGATCAGGGCCAGCAGGCCGTCCCTGGTCCGGTACAAGCCGCCGAGGTCGAGATCGGCCCACTGCTGCGGCAGGAGGTTGCCGGTGGAGACGATGGAGGCGAGGCCGAAGGCCGCCGCCAGACCGGCGGCGGACGCGGCCACCGGCCAGGCGGCGGGCAGCGGCCCGTCCGGGGCGCCGGGGGTACGGCGGGCCCAGTGGGCGGTGGCCAGCCCCCCGAGGTGGACTGAGAGGGCGAGAAACATCACCGTGCGCAGCAGGGCCACCGTGCCGGCTCCCGGTCCGGACCCCTCCCCCGTGCCGTGCAGGGCCGTCCCGGGGCCCAGCAGCGGTACGAGCGCGGCAGCGAGGGTGACGGCCAGCATGGCGACGGCGCCGCCCGTACCCGGAGCCGCCGCGGCCCGTCGGCGGCCGGTCCGCGGCCGCTCCGAACGCGGCGGCTGCGACGGTGGCGGCACCGCGTGGGGCGGCAGCGGCTGCCGGGTCGGCGCGGGAACCGCAGCGGGGACGGGCGCCGCGGCGGGGACGGGCGGGTCGTCCGGCCGGGGGCCGGAGGCGGAGAAGGACACCCCAGGATGGTTGCCGCCACCACCGGACAAGGCAAGCCCGGGACCGGTTCTGCCCGGGATCCGAGCGAGGGGCAGCCGAAATCCGGACGCGGCGAACGAAGTTGGCCGCCCACCCGTAGTCTGGCCCGCTGGCCGGGGGTACTCAGGGACACATCGTCGGCGGGCGCTTCGAGCTGCTCGACCGCCTGGGCGCCTGCGGGATGGGCGCCGTGTGGCGAACGCGCGACCTCGCGCTCCAGCGCGAGGTCGCGCAGCAAGAGGTCAGACCATCCGACCCGCTGCTCGTTCCGGAGGACTCCGCGCCCTCCCGCATGCTGCGCGAGGCACGTGCCCTGGCCCGGCTGAGCCGTCCGCACGTGGTGACGATCCACCACATCGTCGACCAGCGGCCGCACCCGTGGCTCGTGAGGGAGCCGGTGCCCGGCGGCTCCCTCCAGGACCGGGGAGACGGAGGCGGACGACTGCGTCGGCCGCTACCTGAGCGACGACGCGGCCGACCGGGTCCATGTCTGCCACCGCGAGCCCGAGATGGCCGGAGGGGCGCCCTCCCGCGCGTCCCCGGGTGCGCGGCGGCCCGAGCGGCACGGCCGGACCGGAGCCCGCTCAGCCGATCTCGGCGAGGAAGCCGAGCGCCACCCGCCAGGTCCGCGCGGTCGCCTCCTCGTCCCAGTCGGGCAGCTCCGGGGCGGTGTAGAGGTGGCCGGCCCCCGGGTAGCGGTGGACCTCCACCTCGGCGCCGGCCCGCCGCATCCGCAGGTACCAGGCGTTCAGCCAGTCGTGCGGCTCGAAGGGGTCAGGATCGGCGACGTGGAGCTGCACGGGGAGTTCGTCCACCGCGGCGTCGTCGGCGAGGTCCGAGGTGCCGTGGAGCAGGAGCAGCCCGCGGGCGCGGCGGTCGGCAAGGGCGAGGTTCTGCGCCACCGAACCGCCCAGGGAGAGGCCGGCGTACACCAGCCCGCGTTCGCTCAGCGGACCCGTCGCGGTGACCGCGCGCATGAGGAGTTCGTCACGGCCGATCTCCTCCTTGACGGCCATTCCCTCCTCGACGGTCGAGGCCGTCCGGCCGCCGTACAGGTCCGGGGTGTGCACCTCGTGCCCGGCCTCGCGCATCCGCTGAGCAGCGGATGCGACCGCGGGCCCGGGGCCGTAGGCGGAATGGAACAGCACAACCGTCGCCACAGTGTCACTCTTTCGCTCGTCCTGACAGCAGCGTCTCACCTCGGTGCCGGACCTTCCATCCGGGCGGGTACGGTCGGCCCTGAACTCATTTCGCTCAAGGAGTCGAGATCAACATGGAAGACGTGCTGCGGCCCGTCATCGTATTCGGCGGCGCCCTCCTCCTCGCAGGCCTGTTGGGTTGGGGTGTCGATCTGCTGCTGGTCAGAATCGACCGCCGCCACCCGGAGACGCCCATGTGGGGCATGCTCCGCCGAGGCCGGTTCCCGTTGCAGGCGGTGCTGTTCGTGGCGCTCGTCAAGGGGTTCTTCGGCAGTGCCAAGCTGATCCGGGACGACAAGGAGCTGGCCGAGCTCTGGTTGACGATCATCATGATCGCCGCCTCCGCCTGGCTGGCCCTGCGGATCGTCACCGCGATAGCGGAGACCGCCGCCTCGCGCTACTCGGGCGTGGCCCAGGACCCGGCGCGGGCCCGGCGGGTACGCACCCAGCTCACCCTGATCCAGCGGCTGGTGACGGCCGTGGTGACAGTGATCGCGGTAGCGGCGATCATGCTCCAGTTCCCGGCGATGAAGACGGTCGGCACCTCGATGCTGGCCTCGGCGGGTGTGCTGGGCATCGTCGCCGGTATCGCCGCCCAGTCGACGCTCGGCAACCTCTTCGCCGGACTCTCCATCGCCTTCGGCGACATGGTGCGGATCGGCGACACCGTCGTGGTGGACGGCGAGTGGGGCACGGTCGACGAGATCACCGTCTCGTACCTGGTGGTGCTGACCTGGGACGAGCGCCGGATCACCATGCCGGTCTCGTACTTCACCAGCAAGCCGTTCGAGAACTGGTCCCGCGGCGGGCCGCAGATGACCGGCACCGTCTTCCTCCAGCTCGACCACACCACGCCGATCGCCGAACTGCGGGGGCGGACCGAGGAGGTCGTGCGAGCCAGCGACTCCTGGGACGGCCGCAACTGGAGCCTGGTGGTCACCGACACCACCCCCTCGACCATCGAGGTCCGGGCCTCGATGACGGCCAGGACGGCGGACGACATCTGGACGCTGCGCTGCGAGGTCCGCGAGGCACTGGTCACCTGGCTCCAGGAGAAGCACCCCCACGCGCTTCCCAAGGTGCGCACCTCCCCCGACGCGGCCCACGCCCCGCAGGGCCCCCGGCAGATCTGAACCGGAACACCCCGGCCGCGCTTCCGGGAGGCACGGCCGGGGCGTTCCGTGCCCTACGCGCTCTCCGCCGCGACCTTCTCCAGGGCGAGGCGGAGGTCGTCCGGGTAGCCGCTCTCGAACTCCACCCAGCGGCCGTCGGACGGGTGGCTGAACCCCAGCCGGACGGCGTGCAGCCACTGGCGGGTGAGGCCGAGTCGCTTGGCCAGCGTCGGGTCCGCTCCGTAGGTGAGGTCACCGACGCAAGGGTGGCGGTGCGCGGCCATGTGCACCCGGATCTGGTGGGTGCGCCCGGTCTCCAGCTTGACGCCCAGGAGGCTGGCCGCCCGGAAGGCCTCGATCAGGTCGTAGTGGGTGACGGAGTCCTTGCCCTCCGCGGTGACGGCCCACTTGTAGTCGTGCTGCGGGTGGCGTCCGATCGGCGCGTCGATGGTGCCGCTCATCGGATCCGGGTGACCCTGGACCAGCGCGTGGTAACGCTTGTCCACCGTCCGCTCCCGGAACTGCTGCTTGAGCAGGGTGTAGGCGCGCTCCGACTTGGCCACGGCCATCAGCCCCGAGGTGCCGACGTCGAGCCGGTGGACGATGCCCTGGCGCTCGGCGGCACCGGAGGTCGTGATGGCGTAGCCGGCGGCGGCCAGGCCGCCGATGACGGTGGTGCCGGCCCACCCGGGACTGGGGTGCGCGGCGACACCGACCGGCTTCATCACGACCACGAGGTCCTCGTCGTCGTGCACGATCTCCATGCCCTCGACCGGCTCCGCGACGATCCGCACCGGCGAGGGCGGCTCCGGCATCTCGACCTCCAGCCAGGCGCCGCCGTACACACGGTCCGACTTGGCCGCGTCCCTCCCGTCCAGCCGGACCCTGCCGGCCGCGGCCAGTTCGGCCGCCTTGGTGCGGGAGAAGCCGAACAGCCTGGCCAGGGCGGCGTCGAGACGCTCGCCCTCCAGACCGTCGGGCACGGGCAGGGTTCGGACCTCGGAAGGCAGTGGGGTACTCACCCGTCCGAGTATGCCGGAGGAGGGCCACCCCTTCGGACCGGCCCGGAGTGCGGAGCGGGCCGGTCCCGGTGACGGTGTGGACACGGAACGTCGCCGCGGTCCGACGCGGCCTCCGCCACCGGCCGACGGCGCCGGCGCGTCCACCGTCCTCCGCCCGGCCCCGCAGGAGTCGCCCGATGCCGTCCCGCTCCCCCGCTCACCGCGCTCGCCCGCGCACCGTCCCCTCCGTACCCGCCGTGGCCCGGGCGCGGCTGCCCCGGAGCCTTCCGGTGCTGGCGGTGGTCGGCGCGGTGCTGCTGGGCGCGGCGCCGGCGCCCTCGCGGGCCGCCCCGGCGGCGGACATCGAGGGGCCGTGCGCGATCGCGCCGCATCCGGGCGGCGGCGTCGGCGAGGGTCCGCACGGAGACCGGTACATCCGGCCGGTGGGCACCCGGAAGGCCACCCTCGTCATGGTCGACTTCCCCGGCCTTCCGGCCCGTTCGGCGGCGGCGGAGCGGGCGGCGTTCTTCGCGGACTACGCCGAAGACTACCTGCGGCAAGCGTCGTACGGCAGGTACCGGCTGGAGCACGAGGCCACCGCCTGGGTGCGGATGCCCGAGGCCTGGCCCGCGTACGGGATCGCCCGCGGCAGCTCGGCGGCTGCGATGCGGCGGTATGTGCAGGACGCCGTGGACGCGGCGATCGCCTCGGGCACCGGCTTCGGGTCCACCGACCTGGTCTACGTGGTGGCCGACGACAACGTGCCGGCGAGCCCGATGGTGTCCCAGGCGTACACCTTCCGCGGCCTGACGGCCGGGGACCGTGCGCTGAACGCGGCGGCCCTGGTGTTCGGCAGGAGGTCGGACAGCGCGGCGTGGCAGCGCGGCAACTTCGTCCACGAGGCGAACCACCTCTACGGGCTGCCCGACCTCTACAACGCGCGCGAGGGCGCCTCGGTGGAGTTCGCCGGCGGCTGGGACACCATGAGCATCGCCGGCCGGAGCGATCTGATCGGCTGGCACAAGTGGAAGCTGGGCTGGCTCACCACCGGTGAGGTGCACTGCGCGGGCCGCGGCACGGCCGCGTACCGGCTGAAGCCGATCGGTTCCCCGGACGGCGCCCGAATCGCGGTGGTGAAGACCGGCCCCGGCACCGTACTGGTGGCGGAGGCGCGCACCCGCAGCGGCCTCGACGCCGGGGTGTGCACCGAGGGCGTACTGCTGTACTCGGTGGACTCCCGGGTGCGCTCCGGGCGCGGGCCGGTGCGGGTGGTGGACGCGGAGCCGCGCAGCGGCGGCGGCGTCTGCCGGGGCGGTGGCCGGAGCGAACAGCTCGCCGAGCTGGCCGACGCGCCGTTCCAGCCCGGTGGGGTCCACCGGGCCGACGGGACGACGTTCGAGGTGCTCCGGTCGGAGGGCGGCGCGTGGTCGGTGCGGATCACCCGCCGTTGACCGCGGCGGCTCAGTCGCGGTGGACGGTGCCGTCCGGGTCGAGGCCGCGGAAGGACAGCACGACGATCAGGACGCCGCCGCAGACGATGGCGGAGTCCGCCAGGTTGAACACGGCGAAGTGGGCCGGCGCGATGAAGTCCACCACGGCGCCGTGCAGCGGCCCGGGCGAGCGGAAGACCCGGTCGGTGAGGTTGCCGAGCGCACCGCCCAGCAGCAGGCCGAGCGCGAGGGCCCAGGGCGTGCTGTAGAGCTTGCGGGCGATCCGGAAGATCACCACCACGACCGCGGCCGCGATGGCGGTGAAGACGATCGTCAGCGCCTCGCCCATGCCGAACGCGGCACCGGAGTTGCGCACCACGTGGAACTGCAACCAGGTGCCGAGGACCTCGATCGTCCCCTGGTTCTCCAGTTCGGCGACCACGATCAGCTTGGTGACCAGGTCAAGGAGGTAGGCCAGCGCGGCGACGCCGAGGAGCACCGCGATCCTGCGCCTGCCCCTGGGTCGCTCCGCCGTTTCGTCCGCGGTGTGTTCCGGCGCTTCGTCGATGGCCTGCTCCGCCTCTGCTGTCACGGGATGAGAGTACGACACGCGCGCCCGGAGGGGCCCGCTGCCTCTCCGGGCTGCATTCCGCTCAGCGGCGTTCCTGCTTCTGCTTGCACTCGACGCAGAGCGTGGCCCGCGGGAAGGCCTGCATCCTGGCCTTGCCGATCGCCTTGCCGCAGCTCTCGCAGAGGCCGTAGGTCCCGGCCTCCAGCCGCTCCAGGGCGCGCTCGCTCTGGTAGACCATCTCCCGGGCGTTCTCGGTGACGGCCATCTCGTGCTCGCGGGTGACGTTCTTCGTCCCGGTGTCGGCCTGGTCGTCGCCCGCGCCGTCGCCCGAGTCCCGCATCAGGCCGTTGAGCGCCTTCTCCGAGGCGTCGATCTCCTCCCGGAGCCGCTGGGCCTCCGTCTGGAGGCCGACCCGGGCCTCCTCCACCTCCTCGGGAGTCCACGGGTCCTCGCCGGCCCGTACCGCCAGGTCCGAGGCGGCAGCCGCCGCGGAGGCGCGGGCCGATGGCACCGCCGAGGGCTTCTCGGTCGTCGTCTTCTTCGCAGCCACCGTCTTGGCTCCCGTCTGCTGTGTGCCCGCCTCGGCGGACACCGTCCTGGCGGCAGGTCTACCCGCCGCCTCGATCATGCTGCCTCACCGGGCGTGCCGCGCACGCCCGCACCCCGGCGATTCCGCGCCGTGGCCTTCGTCAACGATTCGAGGGCCTGCCCGGGTTCCGCCCGCCGATGCCTTCCTCGTCCGCTCCTTCCGGCCCCGGCGCCCGGGACGGGTCGCCTCGGGTCGTGCCCTGCGTGTGCTCCGTGCTGTCGGAGGGCGGCTCGCGTCGACTGTACGAGCGAGCGTCCGCACATACTGTGATCTTGCTCGCAAATCGTCCCGGAACGATAAATCGACTCCCCGCGCACGGCAACGTGGCACGCCGGTCTGGAAGCGTTGTGCCCCGCTCGGCGGCGGGAAAACGCTCCGCACCGCTCACGGGCGGCCCGTACACTGGTCGGCAGCGAAAGGCGTGGAAGGGGACGAGTAGCGTCCGTGTGCAGCCCGCAGCGACCCGGGGACGGTGTGAGCCCGGGGGCCGGCGCGACGCGAAGATCACCCCCGAGCCGCCGGAGGAAAGCTCGACAGAGCGAGTAGAACCGGCACGCAGGGCCGGCCCCCTCGGGGCGGCCCGACCTCGACGAGAGGGTTCCGCGGCCGGTCCGCGGCGCCAAGGAGGGTGGTACCGCGGGTGCCCCGCCGATCAGGCGGAGCGCTCGTCCCTCCGACGGAAGAAGCCGTGTCCGCCGGAGGAACGCCCGATGAGTCCGACCCCGCAATACCGCCAGGTGCCCGCCCAGGTCGACCTGCCCGCGCTGGAGCACGAGACGCTCCGTTTCTGGCAGGACCAGAAGATCTTCGCCCGCACTCTGGAGCAGTCCGAGGGCCGCCCCGAGTGGGTGTTCTACGAGGGCCCGCCCACCGGGAACGGCATGCCGGGCGCCCACCACATCGAGGCCAGGGTCTTCAAGGACGTCTTCCCCCGCTTCCGCACCATGCGCGGCTACCATGTGGCCCGCAAGGCCGGCTGGGACTGCCACGGCCTCCCGGTGGAGCTCGCGGTGGAGAAAGAGCTGGGCTTCAACGGCAAGAAGGACATCGAGAACTACGGCGTCGCGGAGTTCAACGCGAAATGCCGCGAGTCCGTCACCCGCCACACCGACGCCTTCGCCGACCTGACGCGCCGGATGGGCTACTGGGTCGACCTGGACGACGCCTACCGGACGATGGACCCGCAGTACATCGAGTCGGTGTGGTGGTCACTGAAGGAGATCTTCACCAAGGGCCTGCTGGTCCAGGACCACCGGGTGGCGCCCTGGTGCCCGCGGTGCGGCACCGGCCTGTCCGACCACGAGCTGGCCCAAGGGTACGAGACGGTCGTCGACCCCTCGGTGTACGTCCGCTTCCCGCTCACCTCCGGCCCCCTGGCGGGGGAGGCCTCACTGCTGGTCTGGACGACCACCCCCTGGACGCTGGTCTCCAACACCGCCGTGGCGACCCACCCGGACGTGGTCTACGCGGTGGCCACCGACGGGAACGAGAAGCTGGTGGTGGCCGAGCCGCTGCTGGAGTCGGCGCTCGGCGAGGGCTGGACGGCCACCGGGCAGACCTTCACCGGCGCCGAGACGGAGCGCTGGACCTACCGGCGCCCGTTCGACCTGGTGGACATTCCGGACGCGCACTACGTCGTGAACGCCGCGTACGTGACGACCGAGGACGGCACCGGACTGGTGCACCAGTCCCCCGCCTTCGGCGAGGACGACCTCGAGGTGTGCCGCGCGTACGGGCTCCCCGTGGTGAACCCGGTCCGTCCGGACGGGACCTTCGAGGCGGACCTCCCGCTGGTGGGCGGCGTGTTCTTCAAGAAGGCCGACGAGGCGCTCGTCGCCGATCTGGAGGCCGGGGGCGCGCTGTTCCGGCACGTGGCCTACGAGCACAGCTACCCGCACTGCTGGCGCTGCCACACCGCGCTGCTCTACTACGCGCAGCCGTCCTGGTACATCCGCACCACGCAGATCAAGGACGCTCTGCTGCGGGAGAACGAGGGGACCAACTGGTTCCCGGAATCGGTCAAGCACGGCCGGTTCGGCGACTGGCTGAGCAACAACGTCGACTGGGCGCTCTCCCGGAACCGCTACTGGGGCACCCCGCTGCCGGTGTGGCGGTGCGAGGAGCAGCACCTCACCTGCGTCGGTTCGCTCGCCGAACTGTCGGAGCTGACGGGGCGGGACCAGAGCGGCCTCGACCCGCACCGCCCGTACATCGACGAGGTCACCTTCCCCTGCACGGCCGAGGGATGCTCGCTCACCGCCGCCCGGGTGCCCGAGGTGATCGACGCCTGGTACGACTCGGGATCGATGCCCTTCGCGCAGTGGGGCTACCCGTACCGGAACAAGGAGCTGTTCGAACGCCGCTACCCGGCCCAGTTCATCTCCGAGGCGATCGACCAGACCCGCGGCTGGTTCTACACGCTGATGGCCGTCGGCACCCTGGTCTTCGACAAGTCCTCGTACCAGAACGTGGTCTGCCTCGGGCACATCCTGGCCGAGGACGGCAGGAAGATGTCCAAGCACCTGGGCAACATCCTGGAGCCGCTCCAGCTCATGGAGCAGCACGGCGCCGACGCGGTGCGCTGGTTCATGGCGGCCGGCGGGTCCCCGTGGGCCGCCCGGCGGGTCGGCCACGGCACCATCCAGGAAGTCGTCCGCAAGACCCTGCTGACGTACTGGAACACCGTCGCCTTCCAGGCCCTGTACGCGCGCACGGGCGGCTGGGCCCCCAGCCCCACCGACCCCGAGCCCGCTCGCCGGCCGCTGCTGGACCGCTGGCTGCTGAGCGAACTGCACGCCCTGGTGGACCAGGTGACGGTCGCCATGGAGGGCTACGACACCCAGCGCGCGGGCAAGCTGCTGTCCACCTTCGTGGACGACCTCTCCAACTGGTACGTACGCCGGTCCCGGCGGCGCTTCTGGCAGGCCGACCCGGCCGCGCTCCGCACCCTGCACGAGGTGCTGGAGACGGTCACCCGGCTGATGGCGCCACTGGTGCCGTTCATCTCCGAGCGGGTGTGGCAGGACCTGGTCGTCCCGGTGGCCCCTAACGCACCCGAGTCGGTGCACCTGGCCGACTGGCCGGTGGCCGATCCGGACGCGGTGGACCCGCAGTTGTCCGGGGACATGCTGCTCGTACGCCGCCTGGTGGAGCTGGGACGGGCCACCCGCGCCGAGTCGGGTGTCAAGACCCGTCAGCCGCTGTCCCGGGCACTGGTGGCCGCACAGGGCTTCGAGCTCCTCGACGAGGACCTGCGCGAGCAGGTGGCCGAGGAGCTGAACGTCAGCAGGCTCGCCTCGCTGTCGGATGTCGGCGGCTCGCTGGTGGACACCTCCGCGAAGGCCAACTTCCGCGCGCTGGGACGCCGGTTCGGCAAGGGCACCCAGCCGGTCGCCAGGGCGATCGCGGAGGCGGACGCCGCCGCGCTCTCCGCCGCGCTGCGCGCCGGCACTGCGGCGGTCGAGGTGGACGGCGAGCGGGTGGCGCTGGCCCCCGAGGAGGTCATTGTCACCGAGACGCCCCGGGAGGGCTGGTCCGTCGCCTCGGACACCGGCGCGACGGTCGCCCTGGACCTGGAGATCACGCCCGAGCTGCGCCGTGCCGGACTGGCCAGGGACGTGATCAGGCTCATCCAGGAGGCCCGCAAGAACTCCGGCCTGGACGTGGCGGACCGGATCGCGCTGCGCTGGCGGACGGCGGACGAGGAGCTGGCCACCGCGCTGGCCGAACACCGCTCACTGATCGCCAACGAGGTCCTGGCCACCGACCTCGGCGACGGGGTGCCGGACGACTCGTTCGGTGCGCCGTTCACCGACGAGGCGCTGGGGCTGGGCTTCCGCTTGCGCAAGGTCTGAGCAGCCGCGCCGCCCGAGCCGGGCGGCGCGGCGCGGCGCGGAGGGGAACTGTCCCGCGGGACAGTTCCCCTCCGCCTTCCGTCCCTCCGCCTCGCGCCGGCCCGTGCTCCGGGCGCGGCGAAGGGCCGGGTCCGCTGCGGACCCGGCCCCTGCGATATGCCGTGGTGTGGGCGCCCGCCGCTACGCGCGGCGGGCAGCTCCGCTCGTCAGCTGTCGTCCTCGTCGATGAGGAAGCCGCGCATCGGCGACGGGGCCTGCTGCATGGGCTGCGGGCCCTGCGGCCTGACCGGTGCCATCGGCTGCGTCATCGCCGGGGACATCTGCTGCTGCCCGCCGTAGCCCTGGTTGCCGCCACCCTGCGAGTGTCCGCCGTGGCCGCCCATCTGCTGGTTGCCGCCCATGGACTGGTTGCCACCCATCTGCTGGTGGCCGCCCATGGTGTTCCCGGAGGGCGCACCCGCCGAAGCCATCGAGGGCGAGGCCGGCAGCGAGGGGGCCGCCGGCGAACGCGGCGGGGCGAGCGAGTCGTCCGCCTGGTTCTCCAACTGACGCAGCTGGCTCTCCAGGTAGGACTTCAGCCGGGTGCGGTACTCCCGCTCGAAGCCGCGCAGGTCCTCGACCTTACGCTCCAGTGTGGCGCGGGCGGACTCCAGCGAGCCCATCGCCACCCGGTGCTTCTCCTGGGCGTCCCGCTCAAGGGCGTCCGCCTTGGCGCGGGCGTCCCGCTCCAGACCCTCGGCGCGGCTGCGTGCCTCACCGACGATCTTGTTGGCCTCGGAACGCGCCTCGGCGATCGCCTGGTCCGCGGTCTGCTGGGCCAGCGAGAGCACACGCGCGGCGCTCTCGTTGTTCTGGCCACCGCCGCCACCGCCCTGCTGCTGCGCCTGCTGCATCTGCGGCGGACCGCTGTGGCCGCCCATGGGGCCGCCCTGGCCCATGGGGCCGGGGCCGTGCGGACCGCCCTGGTGCTGCTGGTGCTGCTGTTGCTGGGGGTGCTGCTGCTGGTGCTGCGGGTGCTGCGGGTGCCCGCCAGGACCCGCCGGGAGTTGAGGAGCCCCGCCGGGGAGTTGGGGCGGTCCGCCCATCTGCTGGCCGGGGTGCTGCTGCTGGCCGGGGTGCTGCTGACCGGGAGGGTGCTGCTGGCCGGGGTGCTGCCCCGGGTGCTGCTGCCCCGGAGGCACCGGCTGCGGTCCGGATATGGCAGCGGGCACCGGGGCGCCCCCGGGTCGCTGCTGTTGCTCCTGGGGAGGCTCCTGCTTGCGCATGCCCTGTTGCTGCTGGTTCTGCGCCGCGGCCCGAGTCGCCGCGGCCAGCTTGGCGCGCAGGTCCTCGTTCTCCCGGAGCAGGCGGGTCAGTTCGGCTTCGACCTCGTCCAGGAAGGCATCGACCTCGTCCTCGTCATAGCCTTCTCGGAGGCGGACGGTCGTGAACTGCTTGTTCCGCACGTCCTCGGGGGTCAACGGCATCTCTTCACCTCAACGTAGGTCATCGGCATATCGGCAAGACCGTACTCGCTCACAGGCTGGCCACCACGGTGATCAGGATGTAAACGATGATCATCAATACGAAGAAGGACAGGTCGAGCGCCACACCCCCGAAGCGCAGCGGCGGGATGAACCGCCGCAGCAGCTTGAGTGGCGGATCAGTGACAGTGTAGGTGGCCTCCAGAACGACCACCATCGCCTTGCCGGGCTGCCATGAGCGGGCGAACATGAAGACGTAGTCCATCACCAGCCGGAAGATCAGCACGCCGAGAAAGCATTGCAGCGCAACCAGGATCACCTGTTGTGCGATGTCCATTCCGCGCTTCCCTCTCCCCTGCGGTCCTCCGGCCTGGTGGCCGGGGTCGATCCGGTGTCGTGACTCAGCTCTGGTTGAAGAACCCGCCCTCTGCGATGCGGGCCTTGTCCTCCGCCGTTACATCGACGTTAGCAGGAGACAGGAGGAACACCTTCTGCGTCACCCGCTCAATACTCCCGTGCAGCCCGAAGACCAGTCCGGCCGCAAAGTCGACAAGTCGCTTCGCGTCCGTGTCGTCCATCTCGGTCAGGTTCATGATCACCGGCGTGCCCTCGCGGAAGTGTTCCCCGATGGTACGGGCCTCGTTGTAGGTCCGGGGGTGAAGTGTGGTGATCCGGTACGGCTCCCGCTCCGACACGACCTTGGGCATGATCACCGGCGCACTCTTCTCCAGGTTCGGACGATCAGGTGTGATGGATGACACGGGGGCGATCCGGGCCGCTCGTCCCCCGTCGCCGACGAGGGCGGGAGATTGCTCACGTTCCCGTTGAGCGGGCGGGTGGACGGCCCGGACGGGCTCCTCCGGCTCCACTTCCTGCACCACCGGGTGGGCCTGGTGGCGCCGCCGGTCGCGCTCGGGCTCGGGCTCGGGTTCGAATTCGTCGTCGGGGTCGTAACCCCGGCCGTCATAACCATCGTCCTCCACGAGGCCGAGGTAGACCGCCATCTTGCGCATCGCGCCGGCCATGCTCCGCATCCTCCGCTCGGTGGTGGATCGGCTCCGTCACCGGTGGGCCTGGAATCCACGCGGTCCTCCCCTTCGTCGGGAATGACCATATTTTCTGCTGTGGTCCGACTTTCTTCGTGACGTTACCGGAGCCCGGGGCGGACTCCGAGTACCGCAGTGCCGACGCGTACATGTGTCGCTCCGGCCGCCACGGCGTCCTCCAGGTCCCCGCTCATCCCCGCCGATATCATGCTTGCAGCAGGAACCCGCCGCCGCAGGCCGGTTGAGATTTCGGCCAGCCGCCCGAAGGCCGCTCGCGGGCGTCCCGCCCAGGGTCCCTCCAGCGGCGCCACGGTCATCACCCCGGCGAGTCGCAGGGCGTCGGCATCCGCCACCGCGTCGGCCAACTCGTCCAACCCGGCCGGTTGCGCGCCACCGCGGCCCTCCGCGGCATCCGGTGACTCCTTGTCGAGGGCCACCTGGAGCAGGCAGCCCACCTCGCGGCCGTGCTGAACGGCGGCCCCGGAGAGCGCGGTCACCAGCCGCAGGCGGTCGACAGAGTGGACATAATCGCAGTATCCCGCCACGGAACGGGCCTTATTGGTCTGCAACTGCCCCACGAAGTGCCAGACCAGCGGGAGGTGGGCGCAGGCGGCCGCCTTCGGTGCCGCCTCCTGGTCCCGGTTCTCGGCGACGTGCCGGACACCCAGCTCCGCGAGCAGCCGAACGTCGGACGCGGGCCTGGTCTTGGTGACCACGATCAGGGTCACCTCGGAGCGCGGCCGGCCGGCCGCGGCGCACGCCGCGTCGATGCGCCGCTCCACGCGCTCCAGGTTCGCGGCCAGTTCGGCCCTGCGCGCCGCGGTCTCCGTCATCGTTCCGCTCACTCCTCCAGCCATACGTAACTCGCCAGCCGACCCGTGGTCCGCTCCCGGCGGTACGAGAAATGATCCGCCGACTCCAGTGTGCAGACACCGGCGTCGGCGACCCGGGGCACTCCGAGTCCGGTCAGTTGCGCGCGCACCCCGGCCGCCACGTCGAGCGCCGGCGTGCCCCGGCGGGTGACGGCGTACGCCTCCGGGACGACCGTCGCCACCTCCTCGCGCATCTCCCCGGGTACCTCGTAGCAGCGGCCGCACACCGAGGGACCGGTCCAGGCGGTCATGCGCGCCGGCTCCCCACCCCGTGCGGTCATCGTCCGGACCGCCGCGGGCACGACACCGGCCAGCAGTCCCGGGCGCCCGGCGTGCGCCGCGCCCAGGATTCCCGCCACCGGGTCGGCCAGCAGCACCGGCGTGCAGTCGGCGGTGAGCACCGCGAGCGTCAGCTCCCGCCGGGCGGTGACCACCGCGTCGACCTCCGGGAGCGGCTCCCCTGGCCAGCGGTCGTCGACGACCGCGACCTGCCGGCCGTGCACCTGGTTCATCCAGACCACGGTGTCCGCGGCACGCCCCAGGGCGGCCGCAGCACGCTCCCGGTTGGTGCGCACCGCCCCGGGGTCGTCCCCCACGGCACCGCCCAGGTTGAGGCCGGCATACGGAACGGCGCTCACCCCGCCCCACCTGTCGGTGAAGGCGAAGTGCGCGCCGCTGCCGGATTCGTGCTGCCGTATCACGTCGTGCCGGGCTCGGAGGCGATCGGCGGGAGGAGCGTCACTTCAGGAAGTCCGGGACGTCGAGCTCCTCGGCCTGGCTGTCCTGGTACGGACGGGCCGGCGGCACCTGCGGGGTGCTCGGCGCGGGCGCCGGGACCTCGCTGACGGGCGCCGGGTCGACCGGAGCGGGCTCCGGCTCCTCCTCGCGGGCGGGCACACTGCCGAGCCCGCCGAAGCTGCCGCGCTCCGGCTCGGTGGAACCGGCGGCACGGGCCGGCGGCTGGCCGTCCTCCTTGCCGTAGGCGCCGAGCACCTTGTCGCGGTTCTTCGACGGGGGCTGGCCGCCGTCGAACCCGGCCGCGATGACGGTGACCCGCACCTCGTCGCCGAGCGCGTCGTCGATGACCGCACCGAAGATGATGTTCGCCTCGGGGTGGGCCGCCTCGCTGACGAGCTGCGCCGCCTCGTTGATCTCGAACAGGCCGAGATCGGAGCCGCCGGAGATGGACAGGAGCACGCCCCGGGCGCCGTCGATCGACGCTTCGAGCAGCGGTGAGGAGATGGCCATCTCGGCCGCCGCGACGGCCCGGTCGTCGCCGCGGGCCGAACCGATCCCCATCAGGGCGGAACCGGCCTCCGACATCACGGACTTGACGTCGGCGAAGTCCAGGTTGATCAGGCCCGGGGTGGTGATCAGGTCGGTGATGCCCTGAACGCCGGAGAGCAGCACCTGGTCAGCCGACTTGAAGGCGTCGAGGACGCTCACCTGCCGGTCCGAGATGGAGAGCAGCCGGTCGTTGGGGATCACGATGAGGGTGTCGACCTCGTCCCGCAGGAGGGCGATGCCGTCCTCCGCCTGGTTGGCGCGGCGGCGGCCCTCGAAGGTGAACGGACGGGTGACGACGCCGATGGTCAGCGCGCCGAGCGAGCGAGCGATGTTGGCGACGACGGGGGCCCCGCCGGTTCCGGTGCCGCCGCCCTCGCCGGCGGTGACGAAGACCATGTCGGCCCCCTTGAGGACCTCCTCGATCTCCTCCCGGTGATCCTCCGACGCCTTGCGGCCGACGTCCGGGTTGGCCCCGGCGCCCAGACCGCGGGTGAGCTCGCGGCCCACATCCAGCTTGACGTCGGCGTCGCTCATCAACAGGGCCTGCGCATCGGTATTGATCGCGATGAACTCGACGCCCTTGAGACCGACCTCGATCATCCGGTTGATGGCGTTCACGCCACCGCCGCCGATACCGACGACCTTGATGACTGCGAGGTAGTTCTGCGGTGCTGCCACGTCGAAGGCCTCTCGCCTCGAGTTACGTGTCGCCGCTCCACGGTTGGTTGCGGTGCGCGCGACCTATGCCGATGGGACGGTTCCGAATGCCGACCCGAACCCTAACGATGAAGTTTAGGGTTACCAGTGCTGTCGTTCCTTGAAGTTCTCGGAACGGACACTAAGTCGACAAGCGCTGCGCGTTCAACGAACACGCCGAACCTCCCGTTTTTCTTTTCACCCTATGTGATCAGGCATTGCGCTAGCCAGTCAGGGGGCAGGGCGCTCCGTCGGTGCGTCAACTTCCGGCCACCGCCGGGGCGCTGGGAACGCTGACATCGAAGTGTCCAGCCTTCCCACGGGCCTTCAGCAGCGCACCGAGCGCCTCCGCCTTCGCCCCGCTCCCTTCCCGACTCCCCCACATCACCGTACGTCCCCCGCTGAGTTCCAGCGTGATGGAGTCGTAACTGCGGACCCGGATGGTGCCGGTGTCCCGGCGGACCGCGACGGGCAGCGCCGAGGCCACCTCGACGGCCGCCCGGCGCAACCGGTCGGCGCCGAACCGGCGGTCGGCGGCGGACGACTCCGGCTCCAGCACCAGGAGCGGGACGCCCTCCGGACGGCTCACGACCGTCGCGTAGGGCAGGCCCGTGCGGTCCACCTCGACGTACTTGCCGGGATCGGAGGACTTCTCCAGCACCACCTCGGGGCGGCGCTCGGTCACCTTGACGGCGACCGCGTCCGGCCAGCTGCGCACCACCTCGACCGAGGCGATGCGGCGGAGCCGCTCGGTGAGCCGGTCGGCGACCGCGTCCTTGTCGACGCCCGCCATCGGCTCACCGAGCGGGATGTCCGCCACCGTGCGCACCCGCTCCTCGGACAGCACCCGGGTCCCGCTGACCGCCACCCGCTCCACCCGGAGCCAGGAGGACCCGTACAGCGCCCAGGCGCCGAACGAGCCGCCGGCGACCAGCGCCACCGAGACGACCAGCGCCGTGCGGCGGCGCGGGAGCCGCAGTCGGCGCCGGGCGCGCTGCACCGGTGGTTCACCGGAGCCCGGCTGCCGGGCCCGGCCACCGCGTTCCTCCACGGTGGCTGTGCCACCGGTTGCGCCGCCCACGCTTCCCCGCTTCCCGCGCCCCGGCCGGGATCAGCCCTGCCGACGCGCCGCGATCGCTTCGAACACCATGCCGACCAGGAGTTCGTCGGCGTCCGGACGGCCGAACTCGGCCGCGGCCCGCGCCATGTCGTAGAGCCGGTGCGGGTCGGTGAGGACGGGCAGGACCTGCTCCTGGATCCATTCCACCGTCAGCTCGGCGTCGTCGACGAGCATTCCGCCGCCGGCCTTGACCACCGGCTGGGCGTTGAGCCGCTGTTCGCCGTTGCCGATCGGCAGCGGGACGTAGGCGGCGGGCAACCCGACGGCGGAGAGTTCGGCGACGGTCATCGCACCGGCCCGGCACAGCATCATGTCGGCCGCGGCGTAAGCGAGGTCCATCCGGTCCAGATACGGTACCGGGAGATACGGCGGCATTCCCGACATGTTGTCCGTGTGCGGCAATTCGTTCTTCGGTCCGACGGCGTGCAGGATCTGCACACCCGACCGCTGGAGCGACGGCGCGGCCGCGGCCACCACCTCGTTCAGCCGCCGTGCGCCCTGCGAGCCGCCCGAGACCAGCAGGGTGGGAAGGTTCTGGTCCAGCCCGAAATCGGCGCGGGCCTGCGGGCGCGCCGCGTTCCGGTCGAGCGTGGCGATGGAGCGGCGCAGCGGGATGCCGACGTACCGGGCGTGCCGCAGCTTGCTGTCCGGCGAGGAGACGGCCACGTGCTGCGTGTAGCGTGAGCCGATCTTGTTGGCGAGCCCCGGCCTGGCGTTCGCCTCGTGGACCACGATCGGCACGCCCAGCCGCTTGGCCGCCAGGTAGGCGGGCAGGGCGACGTAGCCGCCGAAGCCCACCACACAGTCGGCCTTGGTGCGCTCCAGCACCTGCTCGGTGGCCTTGATGGTGCCCCGCAGCCGACCCGGGACCGTGATCAGCTCCGGGGTCGGCTTCCGCGGCAGCGGCACCGCGGGAATGAGCTCCAGCGCGTAGCCGCGCTCCGGCACCAGCCGGGTCTCCAGGCCTCGTTCCGTGCCCAGTGCCGTGATCCCCACGGTCGGGTCCTGCCGACGCAGGGCATCCGCGAGGGCGAGCGCGGGCTCGATGTGGCCGGCGGTCCCCCCACCGGCGAGTACGACATGCACCGAAATTCACCGCTCTCCGGACGGCGGGCTCTTGACGCGCCGTCTCATCGTCTTCCGTCTCACCCCAGCCAGCGTCCCGCGGACACCAGGCTGCCGCATGGCCAGTGCCGCGTGTGCGGCGGGGTCGCTGCGCGCGAAAGCGATCAGCAGCCCGATGGCGAACATCGTCGGCAGCAGGGCCGACCCCCCGTAGGAGAACAGCGGCAGGGGCACACCGGCGATGGGCAGGAGCCCGAGCACCGCACCGATGTTGATGACGAACTGGACCAGGAGCCAGGTCGTCACCCCTCCCGCGGCATACCTGACGAAGGGGTCCTCCGTGCGTCCGGCCACGCGGATACCCGCATAGCCTAGAGCCGCGAAGAGGGTGAGGACCGACAGCGTCCCCGCCAGGCCCAGTTCCTCACCGGTGATGGCGAAGATGAAGTCCGTGTGGGGCTCGGGCAGTTCGCCCCATTTCTCCACGCTCGCCCCGAGCCCGGAGCCGAACCAGCCGCCGGAGGCCAGCGCGTAGGTGCCATGGAGGGCCTGCCAGCACCGGTCGTCCGGGCCCGGCTCGGTCGCGCCCAGGCAGGCGAGGCGGTTCATCCGGTGCGGACTGGACAGGATGAGGACGGTGCCGACCACCACGGCCGCCCCCAGCGCGCCGGCGAACAGGCGCATCGGCGCACCGGCGAGCCAGAGCAGGCCGAACAGTATGCCCGTGATGATCATCACGGTGCCCATGTCGTCACCGGCCATCACCAGTGCGCACACCAGCAGCGCGCCGGGCACCAGCGGCACCAGCAGGTGCTTCCACTGCCCCAGCAGCCGCTTCTCGCCCTTGCGGGCGAGCAGGTCGGCCCCCCACACCAACAGCGCCAACTTGGCGAACTCGCTGGGCTGGAGCATGAACGGGCCGCCGAGGCGGATCCAGTTGGTGCTGCCGTTGACCTCCACTCCCACGCCGGGGATCTGCACCAGGAGCAGCAGGAACAGCGCGGCGGTCAGCATCGGGTAGGACAGCGCGCGCAGCAGCCGCACGGGCATCCGGGAGGCGACGAGCAGCAGCACTGCGCCGAGCGCCGCGGCCACCAACTGCTTCCGGAAGTAGTAGGTGGCCGGCAGGTCGTAGCGCAGCGCCTGGATCTGGGAGGCGGAGAACACCATCACCAGCCCGAGCAGAGTGATCAGCAGACTGCCGCCGATGATGAGGTAGTAGGCGGTCAGCGGGCGGCCCCAGGCCCTTCTGGCCCGCTCGTGGGCCCGCCGTGCCGCCTGGACCGCCGGTGCCCACGGCGGTGTTCCAGGCGGCGCGGGCGGCGGGGCGCCGGACGGGCCGCGGGACCGCCCGGGCGGCCGCCGGGCCGTCCGGGCCCGCCGGGTGAGCCGGTTGTCCGCCGTCATCTGTCCACGTCCCCTCCTGGAACCCGCGCGGGCGGCCCCGGGGTGGGAACCGGCGGGTCACTGCTCGTGCACTGCGCTGCCGTCCGCCAGGTCGCCGACGGCGGCGGCGAAGGCGTCGCCGCGCTGACCGTAGTTGGTGAACATGTCCATCGAGGCGCAGGCCGGGGCCAGCAGCACGGTGTCGCCGGGGCGGGCGAGGTCCGCTGCCGCCCGCACCGCCGCCGCCATCGACCCAGTGTCCGTCCGGTCGAGGTCGACGACCGGCACATCCGGGGCGTGTCGCCGCAGGGCTTCGGCGATGGTGCGCCGGTCGGCACCCATCAGCACCACCCCCCGTAGCCGGGGCGCCGAGGCCGTCACCAGCTCGTCGAAGGCGGCGCCCTTGGCCAGGCCGCCCGCGATCCACACCACCGGGTCGTAGGCCGCGAGCGAGGCCTGTGCGGCGTGCGTGTTGGTGGCCTTGGAGTCGTTCACGTAGGCGACGCCGCCCACGTCCGCCACCCGGGCGATCCGGTGGGAGTCGGGGCGGAAGGCCCGCAGCCCGTCCCGCACCGCCTGGGCAGGCACTCCGTACGCCCGTGCCAGGGCGGCCGCCGCGAGCGCGTTGGCGATGTTGTGCGGGGCCGCACCACCGGTCCCGGGCGCGATGTCGGCCACCTCGGCCAGTTCCTGCGCCCGCGCGCCGCGGTCGGGGAGGAACGCCCGGTCGACGAGGATGCCGTCGACCACGCCGAACTCGGAGGGCCGCGGCACCCCGGGGGTGAAGCCGATCGCCCGCGCCCCCTCGGCCACGTCCGCCTCCCGGACCAGCGCCTCGGTCGCCGGATCGGCCGCGTTGTAGACGCAGGCCACCTGGTTGCCGGCGTAGATCCGGCCCTTGTCGGCGGCGTACGCCTCCATCGAGCCGTGCCAGTCCAGGTGGTCGGGGGCCAGGTTGAGCACCGCGGCGGAGTGCGCACGTACCGAGGGCGCCCAGTGGAGCTGGTAGCTGGACAGCTCGACCGCCAGCACGTCGTGGGGCACCTCGGAGAGCACCACGTCCACGATCGGGGTGCCGATGTTGCCGACGGGGGCGGTACGCAGTCCGGCGGCGCGCAGGATGGCGGCCAGCATCTGGACGGTGCTGGTCTTGCCGTTCGTGCCGGAGACCGCTAGCCAGGGCGCCGCGTTCGGGCCGCGCAGCCGCCAGGCGAGTTCCACGTCGCCCCAGACCGGGACGTCCGCCTCGGCCGCGGCGGCGAACAGGGCGGAGCCGGGCGACCAGCCGGGGGAGGTGACGACCAGCTCGGTGCCCTCGGGCAGGGTGTCGCCGTCGCCCAGCCGCGCGGCGATGCCGGACTCGGCGAGTTCGGCCGCGCGTTCGCGGTGCGTGGGACCGTCGCCGCCGTCCAGGACCGTGACCTCGGCGCCCAGCCCGGCGAGGACCCGGGCGGCGCTGACGCCGCTCACCCCGAGGCCGGCCACCGCGGCGCGGCGGCCGCGGAACTCCCGGGCGGCTGCCCGGGACTCCGCGTCCGCCGCCCGGCCGCCGGTCACTTCCGCGCCGCCCAGGCCGCGTAGAAGAGCCCGATGCCGACGATGGCGCACATGCCCTGGATGATCCAGAACCGGACGACCACCAGGACCTCGCTCCAGCCCTTGAGTTCGAAGTGGTGCTGGAGCGGTGCCATCTTGAAGACGCGCTTCCCGGTGAGCCGGAACGAACCCACCTGGATGACCACCGACATGGTGATCAGGACGAACAGTCCGCCCAGGATGGCGAGCAGCAGCTCGGTCCTGGAGAGGATCGCCAGACCGGCGAGCGCGCCGCCGAGGGCCAGTGAACCGGTGTCGCCCATGAAGATCTTGGCGGGCGAGGTGTTCCACCACAGGAAGCCGAAGCAGGCGCCCATGAGGGCCGCCGCGACCACCGCGAGGTCGAGCGGGTCACGGACCTCGAAGCAGCTCGGGCTGCCGGTGATGGCGCAGGAGTCCTGGTACTGCCAGACACCGATGAAGGTGTAGGCGCCGAAGACCATCACCGAGGCGCCGGTGGCCAGCCCGTCCAGTCCGTCGGTGAGGTTCACGCCGTTGGACATCGCCAGGATCATGAACAGCGCCCAGATGACGAAGAGCACCGGGCCGATCTGCCACCCGAAGTCCTCGGTGAAGGACAGCCGGTCTGAGGCCGGGGCGTTGCCCCGCAGGTCCTCGAAGTTCAGCGAGAGGACCGCGAACGAGATGCCGACGACCAACTGGCCGAGCATCTTCGCCTTGGCCCGCAGCCCCAGGCTGCGCTGCTTCACGATCTTGATGTAGTCGTCCAGGAAACCGACCAGTCCCATGCCGCCCATCAGGAAGAGCACCAGGAGACCGGACATGCTCGGCTCGCTGCCGGTGAGCATCTTGGTGAGCGCGTAGGCCACGAAGGTGGCCAGGATGAACGCGATGCCACCCATCGTGGGGGTGCCGCGCTTGCTGTGGTGGTCCCGCGGGCCGTCGTCCCGGATGAACTGCCCGTACCCCTTGCGGGCCAGCAGCTTGATCAGCAGCGGGGTGCCGATCAACGTCAGGAAGAGCCCGATGACCCCGGAGAAGAGGATCTGCCTCATCGACCGGCGACCTCGCCATCCACGTCGGTGAGCAGGTCGTGCGCGACCTGCTCCAGGCCTGCTGAACGGGAAGCCTTCACCAGTACGACATCCCCCGGACGCAGTTCACTGCGCAACAGGTCGATCGCCGCCCGAGCGTCGGACACGTGCACCGACTCCTCACCCCACGAACCCTCGTTCTTGGCGCCCATGTCCAGCCAGGCGGCCGCTCGGCCACCGACTGCCACGAGCTTGCTGACGTTGAGTCGGACGGCGAGCCGTCCGACCGCGTCGTGCTCCGCGAGCGCCGCCTCACCGAGTTCGGCCATCTCCCCGAGCACCGCCCATGTACGACGTCCACTGCCCCTGGTCCGTCCGCCGGCGATCGCCACGAGCGCGCGGAGCGCGGCCCGCATCGACTCCGGGTTCGCGTTGTACGCGTCGTTGACGACGGTCACGCCGTCGGCGCGTTCGGTGACCTCCATCCGCCACCGGGAGAGCGTGCCCGCGTCGCTGAGCGCCTGTGCGATGTGCTCGGCGGGCATGCCCAGTTCATGGGCAACGGCCGCCGCGGCAAGCGCGTTCGACACGTGGTGCTCACCGTACAGGCGCATGGTCACGGTGCTGCACCCGGAGGGTGTCCGAAGACGGAAGGACGGCCGTCCGTCTTCGGTCAGCTCGACGTTCTCGGCGCGCACCGCGGCGTCCGGGGAGATGTCGCCCTCGCCGAAGAACAGCACCCTGGCGCGGGTGCGCCCGGCCATCGCGCGGACGAGCGGGTCGTCGCCGTTGAGCACCGCCACGCCGCCGTCCACCGCGGCGGGCAGCCCCTCGACCATCTCGCCCTTGGCCTCCGCGATCTGCTCACGGCCGCCGAACTCCCCGATGTGGGCGCTGCCGACGTTGAGCACCACGCCGACGCGGGGCGGGGTCAGCCCGGTGAGGTAGCGGATGTGGCCCTTGCCGCGGGCTCCCATCTCCAGCACCAGGTGCCGGGTGTCGCGGTCGGCCCGCAACGCGGTCAGGGGCAGGCCGATCTCGTTGTTGAGCGAGCCGGGCGTCCACACCGTGGGGGCCAGGCGCTCCAGCAACTGGGCGATGAGGTCCTTGGTACTGGTCTTGCCGGCCGAGCCGGTGAGGGCGACCACGGAGGTGCCCAGCGCGGCCACGGAGCGGCGGGCCAGCACGCCCAGTGCGGCGACGACGTCCTCGACGACCACCGCGGGCGCCCCCACCGGCCGGGTGGCGAGGACGGCCACCGCCCCGGCGGCCACGGCCCGCCCGGCGAAGTCGTGGCCGTCCACGTGCTCGCCGTCGAAAGCGGCGAACAGGCTGCCCTCGGCGGCCTGCCGGGAGTCGATGACGACCGGGCCGGTGACGCGGACCCCGGGGTCCGGTATGTCGTGCGGTTGCCCGCCGGTCGCCTCGGCGATCTCGGCGAGAGTCAGGGGGATCATCGGTTCAGCCGCCCCTCGATGGCCAGCCGCAGCACCCGGCGGTCGTCGAACGGCCGGATCACCCCGTGGATGTCCTGGCCCTGCTCGTGGCCCTTGCCTGCGACGATCACGGTGTCGCCCGGTTCGGCCCTGGCCACGGCGACCGCGATGGCCGCCGCCCGGTCCTCCTCCAGCAGGACCGTCCCGCGCTCGTGCTGCGGCACCTCGGAGGCGCCGGCGAGCATGGTGGCGAGGATCGCCAGCGGATCCTCGGAACGCGGGTTGTCCGAGGTCAGCACAGCGGTGTCGGAGAGCCGCGCCAGTGCCGCCCCCATCGAGCGGCGCTTGTGCGGGTCGCGGTCGCCGCCGCATCCGAGGACGGCGTGCACGCTGCCCTCGGTCACCCTGCTCACCGCCCGCAGCACCGACTCGACGGCGTCGGTCTTGTGCGCGTAGTCGACCAACGCCAGGAAGGGCTGGCCGGCGTCCACCCGCTCCAGCCGGCCGGGGACGCCCGGCACGGCGGCCACCCCGTCGGCTGCCGTCCGCGCGTCGATGCCCGCGGCGACGAGGGCGACGAGGGCGGCGAGGGCGTTGGAGACGTTGAACGCGCCGGGCAGCGGCGCCTCGGCCGCCACCCGCGTCCCGTCGGGGCCGACCGCGGTGAAGGTGGAGCCGAGCGGTCCCACCTCCACGTCCTCGGCGCGCCAGTGGGCATCCGGGTGGCCCTCGGCGGAGAAGGTGACGACCGGGACCTCGGACTCCCGCACCAGCCTCAGCCCGTACTCGTCGTCGATGTTGACGACCCCGGTGCGGGAACGCGCGGTGGTGAAGAGTTGGGACTTCGCCCGGAAATAGTCCTCCATGTCCGGGTGGAAGTCGAGGTGCTCGGGACTGAGGTTGTTGAACACCGCCACGTCGAAGACGCAGCCGTCGACCCGGCCGAGCACCAGCGCGTGGCTGGACACCTCCATGGCGACGGAGGTGACACCGCGTTCGCGCATCACCGCGAACAGCGCCTGGAGTTCGGTGGCCTCCGGGGTGGTCCGCTCGGACTTGAGCCGCTCGTTCCCGATCCGGGACTCCACCGTGCCGATCAGGCCGGTGAGCTCGCCCTCCTTGGCGGCGGCCCGCAGCCCGCCGTCGATCAGGTAGGCGGTGGTGGTCTTCCCCGAGGTGCCGGTGATGCCGATCTGGAGCAGGTCGCGGCCCGGCTCGTCGTAGATGGTGGCGGCGAGCCGGCCCATGCGGGCCCGCGGGTCGGGCACGGCGAGCACCGGCAACCCGGCGGCCTCGGCGCGTTCGACCCCGGCGGGGTCGGTCAGCACCGCGGCGGCGCCCAGCGAGCGGGCCTGGCCGGCGAAGTCGGCGCCGTGGAACCGGGCACCCGGCAGCGCGGCGTAGATGTCGCCGGGACGCACCGCGCGCGAGTCGTGCGTGATGCCGGTGACGGCGGCGTCGGCTGCCGGCTGCCCCGGCGCCGGGACGTCCAGCGACCGGGCGAGTTCCCCGAGCGGGACCGGCCGGAGGCCGGTGGGGCGGGGCGGGGCGGATGGGTTCTGATCAGCTTGTGGCACGGCGGTGAGATTACCGGGCGGAGCGGGACGGCCGCGAAGCGAGGGGCCCGGCGGGCCGGCGGCGTCGGTGGTCGAGGTCACGTGCGTGCTTCCCCTCATTCACCCGGGGTGAAGGTGGTGGGCAGCCCCGGGGGCTTCTTTCCGCTCGGTGCGGCCTGGAGGGTCTTGAGCGAGAACTGCATCACTTCCTTGGTGACGGGTCCGCAGACCTCGCTGCCGTAGTAGCTGCCCTTCTTGGGGTCCTGGACGGCGCAGTAGACGGTCACCCGCGGATCGTCGGCGGGCGCGAACCCGGCGAAGGAGGCGGTGTAGCCGTTGTAGCGGCCGGTCTGCGGGTCCACCCGGTTCGAGGTGCCGGTCTTGCCCGCGACCCGGTACCCGGGGATCCGGGCGACCTTGCCGGTGCCCTCCTCGTCGGCGACGACCCCTTCGAGCATCCAGGTGAGCTTCTTCGCCGTCCCGGCGCTGACGACACGCCGTTTGTCGGGCTCGGGCGCCGCGGCGTACCGGCCGTCCGGGCCGATGGTGCCGCGCACCAGCGTCGGCTCGATGCGCACGCCGCCGGCGGCGATCGTGGAGTACACCGAGGCGGCCTGCATCGCGTTCACCGAGACGCCCTGGCCGAACGGGATGGTGTGCTGCTGGGAGGCGTTCCAGTCCTGCGGGGCGGCCAGCAGGCCGTCCGTCTCGCCGGGGAACCCGAGCCCGGTGGGGCGGCCGACGCCGAAGTCGCGCAGGTAGGAGTACAGCACCTCGTTGGCCTGCTCCTGCGTGGTGCCGAGCCGTTCGGCCGCCAGGATGGTGCCGATGTTGCTGGACTTCGCCAGCACCCCGGCCAGCGTCAGGTAGTACGTCTCGTGGTCGTGGTCGTCGGCGAAGGCCCGGCCCGCCCTGGACAGCCGGTTGGGCACGGTGACCCGGGTGTCGGGGGCGGCGACGCCCTCCTCCAGCACCGCGGCCATCGTCATCAGCTTCGCGGTGGAACCGGGTTCGTAGACGTCCTGGAGCGCCGGATTGCCCAGGGCGCCGGCGCCGACCGAGGAGAGGTCGTTGGGATCGTAGCCCGGCGCGTTGGCCATCGCCAGGATCTCCCCGTTGCGGGTGTCCTGGACGATCACGTAGCCGCTGTCGGCGTCCGACTTCTCCACCTGCTCGGTGATCGCCCGCTGCGCCGACCACTGGATGTCCCGGTCGATCGTCAGCTCCATACCGGTGCCCGGGGTGGCGGAGCGCTCCTCCGAGCCCGCGGTCGGCACCCGGCGGCCCGCGGACTGGGCGTAGGTGATCCGGCCGTCGGTCCCGGCGAGGCGCTTGTCCAGCTGCGCCTCCAGGCCGCCGCCACCGTCGCCCTCGGAGTTGACGAAGCCGAGCACGCCGGCGGCGAGCTCCTTGTTCGGGTAGACGCGCTTGGCCCGGGGCTCCGCGTAGATGCCCGCCAGCACGTTGGTGCCGGTCTCCTTCTGCTCCTTGTCGGCCAGGGCGCTCTTGAGGTCCTGGATCTGCCGCCAGGCCTGCGGGCTCTGCCGGCGGTCGAGCATGACGTACCGCGGGGCGGGCGGATCACTCAGCTTCCGGGTCAGTGCGGCCTCGTCCAGGCCCAGTATCGGGCCCAGCAGCGCGGCGGCACGTTCGGGGGCGTCGGGGATCCCGGCCTGCTCGGGCAGGAAATAGTACGGGTCGGCGGTGATGTCGTAGGCGTCGACGGTGGTGGCCAGCTCGCGTCCCCAACGGTCGGTGACCGTGCCACGCTCGGCCGCGATCGGCACCGTGACGTAGCGGTTGACGTCGGCCTGCTCGGCGTAGCTGGCCGCGTCGACGACCTGCACCTGGAGCAGCCGCACGGTGAAGGCCAGCACGATCATCGTCAGACCGATGCTGAGCAGGCGCAGCCGCGGCCTGGGGCGGCCCAGCCGCAGCGTGCCGCCGCCCGCGGCCTGCCGCCGCGGGGCGCGCGCCTTCGGCGGACGCGCCCCGGAGGCCGGTCGGGGGCGCGCGGCAGGGCGGGGCCGGGCGGCCGCGGGCTTCGCCGCGCCGGAGCCGGCCGGTGCGGCCCTCTCGGGCCCGCCCCCGCGGGTACGGCGGGTACGGCCGACCGCCGGCCGCGCGGCGCGCGGCGGCGCGGAGCGGGACGGACGGGGGACACGACGGCGCGGTTCCCCGCGCCCCCTGGCGGCCCCGGTGCGGTCCTCGGGGTCCTTGGGGCTCACCGGGCGGCCCCGGCACTGCGTACGTCACTGGGGGACGTCACGACGTCACCTCCCTGGATCGAGGACGGCCGGTGCGGGGTCGCCCGCTACGGAGCCGTCCGGGCGGAGGAAGACCGGGCTGCCGCCCGGGACCAGGCCGAGTTCGCGGGCGCGGCGGTCCAGCGCGTCCGGGGCCGCGTAGGCGTCCACGTCCTCCTGGAGCGCCTGCTCCTCGTCAGTCCACTCCTTGGTCTGCTGCTTGAGCTCGCTCAGTTCGAACGACCCCTGGTTGACCGAGGCGTTGAGCAGCAGCAGGACGAGCAGCCCGCTGCCCAGCAGCAGGACGATCAGCAGGACGAACGGGGTACGGGCCGCTCCGCCGCTGCCTGCGGGCGTCATCAGGTGCGAGAACCGGCCCGGGCGGGGCTGGGGTGTCATGCCGCGTTGTCCTCCCGAATCCGTTCCGCGGCCCGCAGCCGGGCCGGGGCGGCACGGCGGTTGCGGGCGACCTCTTCCTCGTCGGGCAGTTCGGCACCGCGGGTGAGCAGCCGGAGCCGCGGCTGGTAGCGCTCGGGGACGACCGGGAGCCCGTGGGGTGCGGTGCCGGTCGCGCCGGCCGTGAGCACCTTCTTCACCAGCCGGTCCTCCAGCGAGTGGTAGGAGAGCACGGCGATCCTGCCGCCGACCGCGAGGGCGCCGACCGCCGCGGGTATCGCCCGCTCCAGCACCGCCAGCTCCCCGTTGACCTCGATGCGCAGCGCCTGGAAGGTGCGCTTGGCGGGGTTGCCGCCGGTGCGTTTCACGGCCTGCGGCAGGGCCTCCCGGATCAGCTCGACGAGCCGCGCGCTGTGCGAGAAGGGTTCCTTCTGCCGCTCGCGCACCACCGCCTCCACGATCCGGCGGGCCTGCTTCTCCTCGCCGTAGCCACGCAGCAGCCGCACCAGGTCGCCGGCCGGGTAGGTGTTGAGCACCTCGGCAGCGGAGACCCCGGTGCTCTGGTCCATCCGCATGTCCAGCGGGGCGTCCTGCGCGTACGCGAAGCCGCGGTCGGCCTCGTCGAGCTGCATGGAGGACACGCCGAGGTCGAAGAGGACGCCCTGCACCGCGGGCGTCCCGAGCCGGTCCAGGACCGCGGGGAGTTCGTCGTACACGGCGTGCACCGCGGTCACCCGCTCGCCGAACCGGGCGAGCCGCGCGCCGGCGAGTTCGAGGGCGGAGCGGTCGCGGTCGAGGGCGAGCAGCCGGGCCTCGGGGAAGCGCTCCAGCAGGGCCTCGCTGTGACCGCCCAGGCCGAGCGTGCAGTCCGCCACCACCGCCCCCGGCCGCTCCAGGGCGGGGGCGAGCACATCCAGGCACCGCCGCAGCATGACGGGTACGTGCCGCTGGTCGCTGCTGGTCATGCGCCCTCCGAGGTCCGGCGCGGGCTGCTGCGGGTACAGCTCGGTCCCCGCCCGCTCTGAAGGGGAAGCAGCCTCCTGGCACCGGGGAAGCGGTGTCGGGCAGCCGTGAGCGGGAGGAGGTCGAACCGCCGTGTGCGCGGCCGCGCACAGGGGGGATGCCGGGCCGGGGCCCGATCTCGGCTGGACCCGCGCTCTCGCGCCTCCCACTTCGCGTCACTTTAGTCCACCCGTCCCCCCGGTCAACCAACCCCGGGGGCGCGTCACCCGACCGGCTCGCGGCCGCGCTCCGACCCGGCGCGCAGGCTGTTCGGCCGCGTGCTGTGGGGTAGCTCACAGGCCACTCCGCTGCCCGGCCCGCCCGGCCCCGCAGCGGGCCCCGCCGGCCTCGCCCGGATACCGTCTCCCCATGCCGACCTCACCGAACGACGGCACGGTCACCGACCGTCTTGTCGTAGCCAACAAAGAGTACGCGTCCCGCTTCACCGACCCCGGGATGGACGCCCAGCCGGTGCTGGGGGTGGCCGTGGTCGCGTGCATGGACGCCCGGCTGGACCTGCACGCCGCTCTGGGCCTGGAACTGGGCGACTGCCACACCATCCGCAACGCGGGCGGCGTGGTCACGGACGACGTCATCCGCTCCCTCACCATCAGCCAGCGCGCCCTGCGGACCCGGTCGGTGGTACTGATCCACCACACCGGCTGCGGCCTGCTCGACCTCACCGAGGACTTCCGGCAGGAACTGGAACTGGAGGTGGGGCAGCGCCCGACATGGGCGATCGAGGCCTTCCGGGACCTCGACCAGGACGTACGCCAGTCGATGGAGAAGGTACGCACCTCTCCCTTCCTCCCGCACACTGATGAAGTGCGCGGGTTCGTCTTCGACGTGACGACGGGGCTGCTGCGGGAGATCGATCCGCAGATCGGCACGGAACGGTGACGTGAGAGTCGATGTACATGAAGAATGAACCGTCCAGGGCATCCGTCGGCGACGCGGTGCCGGCGTGTTTCCGGTCGGATCGGTCCCGGTACCCCGGGAGCGTTCTGTGCAACGGGCCGAGGAGGGCCGGGTGACGACCTATGACGAGCGAGCGAGACTCAGCGATCTGACCACCACCGCGGACGCAATCCGCCGCGCGATGGAGCAGGTGATCGAGGGCAAGCCGGAAGTCGTACGGCTGTCGCTGACCGTCCTGCTCGCCGAGGGCCACCTGCTGATCGAGGACGTGCCGGGGGTGGGCAAGACCATGCTCGCCAAGGCACTGGCGCGCTCGGTCGACTGCTCGGTGCGGCGCATCCAGTTCACGCCGGACCTGCTGCCCTCCGACATCACCGGGGTGAGCGTCTACGACCAGCAGCGCAAGGAGTTCGAGTTCAAGCCCGGGGCCGTCTTCGCGCAGATCGTGATCGGCGACGAGATCAACCGCGCCTCCCCCAAGACCCAGTCGGCCCTGCTGGAGTCCATGGAGGAGCGCCAGGTGACCGTGGACGGGCAGACCTACCGGCTGCCGGACCCGTTCATGGTGGTGGCCACGCAGAACCCGGTCGAGATGGAGGGGACCTACCCGCTGCCCGAGGCGCAGCGGGACCGCTTCATGGCCCGGGTCTCCATCGGCTACCCGAGCCAGGAGGCCGAACTGGAGATGCTGGACGTGCACGGCGGCGTGTCGCCGCTGGAGGACCTCCAGCCGGTGGCGCACGCGCACGACATAGCCAAGCTCATCGAGGCCGTCCGCAACGTCCACGTGGCCGAGTCGGTGCGCCGCTACGCGGTGGAACTGGTGACCGCCACCCGCAACCACCCGGAGCTGCGGCTGGGCGCGTCTCCGCGAGCCACGCTGCAACTGCTGCGGGCCGCCAAGGCCGGGGCGGCCCTCGACGGCCGGGACTTCGTCCTCCCCGACGACGTGCAGGCACTGGCCGGCCCGGTGCTCGCCCACCGGCTGCTGCCGACCGCGCAGGCCCAGCTCGACCGGCGCTCGGCCGAGCAGGTGGTGACCGAGATCGTGCAGCGCACCGGCGTGCCGGACACCGGTCCACAGCGATGGCGGGACGGCCCCTGGCGGAACGACCAGCAGCCGCCGCGGAGGCCCTGATGGCGGCCGGGGACGGTGGCGGACAGCACGGGTCGCTGCGTGCCGCACTGGGCGGCCTCACCACCCGCGGCCGCTCGTTCCTGGCCGCGGGACTGGCGGCGGCCGTGTGCGCCTACGTGCTGGGCCAGGGCGACCTGCTGCGGGTGGGGATGCTGCTGGCGGCCCTCCCGACAGTCGGCGTCCTGGTCCTCCACCGGACCCGGCACCGCGTCACCGGGTCCAGACTGCTCGCCCCGAACCGCGCTCCGGTGGGCAGCCACGCCCAGGTGCGGCTGCGGATCGACAACATCTCCAAGCTGCCCACGGGGCTGCTGATGCTCCAGGACCGGGTGCCCCAGGTGCTCGGTCCCCGCCCGCGGTTCGTGCTCGACCGGGTCGAACCGGGCGGCCGCCGCGAGGTCTCCTACCGGGTGCGCTCCGAACTGCGGGGGCGCTTCCTCCTCGGGCCGCTGCAACTGCGGTTGACCGACCCGTTCGGCATGGTCGAGCTGACCCGCAGCTTCAGCGCCCGGGACACCCTGACCGTCGTCCCGCAGGTGGTGCACCTGCCCCCGGTGCGGCTGGCCGGGGACAACTCCGGCTACGGCGACGGGCGGCACCGGGCGCTGGCCCTCGCCGGCGACGACGACGTCATCCCGCGCGAGTACCGGCACGGGGACGACCTGCGTCGGGTGCACTGGCGCTCCACCGCCCGCTACGGCGGGCTGATGGTCCGCCGGGAGGAGCAGCCGCAGCAGGCGCACTGCACGGTGCTGCTCGACACCCGGCGGATCGCCTGGCGAGGCGGCGGACCCGGCTCCGCCTTCGAATGGGCGGTGTCCGGCGCGGCCTCGGTGGTGATGCACCTGCTCGAACGCGGCTACGGGGTCCGGCTGCTGACCGACACCGGCAGCACCGCCCCCGGCCCGGCCGGAAACGGTTTCGACGGGGACCCCTCGGACACCGCGGGACTGCTGCTCGACACCCTGGCCGGGGTGGAGCAGTCCGCGGACCCCGGACTCTCCCGGGCGTACGACGCGGTCAGGGCGGGCAACGAGGGGCTGATCGTGGCCTTCCTCGGCAGTCTGGACGCGGCACAGGCAGCGATCGCCGGCCAGATCCGGCAGCGGGCCGCCGGCGCGGTGGCCTTCGTCAGCCGAGAGCCCGGGCTCCTCCCCGCCTCGGACGGACCCGAACCCGTAGCCGGCGGCGAGGAGGGCGCCGCCCCCGCGCCGGACCCGGACGACGAGGGCGCGGCGGTCCGCCGGCTACGGGAAGCGGGCTGGACAGTGATCCCCTACTCCCCCGACGAGCCGCTGCCGGAGCTGTGGCGACAGGCCGACCGGGCGGCGACGAGCGGCGGAGGCATCTCCTGATGAGCGCACGGATCCGGCTGGCGCTGTGCGCCTGGATCGCCACGATGGCGTCCGCGAGCGCCCTTCTGCCGCTGGTCGAACCGTCCGACTGGCTGCTCCAGGTGGCGCTGCTGCTCGGGCTGCAGAGCGCCGTCGGGGCCGCGGCCCGGCGGACGCCGCTGCCGCGTCCGCTCGTCGCCGCGGTGCAGGCGCTGCTGGCACTCCCGCTGCTGACCTTCGTCTTCGTCCGGGATCACGCCTTCCTCGGACTCGTCCCCTCACCGGACAGCCTGGCGACGCTGGGCGCCCTGGTGACCGAGGGCAGCGAGGACGTCGGCCGCTTCGCCACCCCCGCCCCGCTGACCGAGGGCATCCGGCTGCTTCTGATCGGCGGCGTGCTGCTCGTCGGGCTGCTCGTCGACGTCCTGGCCGTCACCTACCGCAGCGCCGCGCCCGCCGGGCTGCCGCTGCTGGCCCTGTACTCGGTGGCGGCCGGCCTCGCGCAGGACGGCACCCGGTGGCTGTGGTTCCTGTGCGCGGCGGCGGGGTTCCTGCTCCTGCTGCTGGCGGAGGGCCGGGACAGGCTCGCCCAGTGGGGCCAGGTGTTCAGCGGCGGCCCCGGCCGGCCCGCCCGCGCCGCGAGCCCCGCCTACGGCGACCGGACCAGCGCACCCCTGCGCCACGGCCACCGGATCGGCGCCGCTGCCCTGGGCATCGCCCTGCTCGTCCCCGCGCTGCTGCCCTCGCTGGACAGCGGACTGCTCGACCCGACCGGCCGCGGGGGCGGCGGCAACGGCACCGTCTCCGCGGTCAACCCGCTGGTGGCGCTCCAGGACAGCCTCAACCAGCCGGAGAACCGCACCGTCCTCACCTACGAGAGCGACGCGGAGAGCGAGCAGGACCTGTACACGCGGATCGTCGCGCTCGACCAGTTCGACGGCTCCGCCTGGAAGCCTTCCGAGCGGCGCATCCAGGCGGTGCCGGACCCGCTGCCGCAGCCGATCGGGCTGTCCGCGGGGGTGGAGACCGAGACCGTCACCACCCGGGTGGCAACGGCCGACTGGTACGCGCAGAGCTGGCTCCCGATGCCCTACCCGGCGCAACGTGTCCAGGTCGACGGCAGGTGGCGGTTCGAGCCTGTCGGGCGAACCCTCGTCGGCGACCGCGGGCAGGACACCAAGGGCGCCCGCTACGAGGTGGAGAGCCTCGTCGTGCGGCCGACCGTCGAGCAACTGGCCAACGCGCCGCAGCCGCCCGCCAGCCTCCAGCGCGAGTACACCAGCGTGCCGGACTCGCTTCCCGGGGTGGTGGCGGAGACCGCCCGCTCGGTGACCGCGGGCTCCGCCGACAACTACGAGCGGGCCCTGGCGCTCCAGGAGTGGTTCGCCCGGGAGGGCGGCTTCAGCTACAGCACCGAGGTGCGCGCCGGCACCGGCAGCCAGGCGATCGCCCGCTTCCTGGAGCAGAAGGAGGGCTTCTGCGTCCACTTCGCCTTCTCGATGGGCGCCATGGCCCGCACCCTCGGCATTCCCGCGCGAGTGGCGGTCGGGTTCACCCCGGGCCGCTCCGCCGGCTCGGACGCCATGGAGATCGGGCTCCAGGACGCGCACGCCTGGCCGGAGCTGTACTTCGAGGGGGTCGGCTGGACCCGCTTCGAGCCCACGCCGTCCCGGGGCAGCACCCCGGTGTACGCCCGGCCGGCGCTGCCGGAGCCCGGCGAGGAGGAGACACAGCTCCCGGAGGAGGAGCAGGCCCCCGAGGTGCCCAGCGAGGCGCCCATCGCCGAGGAGGAGTGCCCGCCGGAGCTCCGCCGGACCGGTGAGTGCGGCGAGGAGGAGCAGGACGCGGGAGCAGTCCCCGCCGAGGACGGCTTCCCCTGGCAACCGGTCCTGCTCGGGGCCGGAAGCACGGCGCTGGCGGCCCTGTTGCTGCTGCTGCCGCTGCTGTGGAGGACACGGGCCCGGTCGGGGCGCGTCGGCCGTCGGTCCCAGCGGCTCGACCCGGCGGCACGGACTCTGGCCGCCTGGCGGGAGATGCTCGACACCGGGTGGGACCACGGTGTCGTCCCCGAGGACTCGGCCACACCGCGCGCCGCGGCCGCCCGGCTGGCGGCGTCCGGCCGGCTGGGCCCGGAGGCCGCCCGGTCGGCCGAGCGGCTCGCGGCCGGGGTGGAGCAGGTGCTCTACGCCCCGTACCCGCGGCCCGCGGCGGGACAGGCCGCGGACGTCCAGCGGGTGCGCTCCGGGCTGCGGGCCTCGGCCCCGCGCGGCGAACGGCTGCGGGCGCTACTCCTGCCCCGGTCCGCCGTCCGGGTGGTGTGGCGCGCCTCGACCGGATGGACAGCCGTGGTGGGCTGTCAGCGGCAGCGTGCAGAGCGACTCGCCCGCCGTCTGCGGCGCAGGCTGCAGAGGGCCTGAGCCGGACGGGTGAGCGGGTCCCCCCCCCGGGGCCGGATCGCCGGACGCACGACAGGGGCCTCCCGGGCGGCCGGGGAGGCCCCTGTCGTGCGTGGGCGGCAAACGGGCTCCGCCCGTCCCCCCGGGGGGGCTGCGGCCCCTGAGCCGCTACCCCACCTGCTGGTCCGCTACTGCTGTTCGTCCCGACGACGCTGCCAGCGCTTCTCTATACGGTTCATCATGGAGCTGCGCTGCTGCTTGGGTTGTCGGCGACCGCTGCGGGAGGCACCGGCACCGGCTGCCTCTCCACCGGCCTCCGCCTCGCCCTCGCCCGCCTTCGGGTCCTTGCGCCAACCGGTGACGGCGAGCACGGCGCAACCGAGCATCACGAGGAAGCCCACCACGCTCACCCAGATGATCTGCGCCACCATTCCGGACATCAGGAGCGCAATACCCACCAGAAAGCCCGCGACCGCCTGGTAGACCCGCTTGCGGGTCGGCGTGCGCAGATCGCTTCCCTCGAGCGCTGTCGCGAACTTGGGATCTTCGGCGTACAGCGCTCGCTCCATCTGCTCGAGCATCCGCTGCTCGTGCTCAGAGAGCGGCACGGAGTCCTCCTAATCGTCGGTCGCGGGGGCGACCGGATGCGACCCTTCAAGAATAGGCAGGGAATCGCCCCCGTGAAACCCGCCCTCTACGCCAATTCCTCCCACCGGGTCGGTCACGACCGACGGATCGCAGCAGTGGCGAGTTCATTCCCCTGCGGCGCCCCCGTCATGCCCGACGGTGTCCTTCGATCATACGGCGCGTAGTAGGTGATCGGGGGCCTGCGGTCCGGGCACCTCCGCCAGTACGTGCAACTGGGTGGCGACCGCGTGGAACGCCGGAATCTCCGCGGCCGCCGCTTCCAATTCGGCCAGCGCCCGCAGGGCGTCCGGCTCCGCGTCCACGAGTGCCCCGGGAACCAGGTCGCTGAACACCCGGACTCCGTGGACCGAACCGATCCGGAGTCCCGTCCCGGCCACGAGCCCGCTGAGCTGCTCGGCGGTGAAGCGTCGCGGCACCGGGTCGGCTCTGCCCCAGCGACCCTCGGGGTCGCCGAGGGCGTGCCGGGCCTCGGAGAAGTGGCCGGCCAGAGCACGGGCGAGCACCGCGCCGCCCAGCCCGGCCGCCAGCAGACTCAGGGCACCGCCTTCGGGGCGCAGCGCGGCCACCGTGTTCCGCAGGGCCTCAGCCGGGTCGTCGACGTACTCCAGCACACCGTGGCAGAGCACGACGTCGTAGCCGCCGGGCTCGATCACGTCCAGCAGGTCGTGGGCGTCGCCCTGGACACCGCGCACCCGCTCGGCCGTGCCGTCCTCCTCGGCCGCCCGGCGCTCCAAGGCGAAGAGGGCGTTCGGGCTCGGATCGACGACCGTGACGCGGTGCCCCAGCCGGGCGGCGGGCACCGCGAAGTGACCGGAACCGCCGCCGGCGTCGAGGATCTCGAGGGAGTCCCGCCCGGTGGCCGCGATCCGGCGGTCCAGGGCTTCCCGCAGCACCTCCCAGACCACGGCGGTACGAAGGGATGCGCGGGGGCGGGACATGGGCGTTGCTCCTCGGCTGCTCAGGGGCGGGCAGGGCCCCACCCTATTGCCTCGCCGGGGCGGGGGGGTTCCGACTCGACGCGGGGTCGCGGGAATGCCGGCTGCGCGCTCAGCATCCGCTCGACCGTACGGAGGAAGACACCGACCGCACCCACCAACGCGTCCGCCTCCGGTGCGCTGACGGCGTTTCTGATGCCGGCCTCGGCGCGCGCCCGGCGGGCCGCTCCGGCGGCGAAGTGCAGGCTCCATTCGGCCAGCTCGGGAGCTATCTCGGGGAGCACCGCCCAGGCGCTGCGTATCCGTCGCCGGGCGCGTTCGTTGTTCTCCGGGCGGCCGCGGACGGCGAGCACGGCAGCCGCGGTGCGCAGCGCCGCCAGGTGGGCGGCGACGTAGCGGTCGGCGGGGAGTTCCAGGGCGGACGCCTCCTCCAGGCCGTGCTGAGCCTGGGAGAGCAGGTCGAGAGCGGCGGGCGGTGCGGTGGCGCGGCGCAGTACGGGGTGGACATCGCTCGGGGGCCCGTTCAGCTTCATGGGCTGGTGCCTCCTTCGCTTTCCTTCGCTTTCCCTCACGTGCTCGGCTCTTTCCGACGTACCCCCACATCATGGACCACGCCACTGACAATCCGCCCTGACCTGGGGCAACGCCCCTGAACCAGCCGATCGGGCCACGGAGTCGGGCACCTGCGGGAAGAAGAGGACAATCGTGCGTATGAGAAGCGGCACGAGCAGTACCGGAAGCACCCGGCGGGACGCGACCCGGCAGAAGCTGTACGAGGCGGCGGTCACGCTGATCGCCGAGCAGGGCTTCTCGGCCACGACGGTGGACGAGATCGCCGAGCGGGCCGGCGTGGCCAAGGGCACGGTCTACTACAACTTCGGGAGCAAGACCGAGCTGTTCGAGGGGCTGCTGCGGAACGGGGCGGAACTGCTGACGGCCGAACTCCGGGCGGCGGCCGAGGGATCGGCTGCGGCGGGCGGTAGCCGGGTGGACGCGCTCGACGCCATGGTCCGGGCGGGACTGGTCTTCATCGACCGGTACCCGGCCTTCAGCCGGCTCTACGTCGCCGAGCTGTGGCGCACCAACCGGGCGTGGCAGCCCACCCTGCGGGTAGTGCGCGAACGGACGGTGGCGGTGGTCGAGGAGGTGCTCCGGCTGGGCGTCGCCGAGGGGGAGCTGAGCCCCCGGACCGACGTCGGACTCACCGCCGCCGGACTGGTGGGCATGGTGCTGGTGACCGCACTCGACTGGCAGGCCTTCCAGCGGCACCGCTCGCTGGACGAGGTGCACGGAGCGCTCTCGCTGCTCCTTCAGGGTCGCGTGGGCGGCCACGGACGGGAGGAGCCGGCCCCGGTGGCACGATCCGCGCCGAGCGCTGCCCGCTCCGGCGCCTGAGCTGCCCGGTGCGGAGGCGCTCGGCCGCACGGGGCGGGGACACGGCACGGGCGGCCCGCGGCGCAAGGCCCCGGACCGCCCGCTCCCCCGTGTTCCCCCGTACCCCCGTACGGTCGCCCCCTGCGGTGCGGCGCCGCGGTGTTCCGCCGCCCCGTGCCGGCGGTGCACCGCGGCGCCCTCGCCGTGCTCCACACTCTGCCGTCCGGCGGCCCGCCGCCCCATCCGCGCGGGTACTCAACCGGAGGGCTGAGTACCCGTACTCAACGCAGGTCACCCCCGGGTGCGGCGTCGGGCCGGGGCGCGCACTGCGGCATGGCCACGGGCGGTTAGAGTCCCTGCTCATGGCACGGATCGCAGTGATCGGCAGCGGATTGGGCGGGATGGCCGCGGCGGCCCGGCTGGCTGTCGCGGGGCACCGGGTGACGGTGTTCGAGCGCGGCGCGACGCACGGGGGCGGCGTGCGGGTGTACCGCCGGGACGGGTTCGGCTTCGACACCGGGCCGGGGCTCCTGCACCTGCCCGCGGTGTGGCGGGACCTGTTCGTGAAGACCGGGCGCGAGCCGCTGGAGGACGTGGTCGGGTTGCACCAGCCCCGCCCCGCCGCACGGCACCACTTCCCGGACGGCACGGCCGTCACCCTGCCGGGGGTGTCCCGGGCCAAGGTCGTCGCCGGACTCGACGGTGCGCTGGGAGCCGGTGCCGGAGCGCGCTGGACCTCGGTGATCGACCGGGCGCGCCCGGTCTGGGAGGCGACCCGCAGGCCGCTGCTGGAAGAGCCGTTCACCGGTTCCGGCCCACCGCCCGGGCTCGGGCCCGACCCCTACCCGGCCGTCCGCCGCCGCGGCCTGCTCCGGCGCCGGGCACCCTCCCTCGCCGAGGCCGCGGCGGACGAGCTGCGCGACCCCCGGCTGGTGGCGATGCTGGAGAGCGCCGCCCTGGAGCACGGCTGCGATCCCCGGGCCGTTCCGGCGAGCGCCGCCGTGCTGGCGTACGTGGAGCAGACCTTCGGGAGCTGGTACGTCGAGGGCGGTGTCGGGGCGCTGGCCGACGCGCTGCACGCGCGCTGCCGGGACCGCGGGGTGCGGTTCGTCTTCCACGCGGAGGTGGCCGCCGTACTCACCGAGGGGGGCCGGGCGTCCGGAGTACGCCTCGCGGACGGCGGCAGCGCCGACGCCGACCTGGTGGTCTGCGCCACGCCGGCGCTCCCCCCGCTCGGCGTCCCGGACGGCGTCGGGCCGGACGGCGTCGGGCCCGACGGAACGCGGCCGCCGGGCCCGCGGCCCCCCGGGACGGGACGGTTCCGGGTGCTGCTCGCCCTCCGCGGCCCGCGGCCCGCGGACGCGGCGCACCGCACGGTGGTGCACCCGCCCGACCGCGCCGCGGAACTCGGCGCGCTCGACGGCGGAGCCGCAGCCGGGGCACCCGGCACCGCTCCGACGGTCACGGTGCTGCGCCCGGACGACCCGCTGCTGCGGCCCGGCCCGGGCTACGAGGCGGTGACGCTCGGTGCCACGGTCCCGGTCAGGGGCGACGTGGACTGGAGCGCACCGGGGACGGCGGAGCGCTGCGCCGAGGCGTTGCTGGCCGCCGCCGACACGGCCGGGCTGGGGCTCGCGGAGCGGCTGCTGTGGCGGGAGGTGCGCACCCCCGCGGACACCGAGCGGGAGACGGGCGCGCCCGGCGGCGAGGTGCCGGCCCCGGCACTGATGGGGGCGGCCCTGCCGGGGCGGTCCGCACCGCCCGTGCCACGGGCCAACTCCGGTCCGCTGCCCGGTCTGTACCTCGCGGGGGGCTGGGCGCACCCCGGGGGCGGCACCGCGCACGCCGGGATGTCGGGGGCGCTCGTCGCCGGCCTGATCGTGGAGGGGGACGGCTGGAGCGGCTCGCGCTGATCCGGCCCCTGCATCGGGCCTGCCGCAGAGCCCTGTCCCGGCCCGCGGCCCGCGACTCCCGGCGGGCCCGGCTGCCGCCGTATCCGGCCGCCGGCCCGGCTCCGGGAGCCGGAGCGCACGGGCTCAGCCGCGGTGGCCGTAGTCGTAGCCGCTGCCGTCCTGGTTCGGGTACTGCTGGTCGGCCTCCGGGTCCCGCTGGTGCGGGACCCAGACGCCTCCGGGCGGTGTCTGCTGGTAGGCGGCCGGGTCGGGGGCGTACTGCCTGTCGCCGTATCCGTAGCCGCCGTCCGCCGGGTACTGCTGGGCGTGGCCCTGGGTGTCCCAGGCCCCCGAGTCGTAGGGCTGCGCCTGCTGCGGGTCGTACGGTGGTATGGAGGAGCCGTCCGGCCCCCAGGAGCCGGCGCCCTGCGGGTCGGATTCCCAGGAGCCGGGAGCCGCGGAGCCGCCCGGGGCCTCCTGCGGGTACCCGTAGGGGGCGTACGGGTCGTAGGACTGCTGCTGCGCCGCCGAGGTGCCCCCGATGTACGGATCGGAGTAGGCCGCGTACTGCTCGCCGTACTCACCCCCGGCGTAGCCGTGCTCGATGCCGTCCTGGTAGGGCTGCTGGTAGCCGCCCTGCTCGCCGCCGTACCCCCCGCCGTACCCCTGCGCGGCGGCGTAGTCCTGCCCACCGCCGTAGTCCTGCTCGCCGTAGCCGCCGTAGCCCTGCTCTCCGGTGTGCCCGGTCCCCTGGTGGCCGCCGCCGTCCCAGCCGAACGCGCCCTGGCGGTCCCCGTACCCCGCGGCGGCGTACTGCTCCTGCGGCGTGCCCTGCTCGTAGGGGTCGAAGACCTGCGCGGCTGCCCGTTCCCCCGCGTCCCCCTCGCGCTGCTCCGGGTCCCCCTCGGCGTTGCGGTCGTATACCCCGTACTGGCCGGTGTCGTCGGGGAGCGGCTCGGGCTGGTACGCCGCCGTCTGCTCCAGGTGCGAGACCTCCAGGACGGCCTCGCTGCCGGGCTCCTCCTCGGCGCCCGGCGCCGCGCCGCGGCGCCGGGGGCTCGCCCCGGGCTTGCCCCCTATCGCCCAGCCGGTCGAGAACCCCTGGCGGAAGGAGAGGGTGACGAAGGTCTGGCCGGTGGCGAAGGCCGCCGTGCCGACGGCGATCACCGGAACCGAGGGCATCAGGACGCCCAGCACGACGCCGACGAATCCGAAGAAGGCCAGCAGCCGCCAGCGCAACCGGGCCTTGTACTGGAGCAGCACTTCGCCCAGCAGCCAGAGCGCGACAACTCCGAACGCGATGTAGAGGACCGCCCAGCCCATGTCGCCCCTCTTACCGAACCCTAGGCCCGTCGGTGCAGGCCCAGGTTCTCGTAGATTTCCAGCGTCGCCGTGGAGTGGTTGAGCGTGATGAAGTGAAGGCCGGGGATGTCCTCGGCCTTCAACGTCGCGCAGAGCTCCGTGGCGTACTCGATCCCGACCGAGCGTACAGCCGCCGGGTCGTCTTTGACCGCGAGGATCCGGTTCGCCAGCTCCGGAGGGAAGGTGGCATTGCTGAGCTGTGCGAACCGCTCGATCTGCCGCACGTTCGTGACCGGCATGATCTCCGGAATGATGGGGGTGTCGCAACCCGCCTCCGCCACCCGGTCGCGCAGCCGGAGATAGTCCTCGGCCCGGAAGAACATCTGGGTGATCGCGTAATCGGCCCCGGCCCGGCACTTGTTGACGAAGTGGCGCACGTCGCTGTCCCAGTCGGAGGACCGCGGGTGCATCTCCGGGTAGGCAGCCACGCCGACGCAGAAGTCACCGGACTCCTTGATCAGCTGTACGAGTTCGGAGGCGTGGCCGACGCCCTCCGGGTGCCGCACCCACTCCCCCAGCGGGTCGCCCGGGGGGTCGCCGCGCAGGGCCAGCATGTTGCGGATGCCCGCCCCCGCGTACTGCCCGATGATGTTGCGCAGCTCGGCGACGGAGTGGTTGACCGCCGTCAGGTGCGCCACCGGGGTGAGCGTGGTCTCGGTGGCGATCCGCTCGGTGGCGCGGACGGTGCCGTCCCGGGAGGATCCGCCGGCGCCGTAGGTGACCGACACGAAGGTCGGGCCGACGGCCTCGATCCGGCGGATGGCATTCCACAGGGTGCGTTCGCCCTTGTCCGTCCGGGGCGCCATGAACTCGAACGAGTAGGAGCGCTCACCGGAGGCGAGCAGCTCGCGGATGGTGAGGGCACGGTCCGTTCTGGTGGAGGAGATACCGAGGGCCATACACAGAGGCTAGCGGCAGCGGGCGCTCGTGTCCGGGGTGCGTCCAGGCATCGGACGGCATCGAGCCGCGGATTGGCCGATCAGCGCTCCCGCAGCCGGGCGCTGAGGGACGCCGCCACCGCGGCCGGGTCGGCCGCCGCGGTCAGCGCCCGCACCACCACCACCCGCCGCGCCCCGGCCCCGAGCACCTCGTCGAGGTTGTCCTCGTCGATGCCGCCGATGGCGAACCAGGGGCGCTCGGCGGGCCGGACGCCGGCCTCCGCGACGGTGCGCTCCGCGGCGGCCCGCGCCCCGGCCTTCGCCGCGTACCGGACCAGCGCAAGCCCGGGCGCCGGACGCCCCGGCTTGGTCGGGGTCGGCCAGCAGGGCCCGGTGCAGAAGTAGTCCACTCCCGGCTCGGTCAGGGCAGCGTCCACCTCGGCCTCGGCGTGGGTGGACCGGCCGATCAGCACCGCGTCCGGCCCCGAACCGAGGAGGGCCCGGGCCGCGGGGACCGGCAGGTCGCCCTGGCCGAGGTGGAGGACGTCCGCCCCGGCGGCATGGGCGACGTCCGACCGGTCGTTGACGGCGAGCAGCGCGCCGTGCCGGCGGCAGGCGTCGGCCAGCACCGCGAGGTGCTCCAGCTCCTCGCCCGCCTCCATGCCCTTGTCGCGCAGCTGGACGATGTCGACCCCGCCCGCCAGCACCGCGTTGAGGAAGTCGGGCAGGTCGCCCTGCTCCCTGCGGGCGTCGGTGCAGAGGTAGAGCCGGGCGTCGGCCAGTCGCTCACGGGCCGAGGGTGCTGCGGACACGGGTGCTCTCCCCCTGGGTCGGACGGGTACGGGCCTGCGGGCCGTGCGGGCGGCGGCTCAGACGGCCAGCGCCTGTGCCCGTCGTTTGACCTCGGTGCCGCGGTTCTCGCAGAGGGCCTGGGCGGGAGTGCCGGGAAGGGTGTCGTCAGGGGTGAACAGCCACTCCAGCATCTCCTCGTCGTCGAAGCCGTCGTCCCTGAGCACCGTGATCGTCCCGATCAGGCCCTTCACGACGCGGCCCTCGCCGATGAAGTCCGCCGGGACCATGAGCACCCGGTTCTCCCCGCGGCGCACCGCGATGAGCTGGCCGTCCCTGACCATCTGCCGGACCCGGGTCACCACGACGCCGAGGCGCTCCGCGATGTCCGGGAGGGTGAGCCAGGCGGGGACGAGCGCGTCCGTCTTTGCATCGATCTCGTTCACATCCCAAGCCTGCCATCAGCGGCCGACAAACAACAGCCGCGCTCCCCCGGGGGGCTCAGCGGGCGGCGCGCTTCAGCGGCACGGCGGGGTCGGCGGCGAGCGCCGGGTCGAGCACCGCGCCGCGCTGGACGAGCCGGCGGCCCTGTGCGAGGTCGCGCGGCCGGCCGACGGCGAGCAGCGCGTTCAGCATCCCGTCGCGCAGCCAGCAGACCGACCAGGAGGCGCCCGACGGGTCCCCGCGCCACAACAGCTCGTCGTCCGCCCGGCAGTGCCCGGCGAACTGGACGAACCGGCCGAACTGCTCGGACCAGAAGTACGGCACCGGGTCGTACGCCTGCGCTCCGCCGCCCACCGCCTGCACTGCGGTGACCCCCAGCACCGCGGTCGCGGCCACCCGGGGGGCCTGGAGCGCGTTGTCCCAGTGCTGCACGAGCAGCCGCTCGCCGTAGCGGGCGGACGGGAAGGAAGCGCAGTCGCCCACCGCGTGCACCACCGGGTCGGAGCTGCGCAGCCACGCGTCGGCGTGCACCGCCCCGTCCGCGTCGAGCCGCAGCCCGGAGTCGCGCAGCCAGTCGGTCGCCGGCCGGGCGCCGATGCCCACGACGACGGCGGCGGCGGGCAGCTCCGTGCCGTCGGCGAGCCGCACCGCGCCGGGCCGCACCCCCGCGACGGCGGACCCGGTCCGCAGCTCGGCGCCGCTCTCCTCGTACCAGCGGCGCATGTGCCCGGAGATCTCCGCCGGCAGCGTGCCGGCCAGCGGCCGGGGGGCCGCCTCCACGACGGTCACCGGGCAGCCGGCTTCCCGGGCCGCGGTGGTGAACTCCGCCCCGATCCAGCCCGCGCCGACGACGACCACCGGCCGCTGCGCGGTGAGCACCGGGCGCAGCGCGGCGGCGTCGTCCAGGGTGCGCAGCAGGTGGACACCGGGCACGCCCTCGGAACCGGGCAACCCCAGGGGCCGCGCACCGGTGGCGAGGATCAGCCGGTCGTAGGGCAGTCCTCCCGCGTCGGTCTCGACGAGGCGTTCGGCCGGGCGCAGGGCCGTGGCCCGCCTGCCGAGCAGCAGTTCGATGCCGAGAGCCTCGAAGTCGACCTCGAAGGCAGAGCTCTCGGTCTTCCCGCTGAGCACCGCCTTGGAGAGCGGCGGACGGTCGTAGGGACGGTGCGGTTCCTCGCCGACCAGGGTGACCGCGCCGGGCCACCCCTGCTCCCTGAGCTGGACGGCGCTCTGCACTCCGGCCATGCCTGCGCCGACGATCACGACGCGCTGCCGGCGCTGTTCGCTGGGTGGGATCACCCGAGCACTCTAGACCCGGACTTCGCGCGTCGTTGATTCGTATGGTGTGACCGGTTTGAGCGTGTCCCGGACCAGTGGTCCGGTGTTGGGTGGAGTGTGTCGAAGTCTTCCCGATTCCCGCGGCCACGTTCCCAGCGTCAGCGTTTCGAAGGAGCGGTGACGTCCGTGGTGGAAAAACGTCTGGGCGCTCTGCCTGTCGTTTCCGCGTTCACTCGTCGGCTGGATCTGGCCGGGATCGTCGACGCGGTCTGCCCTGGCGGAGCCAGGGCTCTGGTCACGCACGGGCAGGTGGTCGAGGCGCTGGTCGCCAACCGGCTGACCGCGCCCGCACCGCTGGTGCGAGGGGGGACTGGGCCCGGATCTGGGCGGTGGAAGAGGTCTTCGGAATCGACGCCGGCCTACTCAAGGACGACCGGCTCGCTCGGGCGCTGGACGCGGTCGCCCCGCACCTGGAGCACATTGCCGGGACGGTCGGAGCCAGGGCGATCGCCGAGTTCGGCATCGACGTGTCCCGCCTGCATTGGGACATGACCAGCATGTCCGTCCACGGGGACTACCCGGCCGAAGGCCAGGACGAGGACTTCCCGATCATCAGCTACGGGCACCCCAAGGACCGGCGGGTGGACCTGCGACTTCCTGCTGGTCGCCGACTCCAAGCTCGTGTGCCATGCCAACGTCTGCGCTGCTGGTGGCCGGGGTGCACTTCGTTGCCCCGGTGCCCGCCGCGCAGATCAAGGACGAGGTCTATGCCGCTCTGAGTCTGGAAGGGGGCACGGTGGTGGACTGGGTGCCCGAGCGGGACGCGGACAAGCCGGCCGAGCGGCGTGAGAAGTACCGGGTGCTGGAGGACACTCACACCCTGAAGGGTGCCAGGAAGAGCGATCCCCGAACTCACCGTCCGCCGGCTCCTGGTCCACTCCACCGCGAACGCCGCAGGCCAGCAGGCCGCCCGGGCCAAGCGCCTGGCCAAGGCCACCGAGGAGATGAACAAGCTTGTCGCCTCGGCCGGCGGACGGCACTACAAGAGCACCGAGAAGATCATCACCCGCATCGGTGTGATCACGGCCAAGCGCCGGGTCACCTCCTGCCTGCGTTCCACCGTCACCGGGGACGACAGGGGCATCCCCTCACTGACCCGGCACTTCGACCAGAGAGTTCTGGACGCGGAGGCCCCCGTCGACGGCTGGTACGCACTGCTGACCACTCTGCCCGCCGAGCAGGCAGACCCGGCCCAGGTCCTGATCCACTACAAAGGGGCAGGGTGCGGTCGAACGCTGCTACCACGACTTCACAGGCCCCCTGGCAGTCGCACCGGTCTTCGTCCAGCACAACCGGCACGTCGCGGCCCTGATCCAGGTCATCTGCCTGGCCCTGCTGGTGTTCTGCCTCATCGAGCGGCAGGTCAGACGGGCCCTGGGCCCCGAGCAGACCACGACCGGGCTCTACCCCGACAACCGCCGGGTCCGCCTCACCGGCGCATGATCTTCTACCATCTCGCCGAACTCACCCTGCGGATCGGCCACATCACCGATCCACCAACCATCCAGATCACCCGTGGCGTTCAACTCCACCTCCTCGAGACCGACATCGGACAAACCCGCTGGCCACAGACCTGAAACGACGACTCGCGGAGTCCGGATCTAGAGGCTCCACCTCGTGTCCCGGTGTGCCCGTGCCGGGGCGCGGGAGCCGTCCGCCGCGGGAGCGGGCCGCCGGGGGCGTCCTCCCCGTTCCACGCGGCGCGCAGTAGGCTGGCACCGCACGACGCACTCACGGGAGTCCGGCGCCACCGGGCTGAGAGGGAGGCTGGAGCGGCCTCCGACCGTCGAACCTGATCCGGGTCATGCCGGCGAAGGGAGGAGCTGGAACCCATGCACGTGGTGATCGTCGGCGGCGGGCCGATCGGCCTGGTGACCGCCTGGCGGGCCCGGCAGCGCGGGATGCGGGTCACCGTACTGGACCCGGACCCCGGGAGCGGTGCGGCCCGGGTGGCGGCGGGGATGCTGGCCGCGGTCAGCGAACTGCACCACGGCGAGGAGGCGCTGCTCGACCTCAACCTCGCCTCAGCCGGCCGCTACCCAGACTTCACCCGGGAACTCGACGAGGCGGGCGGCGGCGGGGTCGGCTACCGCGCCTGCGGCACGCTGGCCGCCGCCCTGGACGCCGACGACCGGGCCCGGTTGCGCGAACTGCACGCACTCCAGCAGCGCTGCGGTCTCGACTCACAGTGGCTCAACGGCCGGGAGTGCCGCCGGCTGGAGCCGATGCTGGCCCCCGGTGTCCGCGGTGGACTGCGGGTGGACGGCGACCACCAGGTCGATCCGCGGCTGCTCTCCGCGGCCCTGCGCGCGGTGTGCGAGCGGTCCGGTGTGCGGCTGCGCCCCGAGCGGGCGGCCCGGCTGCTGGTCCGCGCGGACCGCGCGACCGGGGTGGCCGCGGAGGGCGGCGAGGAGCTGCCCTCCGACGCGGTGGTGCTGGCCGCGGGCAGTGACAGCGGCCTGCTGGACGGCGTTCCGCCGGACGCCGTGCCGCCGGTGCGACCGGTGAAGGGCCAGGTGCTGCGGCTGCGGATGACCTCGGCCACCGGTCCCCTGCTGTCGCGCACGGTCCGCGCCGTGGTGCGTGGCGGCCAGGTCTACCTCGTGCCGCGGGCCGACGGAGAGCTGGTGGTGGGGGCCACCAGCGAGGAACTCGGCTGGGACACGACGGTGACGGCCGGCGGCGTTTACGAACTGTTGCGGGACGCCCACGAGCTGGTGCCCGGCATCACCGAACTGCCGCTGGTGGAGACGCGGGCGGGTCTTCGTCCCGGCTCACCCGACAACGCACCGCTGCTCGGGCCGACGGCACTGCCCGGCCTCCAACTGGCCACCGGGCACCACCGCAACGGTGTGCTCCTCACCCCGCTCACCGGCGAGGTGCTCGCCGAGTCGCTGGAGACCGGTGAACTGCCCCCGTACGCACGACCCTTCTCACCGCTGCGTTTCCAACCCGCACCCAGGGAGCTGCCGGTATGCGCATCACGGTGAACGGCGAGGTCCGCACCGAACCGGAGGGACTGCGCCTCGACACGCTGGTGACCGTGCTGACCCGGGCCCCGAGCGGGGTCGCCGTCGCCGTCAACGAGGCCGTGGTGCCCCGCGGACAGTGGGCCCGGGCCGTGCTCGGCGACGGCGACCGCGTCGAAGTCCTCACCGCCGTCCAGGGAGGCTGAACGCCCGATGACCGAGTCGTCCGCACCCGAAACCGCACCCGAGGGGACCGAGGACCCGCTGCTCCTGGGCGGGATGCGGTTCGGCTCCCGCCTGGTCATGGGCACCGGCGGGGCACCGAGCCAGGACGTTCTGGAGCGCTCGCTCCGGGCCTCCGGGACGGAGCTGACCACCGTCGCGATGCGGCGGCTCGACCCGTCGGTCGGCGGTTCGGTGCTGTCCGTGCTGGAGCGGCTGGGCATCCGTGTGCTGCCGAACACCGCGGGCTGCTACACCGCGGGCGAGGCGGTGCTCACCGCCCGGCTCGCCCGGGAGGCGCTGGGCACCGACCTCGTGAAGCTGGAGGTCATCGCCGACGAACGGACCCTGCTGCCGGATCCGGTGGAGCTGCTGGACGCCGCCGAGACCCTGGTGGACGACGGCTTCACGGTGCTGCCCTACACCAACGACGACCCGGTACTGGCCCGGAAGCTGGAGGACGTCGGCTGCGCGGCGGTGATGCCGCTGGGCTCGCCGATCGGCTCCGGGCTGGGCATTCGCAATCCGCACAACTTCGCACTGATCACCGAGCGGGCCGGGGTGCCGGTCGTCCTGGACGCCGGTGCGGGCACCGCGTCGGACGTGGCGCAGGCGATGGAGCTGGGGTGCGCCGCGGTGATGCTCGCCTCTGCGGTGACCCGGGCCCAGCAGCCCGCTCTGATGGCGGAGGCGATGCGCCACGCGGTACGGGCCGGGCGGCTGGCGTTCCGGGCCGGCCGGATCCCGCGCCGGCACTTCGCCCGGGCGTCCTCGCCGGTGGAGGGCCGGGCCGGCTTCGACCTCGAGCGGCCGGCCTTCGGAGACTGACGGCCCGGCCCCTACGGCCCCGGCGGGCTTCCCGCAGCTGGCGGCGGGGCGCCGGTGCGCCGCGGGAGGGACGTGTCGCGCGCCGGACGCGGTCCTGTCACCGTTCCGCTGCATTCGGTGCAGGCGACGCGCCTCGGCTGCGGCGCGGGGGCGGGCGGCTCGTAGACTTCCGTACTGTGGACGCAGCCCTGCAGGACCCGTTGATCGGGCACGTGCTGGACGGCCGGTACCGCGTGGACGCGCGGATCGCGGTCGGCGGCATGGCCACGGTCTACCGGGCCCTGGACACCCGGCTGGACCGGGTGCTCGCGGTGAAGGTGATGCACCACGCGCTCGCCGGGGACCCCCGTTTCGTGGACCGGTTCATCCGGGAGGCGAAGTCGGCGGCCGGGCTGGCCCACCCCAACATCGTCGGCGTCCACGACCAGGGCACCGACGGCGTCTGCGTCTACCTGGCCATGGAGTACGTGGCCGGCTGCACGCTGCGCGACGTGCTGGCCGAGCGGGGCGCCCTGCGGCCGCGGGCCGCCCTCGACGTCCTGGAACCGGTGCTCGCCGCCCTCGGCGCGGCCCACCGCGCCCAGTTGGTGCACCGGGACGTGAAGCCGGAGAACGTGCTGATCGGTGACGACGGCAGGGTCAAGGTGGCCGACTTCGGCCTGGTGCGGGCGGTGGACGCGCAGACGTCCGCGTCCGGGACCGATCTCATGGGCACGGTGTCCTACCTGGCACCGGAGCAGATCGAGCACGGCCACGCCGGCACCACCGCGGACATCTACGCCTGCGGCGTGATGCTCTACGAGATGCTCACCGGCGGCAAACCCCACACCGGGACGACCGCCGCGCAGATCCTGCACCAGCACCTGACCCGCCCCGTACCCGCGCCGTCCCTGGCCTCCCCGGGGGTCGCGGAGGCGCTGGACGGGCTGGTCGCGGCCAGCACCGCCAGGGACCCGGAACAGCGCCCCTCCGACGCGGCCGCGATGCTCCGGCTGGTGCGCGACGTCCGTGCGGGGCTGAGCCCCGAGCAGCTCGACGCGGTGCCCCCGCGGTCCGCCGGCGACGACGGCACTCCCGGAGCGGCCGGCTCACCCACCACGGTGCTCACGGACACCACGGCGGTGCTGCCGGACGGCCGCACCGCAGCCACCACCGCCTCCGACGAGGAGGCGCCCCGGGGGGCGCCTCCTCGTCGGAGCGGCCGGCGGACCGCGGACCGCTCCCGGCGCCCGGTGCCGGCCCTGCTCGGCGCGGTGCTGGCGGTGCTCGGGCTGGTGGCGGGGGTCTGGTACATCAACTCCGGCCAGTTCACCGAGACGCCGGGCGTCCTGCGCATGCCGGTGGCCGAGGCGCGGCAGGCCATGGCGGACGCCGGGCTGGGGGTCGAGGAGGAGCACAAGTACAGCGGCACCGTGCCCCACGGACGGGTGATCGGCTCCGACCCGGGGCCGGGCGAGCGCGTCCGGCAGAACGCCTCCGTCACCCTCACCGTCTCCCGCGGCCCCGAGGTGGTGAAGGTGCCGGACCTGGCGGGCATCCCCCTCGCGGACGCGCGCGAGCAGCTCGAAGATGCCGACCTGAGCCCGGCCACCGTCAGCCGCGAGTTCAGCAACTCGGTGCCGCAGGGCTCGGTCGTCCGGACCGACCCGGCGGCGGGCAGCGAGAAGCGGCCCGGTGGTGCCGTCTCCCTCGTGGTCTCCAAGGGCGAGCAACTGGAGGTACCGGACGTCGCCGGTCTCGGTGCGGACGCGGCCGGCGAGACACTGCGCGAGGCCGGGTTCCAGGTGCGCACCGCGCCGGAGCGGGCGCACTCCCCGCAGGACGAGGGAACCGTGGCCGAGCAGTCCCCGGAGGCCGGGGCCACGGGGGCGAAGGACGACAGAGTGACGGTGACCCTCTCCAAGGGCCCGGAGACCGTCGACGTCCCCGACGTGGTGGGGCAGAGCGAGGACGAGGCCGTGCGGACGCTGGAGGACGCCGGCTTCCGGGTGAAGGTGCGCAAGGTCTTCTTCACCGGCGAGGTCTTCAACCAGTCCGTGGACGGCGGCGAGCCCGCGGAGAAGGGCACCACGATCACCGTCTGGGTACGCTGAGCCGCCCGCCCCGTACCGCCCACCCCCTTGACCGCGAGTGCGAATGCAACTCCGTACCGTGGTGGAAACCCGGGGCCGCTGTGATCCCGGGCATAGGACGCAGCTCACCCACTACCCGACCTAGTGGGCGCCTCACCTGCGACGACCGGCGACTTGCCCGGTTCGGACCACTCTCGGGCCGCCCCCGCCGACGAGCCGGCGTAGTACGTCACATTGTTGCCCGGTGAATTTCCTACCGCTAAGACTTTCTTTCGTCGCACCGTGTCGCCGATCCCACGGCGCACGCCACCGCCCGACCGACGGGCGACTCCCCCGACGGAAGAGGACGACCGCAGCATGCCCGCATTCAGGATTCCGAACCGGCTCCGCACCGTGCCGGCAGCCCAGCGGCTCTCGGTACTGGGCATCAGTGCCGCCGCCGGGGCCGCGACCCTGGCGCTGAGCCTGGCCCCGGGCGCCGACACGGACGGGAGCCGTACCGTGGCGGCGGACTCGGCAGCCAGCAGCGTGCTCGCCGACGAGCCCGCCAAGGGCTCGGGGGCGACCAGCCAGGACCGCGCCGTGCACCAGTGGGCCGCGGACGAGGTCCGGCGCGCCGCCGACGCCGACAAGCGCACCGGGCAGGACGAGAAGGCCGCGAAGGACGAGGAGCGGCAGGCGGGCCGCGAGGCCGCCGCCGGACGCGGGGGGAGCACTCAGGCGAAGGCCTCGCGCTCGAACGACCGCACGGCACGGAGCGTGGCCGCACCGAGCTACGCGAACAACCTCGACGGCTGGATCCGCCAGTCGCTGGCGATCATGAAGTCGCACGGCATACCGGGAAGCTACGACGGTATCCACCGCAACATCATCCGGGAGTCGGGCGGCGACCCGCAGGCCCTCAACGGCTGGGACATCAACGCGCAGAACGGCACCCCGTCCATCGGGCTGCTCCAGGTGATCCAGCCCACCTTCGACGCGTACCACGTCTCCGGCACCGCGCGGAGCCTGTACGACCCGGTGGCCAACATCGTCGCCGCCTGCAACTACGCCGCCGACCGCTACGGCTCGATCGACAACGTCGACGGAGCCTACTGAGCGGGCCGTCGGACCGGGCCTGGCATCCTGTACCCGGTGAGCACCCGCACCCCCTCCTCCGTCCCGCGGCGCGACGCGCCTCCCCGGCCGCCCGGCCGGACCCGCAACCCGATCGGCGGCCACGTCCCCGTCGCCGGCGGACTGGCGGCCACCGGCCTGCCGTACGCCCGCCGCATCGGCGCGGAGGTGGTCCAGGTCTTCGTGGCCAACCCGCGCGGCTGGGCGACCAACCCCGGCGACCCCCGCCAGGACGAGGCCTTCCGCGCGGGCTGCGCCGAGGAGGGGCTCACGGTCCACGTCCACGCCCCGTACCTGATCAACCCCGGCTCGCACACCCCTGCGACCGTGGAACGGTCGGTGGACTCGCTGCGGCACTCGCTGCGCCGGGGCCGGGAGATCGGTGCCGACGGCGTGGTGGTGCACACCGGCTCCGCCACCGGCGGACGGGACCGGACCACCGCACTCGCCCAGGTGCGGGAGCGGCTGCTGCCGCTGGTCACGGAGCTGACCGACGCGGCGGACCCGTGGCTGCTGCTGGAGCCGACCGCGGGCCAGGGCGCCTCGCTGTGCTCCCTCGTCTCGGAGCTGGGCCCCTACCTCGACGCCCTGGAGCACCATCCGCGGGTCGGTGTCTGCCTGGACACCTGCCACGCCTTCGCCGCCGGCCACGACATGGCCGCACCCGGCGGCATGAAGCTGCTGCTGGACGAGCTGGTGGATGTGGCCGGACCGGGCCGGTTGCGGCTCGTGCACGGCAACGATTCCCGGGACGTCTGCGGCGCTCGCAAGGACCGGCACGCCAACATCGGCAGCGGGGAACTCGGCGCCGAGCCGTTCCGCGACCTGTTCACCCATCCGGCCACGGACGGGGTGCCGCTGGTCATCGAGACGCCCGGAGGTCCGGAGGGCCACGGGCAGGATGTCGCCCGGCTCAAGGAGCTGCGCGCGGAAGCGGCCGCCGGGACGGCCTGACGCCGCGGCGCCGACGCCCGCCGGGCGTCCCGGACGCCGCACGCCGGTGCTTCTGCCCGATGCTCACCACTCCGGGCCGTCGCCCGGCTCCTCCTGGTACGCGTAGCGCTGCTCCCGCCAGGGGTCGCCGATGTTGTGGTAGCCGCGCTCCTCCCAGAAGCCGCGGCGGTCGGCGACCATGTATTCCACCCCGCGGACCCACTTGGGGCCCTTCCAGGCGTACAGGTGCGGCACCACGAGCCGCAGCGGGAATCCGTGCTCGGCGGTGAGCAGCTCGCCGGCCCGGTGGGTGGCGAACAGGGTGCGCTCGGCGAGGAAGTCGGACAACCGCAGGTTGGAGCTGAAGCCGTACTCGGCCCAGACCATCACATGGGTGACCTCGGGGGCGGGCGGCGCGAGTTCCAGGACCCGGGCGGCCGTCACCCCGCCCCACTCGACGCCCCGCATGCTGAACTTGGTGACGCAGTGCAGGTCGCCGGTGACGGTCTCGTAGGGGAGGGCGGTGAACTCCTCGTGGTTCCAGCAGTGCTTCTCACCGTCCGCGGTGGCACCGAAGACCCGGAACTCCCATCGCTCCGGCTTGAAGCGCGGCACCGGCCCGTAGTGGGTGACCGGCCAACCCCGCTGGTTCCGCTGGCCCGGCGGCAGTTCCGCCCGTTCGCCTGCGCGGCTCTCCGGATGACCCATCCCCCCATGGTGACAGACCGGGCGCCCCGGTCCGGACGGCACCCCGCCCGACCTGCGATATCGGGGCAATTTCGGTAAGCCTGCACTTACTGGACGTGATCGCGCGGTCAGTGCGAGGATCGGCCGCAACCGACCCCCTCACGCCTGGAAGGAGTCGCCGCCATGCAGGGCGATCCCGAGGTCATCGAATTCCTCAACGAGCAGCTCACCGCGGAGCTGACCGCGATCAACCAGTACTTCCTGCACGCCAAGATGCAGGAGAACTTCGGCTGGACCAAGCTCGCCAAGTACACCCGCGCCGAGTCGTTCGACGAGATGAAGCATGCCGAGGTGCTCACGGACCGCATCCTCTTCCTGGACGGACTGCCCAACTACCAGCGGCTGTTCCACGTCCGGGTGGGGCAGACCCTCACCGAGATGTTCCAGGCGGACCGGCAGGTCGAGGTCGAGGCGATCGACCGGCTCCGGCGCGGCATCGAGGTGATGCGGGCCAAGAGCGACATCACCTCGGCCAACATCTTCGAGTCGATCCTCGCCGACGAGGAGCACCACATCGACTACCTGGACACCCAACTCGAACTGGTGGAGAAGCTCGGCGAGGCGCTCTACATCGCCCAGTTGCTGGAGCAGCCCGACGGCGCCTGAACGCCCCCGGACGAGCGCGGGGGCCGCGCCGCACGGCAGGGCGCTAACCGGTCCGGCGTGCACAACCGGTTCCTCGCGCCACGCGGCCCGTATTCCGGCCCCGCGGCCGTTCCGAGGCCGAGGCGCACTCCCGGGCCGGGCGCTCGCGGCCCCCGACGGGCTCGGGCTCAGGCCGCCTCGACGGCCGGATCCGGCACCTCACCGGTCGGCGAGGACACCCCGGCGGCGAGCGGCTCGCGCCGCGGGCAGCCCCCCCGGCCGAGCAGCCCCTGGATCCGGCGGACGCACGAACCGCAGTCCGTGCCGGCCTTGCTGGCGGAGGCTATCTGGCGCGGCGTGCAGGCACCGGCCGACGCGTGCTCCCTGACCTGCTGCTCGGTGATACCGAAGCAGGAGCAGATGTACACGCGAACCACCTCCGGACGACCCCTCTGGTGAGGTTAACCTAACCTTACCCGCGCCCCGCTGTCCAGAAAAGCGCGGAAGGGGCGGATCACCGTGATCGCACCCCTCCGCTCCCGGCTCGCGCCCGCCGGGCGGCTCTCACTGGTCCCGGTACATCTCCGCGACCAGGAAGGCCAGGTCGAGCGACTGGCTGCGGTTGAGCCGCGGGTCGCAGGCCGTCTCGTAGCGCTGGTGCAGATCGTCGACGAAGATCTCGTCGCCGCCGCCCACGCACTCCGTGACGTCGTCCCCGGTCAGCTCCACGTGGATGCCGCCCGGGTGCGTACCCAGTGCCTTGTGCACCTCGAAGAAGCCCTTGACCTCGTCGAGCACGTCGTCGAAGCGCCGGGTCTTGTGCCCGGAGGCCGCCTCGAAGGTGTTGCCGTGCATCGGGTCGCAGACCCAGGCCACCCGTGCGCCGGACGCCGTCACCTTCTCCACCAGGGTGGGCAGCTTCTCACGGACCTTGTCCGCGCCCATCCGGGTGATGAAGGTGAGCCGGCCCGGCTCGCGGTCGGGGTCGAGCCGGTCGATGAGGGTGAGCGCGTCCTCCGGCGTCGTGTCCGGGCCGAGCTTCACCCCGATCGGGTTGCGGATACGCGAGGCGAACTCGATGTGCGCGCCGTCGAGCTGCCGGGTCCGTTCGCCGATCCACACCATGTGCCCGGAGACGTCGTAGAGCTCGCCGCTGCGCGAGTCGGTGCGGGTGAGCGCGCCCTCGTAGTCCAGCAGCAGCGCCTCGTGCGAGGCGAAGAACTCGACCGTCTTGAACTCCTCCGGGTCCACCCCGCAGGCGTTCATGAAGTTCATCGCCCGGTCGATCTCCCTGGCCAGGGCCTCGTACCGCTGCCCGGAGGGCGAGTTCCGCACGAAGTCCTGGTTCCAGGCGTGCACCTGCCGCAGGTCGGCGTAGCCGCCGGTGGTGAAGGCGCGCACAAGGTTCAGCGTCGAGGCGGACGCCTGGTACATCCGCTTGAGCCGCTGCGGGTCCGGCGTCCGGGCCTCCTCGGTGAAGGCGAACCCGTTCACCGAGTCGCCCCGGTAGGTGGGCAGGGTCACCCCGTCCCTGGTCTCGGTCGGCTTCGACCGGGGCTTGCTGTACTGCCCGGCGATCCGGCCGACCTTCACCACCGGCACCGAACCGGCGTAGGTAAGGACCGCGCCCATCTGGAGCAGCGTCTTGAGCTTGTCGCGGATGTGCTCCGCGGAGACGCCGTCGAAGGCCTCCGCGCAGTCGCCGCCCTGGAGCAGGAACGCCTCGCCGCGGGCGACCGCGCCGAGCTGCTCCTTGAGGTGGTCGCACTCCCCGGCGAAGACGAGCGGCGGATAGGACGCGAGCTCGGCGATCACGTCGCGCAGAGCCGTCGAGTCCGGGTATTCGGGCTGCTGCGCCGCGGGCAGGTCTCGCCAGGTGCGGGCACCGGCGTCGGTATTGGCGTTCACGGTCACACCGCAAGGTTACGGGGTGGACGGGACCGGCCCGGGCGCTGACCGGCAGATGAGACGGACCGTCCACCCCCGCGCCCCGGGTCGGGCGCGCCGGGCGCGGTGACGGCGGCCGCAGCCCGCACCGGCTGGTGTAGGGTCCGGCTCATGTTCGCGCTCACCGACACCCGTGCCTGGTGGTGGCCCGCCTCTCCGGCGGCCCGCTGACCGCGCGTTTCGGTGAAACGACGCGAACGGCCGCCCCTGGGGCGGCCTTTTTCGTTTCCGCGGGCCGCTCCGTCTCGTCACTCGATCCGGAAGGCCGACCCGTGCCGATCGACCGCCTGCTGTCCCACGACTGCCCGCCCTTCGCCCTCCTGCGCAGACGCACGCCCGGCCGCTCCCCCGACGTGGTGGAGGTGCTGATCGGCCCGACCTCGGAAGTGGAGCGACTCGCCGAGCTGCCGGACGCCGAGCTGGGCGCACTCGCCCTGGTGCCCTTCCGGCAGATCCGGGAACGCGGCTTCGAGGCCACCGACGACGGCACCCCGCTGACCGTCCTGGTACCCACCGAGCGCCACGAGCTGGACCTGGCGGAGGTCCTCTCAGCACTGCCCGCGCACCCGGTCCGGGTCCGCGACGGCGCCTTCGACGTCGACGACGCGGCCTACGCCGAGACGGTGCGCCGGGTGGTGGCCGACGAGATCGGTGCGGGCGAGGGCGCCAACTTCGTCGTGCGCCGCGACTTCCGCGGCGTGATCGACGGCTACGGGCCGGCCGACGCGCTCGCCCTGTTCGGCCGGCTCCTCACCCAGGAGCGCGGCGCGTACTGGACCTTCGTGGTGCACACCGGCGCGCGCACCCTGGTCGGCGCCGGCCCCGAGGTGCACGTGAGGATGACAGGCGGGACGGTGGTGATGAATCCCATCAGCGGCACCTACCGGTACCCGCCCGAGGGGCCGAGCCCGGAGGGGCTGCTGGACTTCCTCGCGGACCGCAAGGAGTCCGAGGAGCTGTCGATGGTGGTCGACGAGGAGCTCAAGATGATGTGCACCGTCGGCGACCGGGGCGGGGTCGTCGTCGGCCCCCGGCTGCGCGAGATGTCCCACCTGGCGCACACCGAGTACGAACTGCGCGGCCGGAGCACCCTGGACGTGCGCGAGGTGCTGCGGGAGACGATGTTCGCGGCGACCGTGACGGGCAGCCCGGTGGAGAACGCCTGCCGGGTGATCCGGCGGTACGAGCCCACCGGACGCGGCTACTACGCCGGCGCGCTGGCCCTCCTCGGCCGGGACGCCGGCGGGGCCCGGACGCTGGACTCCCCGATCCTCATCCGCACCGCCGACATCGACGCAGCCGACGGCAGTCTGCGCGTGCCCGTCGGAGCCACCCTGGTCCGCGGTTCGGACCCGGCCGCCGAGGTCGCCGAGACGCACGCGAAGGCCGCCGGTGTGCTGAACGCCCTGGGGGTCCTGCCCGGTGGTGGAGGCCGGGAGCCGGACAGTCCCGGCCCGGCGCCGGGCGACGACCCGCGAGTGCGGGCGGCACTGGCAGCCCGGCGCGCGGACCTCGCCCCCTTCTGGCTGCGGATGCAGGACCCCGGTGGGCATGACGGCGGCGGGCCGGGCAGTGTGCCCGGCCCGGAGGGGGACGGGGCAGCGCCGGACCGTGCCGAGATCCTGGTGGTGGACGCCGAGGACACCTTCACCGCGATGCTGGCGCACCTGCTGCGCTCCACCGGCGCCGCGGTCACCGTGCTCCACCACGACGAGCCCGGCCTGCGCGAGGTGGCGCTCGGCCACCGGGGCCCGGTGGTGCTGGGCCCCGGGCCCGGCAACCCGGGCGACACGGATGATCCGCGGCTGGTGCGGCTGAGCGCGCTCGCCGCCGCGCTGCTGCGCGGGCACCGCGACGGGCTGCTCGGGGTGTGCCTGGGCCACGAGCTGCTCGCCGCCGAGCTGGGACTCGACCTCGTCCGCAGGGATCTGCCGTACCAGGGCGCCCAGGAGGAGATCGACTTCTTCGGCCGACCGGAGCGCGTCGGCTTCTACAACTCGTGGACCGCTCGCTGCGACCGGGACACCGAGCGCGAACTCGCCGCACACCGGGTGGAGCTGAGCTTGGAACCGGTCAGCGGGGAGGTGCACGCGCTGCGCGGGCCGGGCTTCGCCGGGGTGCAGTTCCACCCGGAGTCGGTGCTCACCCGCAACGGCCCGGGAATCGTCGCCGACCTGCTGGCCGCGGTGGCCGTCGGCTGAGCGCGGACCGTCCCCGCCGCGGCTCCCGTGGCGGGGACGGAGGCCGCACGGGCCGGGGACGGCGTCAGGGCGCGGGGGCGAGCGGCTTGCCCGGGGCGACGAGGACGTTCTCCCCGACCCGGCCGGCCAGGTAGTCCTCCACGTTGTCGACGGTGGTGCCGACGATCTCCCGCACCGCGTCCTCGGTGTAGTAGGCCTGGTGGGAGGTGACGAGTACGTTGCCGAACGTCATCAGCCGGGCGAGGGTGTCGTCGGCGATCACCTCCAGCGACCTGTCGAAGTGGAAGAGGCCCGCCTCCGCCTCGTAGACGTCCAGTCCCACGCCCGTGAGACGGCCCGCCTTCAACTGCTCGACCAGCGCTTCGGCGTCGACCAGCCCGCCCCGGCTGGAGTTCACCAGGACGGCGTCGTCCCGCATCGTCCGGAGCGCCTCGGCGCCGATGAGGTGGTGGGTGGCGGCGACCAGCGGGACGTGCAGGCTGACCAGGTCGGCGGTGGCCAGCAGTTCGGGCAGCTCGGTGTAGCGCATGCCCAACTCGCGGCAGGCGGGGTTCTCGGCGGCGTCCCACCCCAGCAGTCGCATGCCGAATCCGTGGGCGATGCGGGTGAAGGCCTCACCGATCTTGCCCGTCCCGATGACGCCGACGGTGCGTCCGTGCAGGTCGCGGCCCAGCAGGCCGTCCAGCCTGAAGTCGAAGTCGCGGGTCCGGCGGGCGGACCGCACGATGCGGCGGTTGACCGCCATCGCCAGGGTCCAGGCGAACTCGGCCACCGAATAGGGGGAGTAGTGGGACACCCGGGCGACTGTGAGGCCCAGCGCCTCCGCGGCGGCCAGGTCGATGTTGTTGAAGCCGGTCGCCCGCTGCGCGATCAACCGCGTGCCGCCCCCGGCGAGGACGCGCAGCACGGCGGCGTCCAGGACGGCGTTCACGCTGACGCTCACGACCTCGTGCCCGGCCGCGATCGGCGCGGTGTCCCGGTTCATGAACACGTCGAGGCAGCGCACCCGGTGCCGTTCCGCGAAGGCCGCCTCGATCAGCGGTCGTTCGTCCGCCTGCACGCCGAATGCCAGGATCTCCATGGACTGCATCCTAGGGGCGCCGACCGCGGGAGGGCGCCGACGCGAGCGCCGGTCAGCCGAAGAAGACCTCGTTCTCCGCGTAGCGGGAGGCGTCGACCGTCCTCACTCCGTCGACGGCCTCGGCCAGCGGCACCCGCACCACCTCGTTGCCCCGGAGCGCGACCATCGTGCCCCAGGCTCCGGCGTGCGCGGCGTCCACTGCGTGCAGGCCGAAGCGGGTGGCCAGCATCCGGTCGTACGGACTGGGGGTGCCCCCGCGCTGGATGTGGCCGAGGACGGTGGTACGGGCCTCGTGACCGGTGCGCTGCTCCACCTCGTTCCCCAGCCATTCGCCGATCCCGGACAGGCCGGTCAGGTCCACACCGCCCTCGGCGGGGAGGGCGCTGTCGGCGACCACGACGATCGGCGAGTAGCTGGCGCGGAAGCGGGACTCCACCCACTCGCAGACCCGGTCGAGTGCGAAGGGATGCTCGGGGATCAGTACGCAGTTGGCGCCGCCGGCCAAACCGGCGTGCACCGCGATCCAGCCGCTGCTGCGGCCCATCACCTCGACCACCAGCACCCGCTTGTGCGACTCGGCGGTGGTGTGCAGCCGGTCGATCGCCTCGGTGGCGACGTTGACGGCCGTGTCGAACCCCACGGTGGTGTCGGTGCCGCAGATGTCGTTGTCGATGGTCTTCGGCACGCCGATGCACGGCACCCCGTGCTCCGACGAGAGAGTGGCCGCGGCGGTGAGGGTGTTGATGCCGCCGATCACGAGGAGCGCGTCCACCCGGTGGCGGGCCAGCGTGCGCTTGATCCGCTCGGGTCCCTCCGGGCCGGAGAGCAGGTCGGTCCTGGAGGAGCCGAGGATGGTGCCGCCGCGCGGCAGGGTTCCCCGCACCGCCGGGATGTCCAGTTCCACCGTGTCGTCGTCGAGGACGCCGCGCCAGCCGTCGCGGAAGCCGATGAAGTCGTCGCCGTGGTCCTGCACGCCCTTGCGGACCACCGCCCGGATGACCGCGTTCAGTCCCGGGCAGTCGCTTCCGCCGGTGAGCACTCCGAGCCGCATGCCGTCTCCCTGATCAGTGGCGGGTCCTCCGGATCACCCGACACGTTACGTCAGCCGGGCTCACGCGTCGTCCAGCCCGCGTTCCATGGCGTAGCGCACCAACTCCACCCGGTTGTGGAGCTGAAGCTTCCCGAGGGTGTTCTGGACGTGGTTCTGCACCGTGCGGTGCGAGATGACCAGCCGCTCGGCGATCTGCTTGTACGAGAGCCCCTTGGCCACCAGGCGCAGCACCTCCGTCTCCCGCTCCGTCAGGTGGGGAGCGGCGCCGCCGGAGCCGCGGCGCGGCGGCTCGCCGGCCAGCCGCCGGTACTCCCCCAGCACCAGCCCGGCCAGTCCGGGGGTGAACACCGCGTCACCGGCAGCGGTCCGGTGGACCGCTGCCACCAGCTCCTCGGTGCTCGCGGACTTGACGAGGTAGCCGGTGGCGCCGGACTTCACCGCCTCCAGCACGTCGGCGTGCTCGCCGCTCGCCGAGAGGACCAGCACCCGCAGCGCGGAGCCTTCGCCCACCAGCCGCTTGCACACCTCGACACCGGGGATGTCCGGCAGGTTGAGGTCGAGGACGAGGACGTCGGGGCCCGCGGCGGCGGCGCGGCGCACCGCCTGCCGGCCGTCGCCGGCCGTCGCCACCACCTGGAACCCGGCCGCCGCGAGGTCGCGCGCGACGGCGTCCCGCCACATCGGATGGTCGTCCACGACCATCACCTTGGGGGCCGGTGCTCCGGCCTCGCTCGGGGTCCGTGTCTCAGCCATGTCTGGGCACTCTCAGTTCGACTTCCGTGCCCTGGCCGGGCACCGACAGCAGGCGGGCGCTGCCGCCCACCTCTTCCAACCGGCCGCGGATGGACAGCGAGACGCCCATCCGCCCCTCCGCCTCGGCCTGCGCCAACCGGTGCTCGGGGATGCCCGGCCCGTCGTCGCGCACCGTCACCAGCACCCCGTCCGGTTCGTCCTCCAGCAGCACCCAGGCGGCGGCCGACTCGCCCGCGTGCCGGCGTACGTTGTCCAGAGCGGCGGCGGCCGCGGCGGCCACCGCCCGGGCGGTCCCGACCGGCAGCGGCACCGGGGCACCGGGCCCGGAGACGGTGACCCGGGGGCCGGCCTGCGACGCGAGCAGGGTGCGCAGGTCCACCGGCCCGGGGCCGACCGGCGCGGGCACCCGTCCGCCGAGGTGCCGCCCCGCCTCCCCAGGGACCGCGTCGGCCGCCGCCGGAACGGCCCGGTGGTCCTCCTCGGCCGCCGGGGAGCCGGCGACCAGGGTCCGCAGCGCGCGCTCCTGCTCGCCGGCCAGCCGTCCCAGCTCGGCGGCGTCCCCGCCCAGCGCCGTGCCGCGGCGCTGGACCATGGCGAGCACCTGGAGCACCCCGTCGTGGATGTCCCGGGCGAGCCGCTCACGTTCCCGGGTGGCGGCCTCGATCCGCAGCGCCTCGGCCAGGGCGCGTTCACTGGCCCGTGCGACCTCCACGACGTACCCGATGGCGATGCTGGCGACCGTCACCAGCAGGACGTTGTGCACGGTGTCGCTGGAGACAGCGCTCTGCTCGACGACGTTGGCCGCGCCGACCAGCAGCGAACCGGCGGCGGCCCACCGCCAGCCGCCCTTGATCGCGAAGGCGAGCACCGACCCCGCGACCCAGATGGACGGCAGCGTCGGGCCGACCCGGTCCCCGGGGTCGGCGAGCGGGCTGAGCAGGACGCCCGTCAGCGCCAGGGCCATGTCGGCGGCCAGGAAGCGCTTGCCGCACCGCTGCGCGGAGGAGACCTGCCGCAGCGTGGCGAAGGTCCACAGGCCCAGCACGGACAGATAACCCACGCCCGGCAGCGGCCGGGCGTAGTCGTCGGCGTGGTAGCCGAAGAGGGCCACCGCGTAGGCCAGGGTCAGCAGCCGGTACCCGGCGAGCGCCCGCCACAGCGGCTGCTCCACGGACATCCGCTGCGGTGCTCTCTCGGTCATCTCTGCTCCCCCCGGGTGCCGCGGACGCTACGCGGCGCTGTCGCCCGGACGGTCGCCGCCGTGGCGGCCGTCCGCTCCGGCGGCCCGGCCCGCGGCGGCCCGCCGCTCGGCCTCGTCGGCCAGCTTCCGCTTGGCGGCCGTCGCGTAGATGTCGACGTACTCCTGGCCGGACAGGTTCATGATCTCGTACATGACCTCGTCGGTCAGCGAGCGCTGAATGAAGCGGTCGCCCTCCATGCCGTGGTAGCGGCTGAAGTCCAGCGGGGCGCCGATCCGGATGCCCGGCCGCATCAGGGTGGGCACCACCTTGCCGGGCGGCTGGATCTTCTCGGTGTCGATCATCGCGACCGGGACGACCGGGGCCCCGCTGGCCAGCGCGATCCTGGCGAGACCGCCCGGCTTCCCGCGGTACAGGCGGCCGTCCGGCGACCGGGTGCCCTCGGGGTAGATGCCGAACAGCTCACCGCGGTCGAGCACCTCCATGCCCGCGCGGATCGCGGCCTGGGCCGCGCCGCGGGCGCCCGAGCGGTCCACCGGCAGCTGCCCGGCTCCCTTGAAGAAGGCAGCCGTCAACCTGCCCTTGACTCCGGGAGAGGTGAAGTACTCGGCCTTCGCGACGAAGGTGACCTTGCGGTCCAGTACGGCGGGCAGGAAGAAGGAGTCCGAGAACGAGAGGTGGTTGCTCGCGAGGATGGCCGGCCCCTCGGCGGGGATGTGCTCCGCACCCTCTACCCACGGCCGGAACGCGAGCCTCAGCGAACCTCCGACGGACAGCTTCATCGCCCCGTACAACACCGCGGACCTCCTGTCTCCGACGTGCAGAACCCTATCCCCCGGGAGGGGGCCGGCAGGTACGGCACCGGAAACGTGCGGTGGCCCGCCTCGGGGCGTATCGGACTACCGGGTGACGGTACGCCCGCGTAGGGTGGCAGCATCCCCCGTCCCCGCCCCGCCCCCTGTCTTCTCCCCGCCCGGCCCGACGGCACTCCTGCCGTCCCGCCGCCCGACCGCCCCGAACGGAGACCAACGGTGCCTCTGCTTCCCGGGTCCGAGCCGATGCAGCACGAAGGCTCCGAGATCGGCGTTCTGCTGTGCCACGGCTTCACCGGCACGCCCCAGTCCCTGCGTCCCTGGGCGGACCACCTCGTCGCCCGCGGGCTGACGGTGTCCGTGCCGCTTCTGCCCGGCCACGGCACCCGGTGGCAGGACATGCAGGTCACCGGATGGCAGGACTGGTACGCCGCGGTGGATCGCGAACTGAGGTGGCTGACCGAGCGGTGCAGCCAGGTCTTCGTGTGCGGGCTCTCGATGGGCGGCGCGCTGGCACTCCGTCTGGCGGCCAAACACGGTGACGCGGTGAGCGGGGTCGTGGTGGTCAACCCGGCCGCGACCTTCTCGCGGGCCCAGGGGCTCGCGGTGCCGGTGCTCCGCCACCTGCTCGCCTCCTCGAAGGGCGTGGTGAACGACATCGCGAAGGGAGACGGCGAAGAGGTCGGGTACGACCGGGTGCCACTGCACGCCGCGTACTCGCTGCGGAACTTCCTCCGGCTGGTGCGCGGCGAGCTGCCACGGGTCACCCAGCCGCTGCTCCTCCTGCACAGCCGGGTGGACCACGTCGTGCCGCCGAGCGACTCGGCAGTGGTGCTCGGCTCCGTCTCCTCCACCGACGTCACCGAGACCGTGCTGGAGCACAGCTACCACGTGGCGACCCTGGACAACGACGCGGAGCGGATCTTCGCGGACTCGTACGGATTCATCACCCGCCTGGCGACGAGGAAGAGTGTTCGTGACGGAACGTGAGCATGGACGCGGGGAAGGACGCGAGCCGCTCGACGAGGAGGCCGCGTGGGCGCAGATCGTGGCCGGGTACGGTGAGGAGCCGTCGGACCCGGCCGCCGGTCCGCCCGGGGACGGCTCCGGTGAGCGGAGCGCCGAGGGCGCCGAGGGCGCCGAGGAGGACGGTCCCGCCCGTGCCGGTGACGGTCCCGAGGACGGCGAGGACCCCGGCGGGACGACACTGGTCGACGACGGACCGGGCGGGGCCGTCTCCTTGCGCAAGGAGGGCGACGGCGAGGACGAGGACGACCCGGACGGCACCGCCGAGGGCCCGGACGGGCCGGGCGGCGACCCCAGCATGCGGACGTTGACGGTGTACGCCGCCGGCGCCGGTCCCCGGGACTGGCGGGCCGCTCAGGGGCCCTCGGAGGACGACCACTTCGTCCCGCCGGAACCGCCGCCGCTACCCACCCCGGGGCCGGTGACCAAGTGGGCCTGGATCGCCGTGCTCGGCGGGCCGGCGCTGCTCTTCGGGTCCCTGCTTTTCCAGGTGGAGATGACCTGGTGGATCACCACACTGGGAGTCGGCGGATTCCTCGGCGGATTCGGCACCCTGGTTGCCAGGATGCGGGACGGCCGGGACGACGACGACTTCGAGGACCCGGGCCGGGGAGCGGTGGTCTGACCGTGCGGGCATCCGACCGCGGAAGTTCGTTGCCGGGTCCGGGCAATGCGCCGGGGTCCCTCCGCGGTGCACGCTGGGGGCGACCGCACGACGACCGGACGCCCGGGGGACCACCATGCTGTACCTGCTGCTGCTCTTCGCCTCCATCGCCCTGCTGACCGGCTGGCGGATCGTTCCCCCGCACCAGCGGGACGCCGCACGGTCCGCGGACCCACGAACCGCCCGGCGTCCCGCCGCGGGGCCGGAGCGCCGCGCGTCCGGCGCTCCGGGCCGGTGCCACCGGCGGACGGCGGGCCGGGGGCCGCGGCGGGACAGCGCCGCACCGGACCCGTGGCGCACGAGCGGCGGTTCCGGAGCGCGCTCAGCCGCTGCTGAGGCGGTCCGGCGGGACGCGCAGGGCCGCCAGCACCGGCAGATGGTCGGTGGCCGCGACGAGGTCCGCGTCCGACACTCCTGGGAGACCGACCGGCACCCCGCAGCCGAGCACCTCCAGCGCCGGCCCGGCGAGCACCGCGTCGATGCGCTGGTGCGGGCGGCGCGACTCCGAGGTGTGCTCACCGCCCCACGGCGCCACCGCCCATCCGTCCTGGAACTGGCCCGCGAGACGTCGGAAGGCCGGTCCCCCCGGGCGTTCGTTCAGGTCCCCCGCGACGACCGCGGCCGAGGGGGCGGTGACGGCGGGCAGATTGAGCAGCATCCACGCCTGCCGCAGCCGTTCCTCTCGTTGCAGACTGAGGTGGCAACTGACCACGCCGAGCGGCGCCGAGGAGCCGAACCGCAGCACCGCGGTGGCGAAACCCCGGCGGTGCAGCCCGGGCGTCCACGGCAGCAGTACGTCCCGGGTCCGCAGCACCCCGGCGTCGGGGGCGGCCATGATCAGGGTGCCGTTGCCGGTCGCCCCGCCGGTGACGTGTACCAGGCCGGTCCGGCGGGCCAAGCGCTCGGCGTGCCGACGCCAGCCGAAGAACCGGGGTGCCTCCTGCACGCACACCGCGTCCGGGGCGCAGGCCCTGATCACCCGGGCGAGGGCGGGCACGTCGTCGCGCATGGAGCGGATGTTGTAACCGAGCAGGCGGACCACCGCCGAGCCGTCGTTCCTGGTGCCGGACGCGGGCAGGTCCGCGAGGGTCGTCATGCCCTCAGGCTACGGGCCGCCCGGCACGTGGGCAGACACGCGCGGGCACGCCGCTCCATGCGGCACCCGCCCGGAACGGCGGGACGACGGGGCGGGCCGGTAGGCGCGTGGGAGGAGACGGTCGGCCGCGGGGACGGCCGATCAGCCCTGGGGGCGGCTGATCGGCCTGCCGTCGCTCGTGTCCGCAACGCTCCGCCGGATCGCGCGGTCAGCCCTGCCGGATCGCGCGGTCAGCCCTGCCGGGCAAGGTCTGCCGCTCCCACCAGGCCGGCCTTGCTGCCCAACTGGGCCGCCAGCACCTGGGCCTGGGGGCGCCAGTGGCCGCCGACCAGCCAGCGCCGGTAGGACTTGCGGATCGGTTCCAGCACCAGCTCGCCTTCGTCCGAGACGCCGCCGCCGACGATGAAGGCACTGGGGTCGAAGAGCGAGGCCAGGTCGGCCAGGCCGGCGCCCGCCCAACGGGCCAGCTCGCGGAAGGAGTCGACCGCGACCGGGTCGCCCTGCCGGGCCGCCTCGCTGACGTGCTTGCCGTGCACGCCCTCCGGAGTGCCGTCGCCCAGGCCGAGCAGGACCTCGGCGTTCTCCGGAGTGGCGGCCGCCCGCTGCCGCGCATAGCGCACCAGCGCGCTGCCGGACGCGTACTGCTCCCAGCAGCCCTGGTTGCCGCAGCCGCACAGCAGGCCGTCGGGCACCATCCGGATGTGTCCGAACTCGGCCGCCACTCCGAATCTGCCGCGGTGCAGCCGGCCGCCGATCACGATGCCGCCGCCGAGGCCGGTGCCCAGGGTGATGCAGACGACGTCGTCGTGGCCCTGGCCGGCGCCGAAGCGGTACTCGCCCCAGGCCGCCGCGTTCGCGTCGTTCTCGATCACGACCGGCAGCCCGATCCGCTGCTCCACCCGGTCCTTGAGCGGTTCGTGCCGCCAGCTCAGGTTGGGGGTGAAGAGCACGGTGGCCCGCTTGTCGTCCACATATCCGGGGGCACCGATGCCCACCGCGTCGACGGCGTACTCGGCGCTCGCCTCCCGGACCGCCTTCTCGATGCCGTCGACGACGCCCTCGGCGGTCTGCGGCGTGGGCACCCGGCTGGTCTCGAGGATGTTGCCGTCCTCGTCGACCACCCCGGCCGCCACCTTCGTACCGCCGATGTCGACACCAATGGTGAGTCCCATATGTCCCTCAGTTATTCGGTCAGACCCCGCTTGATGGACCACCGTACCGGAGGGGGGTGCCCGCCATGGCCGGGCTGTTCGGTACGGCTCACCCGCCGTTCACTCCAGATCGATCCGCTGGGTGCCCGACGGTCCGTCGCCCCGGTCGTCGCCGTCGCGCCCTTCCGGGCCGCCGGGGCCGTCGGCTTCTCCGGCGGGGGAGGCACCCTCGCGGGGCGTCCCGCCGGAGGTGTCCGCCTGCGCGGGGGCCGGCCCGGCGGCGGACTCGTCCCGGGTCCAGCGCTGCTCGTGGCCGGTGACCGCGGCACGGTAGGCGGCGAGCAGTTCGGAACCGGCGGACGCCAGATGCTCGAAGACCTGCGGATTGCGGTCGAGCACCGGCTCGACGACCGTCCTGGCCTCGTCTGCGAGCCGCCGGGCCGCGCGTTCCGCCGCGGCACTCGCCGGCCCCGCGGCCGCGGCTCCCGCGCCGGAGCCGGCGGCTCCGGCCAGCGGGCCGGCGAGTTCGCCGAGCCTGCCCAGGACCGCGTCGGCGAGCTTGCGCAACTCCTCGGCCGCACTGCCGGGTTCGGCGCCGTAGCGGGCCCGGCGGCGGGCTCGTTCGGCGGCCAGGTCCTGGGCGCAGGCCTGCGCCCAGGCATCGGACTCGGACTCGGTTGCTTCACTCATGACGGGCTCCCGAGGGACTCGCGGCGGACCTGCTGACGTGTGGGGCACTGCCTTCGACAGTACCGCTCAGTGCGCCTGCGGCCACAGTGCGGGGTCGGGGGCGAACCGTACGGAGAGCACGCCGTCGGCCAGCCGGGCACCGACGACGGTGCAGCGGCGGAGCGCGGACGGCAGGGGCAGGGCGCGCCGGTTGCCGCCGAGGGTGATGAGCACCTCGTCGCCGCGGCGCACCAGGGCCAGCTCCTCCTTGACCGCCCCCGGCAGCGGCAACCGCCACACCAGTTCTCCGTTCCCCTCCCGGGTGTCCCGCACGGTCGGCACCGGAGGTTCCCCCGGCCCGGACGGCGGCGGGACCCGTGGTGCGCGGCGGCCCGAGCCGGGCGCCGCCGCACCCACGTGCGCCACCTCCGCCACCGGCAGCGGGTGGACGGCCTCCCGCAGCTCCTTGCCCGCCCCGAGCTGCTCGGCACGCAGGGCCGCCAGCCACGGGTCGGGAGAACCGTCCGGCAGCGTGCGGTTGAGCAGCAGGTCGTCGACCGGCAGTCCGAGGAGGGCCAGCCCGGCGCGGGCCGCGGCCACGGCGGGGACGGCGCCGGGCGACGACTCGGCGACCAACCGGACCGTGGTCCCCGGTGCTTCCAGCACCCGCTGTACCGCCGCGAGTTCGCGGTGCCACTCCTCGGCGTGCCGGTAGAGGGCCTCGGCCGGCATCGGCACGCCGACCAACTGGGCCAGGACGGGCCGCAGCGCCCGGGCCGCCTCCCGCTCGGCCGGGACGAGCCGGATCAGGTAGCGGCGCAACTGCTCGGGCAGGGCCAGCATCCGCAGGGCGCGGGAATCCGGCGGCAGGTCGGCCACCAGCAGATCCGGCGGTTCCTCGGCCCCGTACTCCGCGCGCAGGGCGTGCAGCAGGGCGAACTCGGGGGCGCCGGGGAGTTCGGTGAGTTCGTCCTCCTCCAGCGGCACCGCGCCCAGCAGGTCGAGGAGACCGCCGCCGCGTCCCTGGAGGGCGCCGACGGCGGACCGGAAGGCGGCGCCGGAGTCGACGTGCACGGTCCGGAAGCCCTCGTGGGCGGAGTCGGCGCTGCCCGGACCGCCGCTGCCGGACGGGTCGCAGGGAACGGCCGTCCGGTCGGCCGTCAGCAGCACGACGCGTGCGCCGGCCCGGGCCGCCGCCCGTGCGGTGCCGAGGGCCACGGTGGTGCGGCCCGCGCCGCCGGAGCCGGTGACGAGCACCGTCCTCGGACCGGAGGCACCCGGGACGGCCGGAGCGTCGCCCGGGGCGGGGTGCGCGGCCTCGGTCACGTCAGCCGTCGGCCGCGGTCGCGCCGCCGGACTCGACACGCTTCTTGAGGCCGTCGAGCGCCCGGTCGATGATGACCTTCTCCGCCTTGCGCTTGATCATGCCGAGCATCGGGATCTTGACGTCCACGGTGAGCTGGTAGGTGACCTCGGTGCGGCCGCCCCCGTCCAGCGGCCGGAGGCGGTAGGAGCCGTCCAGCGCGCGCAGCATCTGCGAGGTGACGAGCGACCAGCGGACGTGGTGCTCGTCCTCCCACGTGTAGGCGAGGGTGTGCTCGTCCTTGATCGCGCCGGCGTCCAGGAGCAGGCGCACCCGCTCGGCCCGGCCGCTGCTGTCGGTGGAGACGACCTCGGCCTCCTGCACCTCGCCGGTCCACTCCGGGTAGCGCGCGAAATCGGCGATCACCGCCATGACTTCGGCCGGTGCCGCGTCCATGGTGATGCTCGACGTGGTGTGTTCCGCCATCGCTGTGCTTCCTCCGCTGACCCGTGTGCCGCTGCCCCTGCCGAGCCGAGGCTACCTGCCCGCCAGGGACCCGCCGTCACCACTCCAGGACATGCGGCCTGCCGGTGGCGTTGAAATGGCCGACGTTGACGCATTCGGTCGCGCCGACCCGCATCCGCTGGGCCAGCGGCTGGTGGACGTGGCCGAAGAGGGCGTACCGGGGCCGTACCGAGCGGATGGCCTCCAGCAGGGCCGCGCTGCCGCGTTCGAACCGGCGGGCGACGGTGTCGTAGCACAGCTCCGGCACCAGCGGCGGGATGTGCGAGCAGAGCACGTCGACCTCGCCCAGCGCGGCGACCTTCGCCGCGAAGGTCTCGTCGTCGATCTCGTACGGGGTGTTCATCGGGGAGCGCAGCCCACCGCCGACGAACCCGACGCGCAGCCCGCCGATCTCCGCGGTGCCGCCGTCGAGAACGGTGGTCCCCGGGCCCGCGTACTCCGGCCAGAGGTCCGGCATGTCGACGTTGCCGTAGGTGGCGTACGTGGGCGTGGGAAAGGCAGCGAACAGCTCGGCGTACTGACGGCGGACCGCGCTCTCGACGGCGGCGGCCCGGTCGATCCCGGCCCACAGGCTGCGGGAGAACTCGCGGGCCTCGGCGAAGCGGCGTGCGGTGCGCAGCGCGACGATGCAGTCGGCCGCCTCCTCGCCGAACAGGTCGGGAAAGATGCCGCGGGCGTGGTCGGCGTAGTCGAGGAAGAGGATCAGGTCCCCCAGGCAGAGCAGCACGTCGGCTCCGTCGCCGGCCGAGGCCAGATCCCGGGCGTTGCCGTGAACGTCGCTGACCACATGAACCCGTGTCCCTGCCATCCGGCCACTGTAGGACGGCCGGTCGCGGCCGGTCGCACCTGGGATTGCTTCCCGGTCGCACAGCAGGTGGACTAGGCTGGCCGCGGACGGGCGAATCCCGTCCGCCCGGGTGTGTGACACAGCGAACATCTGGGCCTCACCCCTGTACCGGCGCCCTTACCGATGGGTAACGTCCGGGCCGTCCACCTTCGAGATGCCCGATCACCTCGAAGCGAGCAGGTGGAGGCCGGCCTCATCGGCCCCTCTCCCAGCGCCGATGAGGAGCAGCAGTCTTGCGCGAGTTCAGCCTTCCGGCCCTCTACGAGGTCCCCGCGGACGGGAACCTGACCGACCTGATCCGCCGGAACGCCGCGCAGCACCCGGACACCGTGGTCATCGCCCGCAAAGTGGCGGAGAAGTCCGCCGGCCCCGGGGACCCGGCGCAGTGGCGGGACCTGACGGCCTCGGAGTTCCTGGCCGCGGTGCGCAGCACGGCGAAGGGCCTGATCGCCGCCGGTGTGCGGCCGGGCGACCGGGTCGCGCTGATGTCCCGCACCCGCTACGAGTGGGTACTGTTCGACTTCGCCATCTGGAGTGCCGGCGGGGTGACCGTACCGGTGTACGAGACGAGCTCCCCGGAGCAGGTGGCGTGGATCCTGGGCGACTCCGGCGCGGTGGCCGTCGTCACCGAGACCGCGGAGCACGCCGCGGCGGTCGGCTCCGTCTCCGACCGGCTGCCCGAACTGCGCGACACCTGGACGATCGACGACGACGCCGTGGCGGCCCTCGTCTCCGCCGGTGAGCGGGCCGGGATCTCCGACGAGACGCTCGACGCGCGGAGTTCGGCGGCGAACGCCGACTCCCCAGCGACGATCGTCTACACCTCGGGCACCACCGGACGACCGAAGGGCTGCGTGCTGACGCACCGCGCGTTCTTCGCCGAGTGCGGGAACATCGTCGAGCGGCTCCGGCCGCTGTTCCGCACCGGTGAGTCCTCGATCCTGCTGTTCCTGCCAGCGGCCCACGTCTTCGGCCGGCTGGTGGAGATCGCCGCGGTGCTGGCTCCGATCCGGCTGGGGCTGGTCTCCGACATCCGGACCCTCACCGACGACCTGGCGTCCTTCCGCCCCTCCCTGGTGCTGGGCGTGCCGCGAGTCTTCGAGAAGGTCTACAACGGCGCGCGGAGCAAGGCGGAGGCCGAGGGCAAGGGCCGGATCTTCGCTTGGGCGTCCGACACCGCCATCGCGTACAGCCGGGCGCTCGACGGGCCCTCCGGCCCCTCGGCGGGCCTGCGGATCAAGCACCGGATCTTCGACCGGCTGGTGTACGGCAAGCTCCGTGCGGCGCTGGGCGGCCGTGCGCGCCACGCCATCTCCGGCGGTGCGGCGCTCGGCGACCGCCTCGGCCACTTCTACCGCGGCATCGGCTTCACGGTCCTGGAGGGCTACGGCCTCACCGAGTCCTGCGCGGCGACCGCCTTCAACCCCTGGGACCGGCAGAAGATCGGCACCGTGGGCCAGCCGCTGCCCGGCTCGGTGGTGCGGATCGCCGACGACGGCGAGGTCATGCTGCACGGCGAGCACCTCTTCACCGGCTACTGGAACAACGAGCAGGCCAGCAGGGAGGCGTTGGAGGACGGCTGGTTCCGCACCGGCGACCTCGGCACCCTGGACGAGGACGGCTACCTCGCCATCACCGGCCGCAAGAAGGAGATCCTGGTGACGGCCGGCGGCAAGAACGTCGCGCCGGCGGTGATCGAGGACCGGATCCGGGCGCACGCCCTGATCGGCGAGTGCATGGTCGTCGGGGAAGGCCGCCCGTTCGTGGGGGCCCTGCTCACCCTCGACGAGGACTTCCTGACCCGCTGGGCCGGGGAGCGGGGCAAGTCCGCGCTCCCGCGCGCCGAACTCCTCGCCGACCCCGAGCTGGCGGCCGAGGTACAGCAGGCCGTGGACGACGGCAACGCCCTGGTCTCGCGCGCCGAGTCGGTGCGCAGGTTCCGGGTCCTGGACGCGCAGTTCACCGAGGAGTCCGGGCACATCACGCCCTCGCTGAAGCTGAAGCGCGGTGTGGTGGCCAAGGACTTCGCCGCGGAGATCGACGCGCTCTACCTCTGAGCCGCTCCCGGGCGTCCCGGCACGCCCGGGTACGGGCCGTGGGCCGCCGGTCGAGGAGGGCCGGCGGGACCGCCCGGTCCCGGCGGGGTCACGCGCCGAGGAGTTCCCGGAGCCGCCCGGCCAGCAGGTCCCAGCGCCAGCGCTCCTCCACCCACGCGCGTCCCCTGGCTCCCATCCGGGCCCGCAACTCGGAGTCCGTCAGCAGTGCGCCGACCCGTTCCGCCGTCTCCGCCGCGTCTCCCCCGCGCACCACCCAGCCCGTCTCCCCGGGCAGGACCGCGTCGGGGGCACCGCCGGAGTCACCGCCGACCACCGGCAGCCCGGTGGCGGACGCCTCCAGGTAGACGATGCCGAGCCCCTCCACGTCCAGCCCGCCGCGCCGGGTGCGGCAGGGCATGGCGAAGACGTCGCCCGCCCCGTAGTGGGCGGGGAGCTCCTCCCACGGGACCGGGCCGGTGAAGCGGACCGCGTCCGCGACGCCGGTCCGCGCGGCCAGGCGCCGCAGGTCCTTCTCGTACGGGCCGCCGCCGACCACGAGCAGCACGGCGTCCGGAACACGGGCGAGGATTTCGGGCAGGGCACGAACGAGGGTGTCCTGGCCCTTGCGCGGGACCAGCCGGGACACGCACACCACGACCGGGCGCTCGCTGAGGCCGAGTCGGGCCCGGACGTCGGCCCCGTCGGAGCCCGGGTGGAAGACCTTCTCGTCCACCCCGGGGGGGAGCTGCACCATCCGGGACGCCGCCGCCTCACCGAGGGCGGGCGCGATCCTGGAGCGGGTGTACTCGCCGAGGTAGGTGACGGTGTCGGTGGTCGCCCCGATCCGGCGCAGCAGCTGCCGGGCGACCGGGAGCTGCGCCCAGCCGGCCTCGTGCCCGTGTGTGGTCGCGACCAGGCGGGCCGCCCCCGCCTCCCGCAGCGCCGGGGCCATCAGCCCGAGCGGCGCGGCGGCGCCGAACCAGACCGAGGTGCAGCCGTGCTCGCGCAGCAGGTCCGCTGCCCGGCGCGTGGCCCGGCGGGTGGGGAGCAGCATCGTCGCCCGGTCCCGGACGACGGGGAAGGGCTGCTCCGCGTCGAACCGGGCGGTCTCCCGCCGGCCCCCGGGCGTGCGGTTCCAGGTGGAGGCGTAGACGACGACGCGTGCCGGGTCCAGCCGCAGTGCCATGCTGTGCAGGAAGGACTGAATCCCGCCGGGGCGCGGCGGGAAGTCGTTGGTGACGATCAGGGTCTTGTGCATCGGCGACGAGAGTACCGGGTCGGCCGCGGGACCACGTACGGTCGGGGGATGCGTCCGACCGTCGCCGCCTGGGCCGTCACCCGCGTTCTGCTCCTGCTGCTCGTCCTGAAGGTGCTCGCCCTGCCGGGTCCGGACGTGACGACCGACGTCTCGGTCATCTACCAGGGCTGGTTCGAGGTGCTGCGCACCGGGACCTTCCCCCTCGGCGACGTCACCTGGCAGTATCCGCCGGGCGCGTCCCTGCCGGTGCTGGCACCCGGGCTGCTGCCGTTCCTGGACTACCCGACGGCCTTCTACCTGCTGGTGCTCCACGTCGACGCGCTGGTGCTGGCGATGCTGCTGCGGGCCGGCCGGGACCGGGGGCACGGCCCGGCCGGCGCCCGGTTCTGGGTGGCTGGTGTCGCGCTGCTGGGCCCGACCGCCTACGCCCGCTACGACGTGATGGTGACGGCAGTGGCGGTGGCGGCGCTGCTCGCCGCGGCCCGCCACCCGCGGGCGGCAGGCGCGCTGGCCGGCTTCGGGGCGATGCTGAAGGTGTGGCCGGCCCTGGTCCTGGTCGGCACCGCGCGCGGCCGCACCACTCGGGTCGCCTGGTCGGTGGCGGCCGCGACCGGGCTGCTGCTGGCGGCAGCGTTCACCGCGGCGATGCCCGGCGCATGGGACTTCCTCACCGCGCAGCGCGACCGGGGGGTCGAGGTCGAGTCACTGGGCGCGCTGGTGCTGCACGTCGCCCGGCAGTTCGGCTGGGAGGGCCGGGTGGAGTTCCACTACGGCTCGATGGAGTTCCTCGGCCCGCAGGTGGAACTGGTCTCCACCGTCTCGCTGGCCCTGAGCGCGCTGGCGTTCGGCTGGCTGTTGTGGTGGCGGCTGCGCGCGGTCGATCGGACGCCGACCACCACCGCGGATGCCGCGTTCGCCGCGGTGCTGCTGTTCACCACCACCAGCCGGGTGATCAGCCCGCAGTACCTGCTGTGGCTGATCGGGACGGCCGCGGTGTGCCTGACCCTGCGCTCGGGCCGGCAACTGGTGCCAGCCCTGCTGGTCCTGCTCGCGACCCCGGTCACGCTGCTGGAGTTCCCGGTGCACTTCGGCGCGGTGGTGGCCAGCGAGCCGCTGGGCCTCACCCTGCTGCTGGTCCGCAACGGGCTGCTGGTCGCCGCCTCGGTGCTCTCCTGTGCCGGGTTGTGGCGCAGCACGGTGACAGAGCCCCGGCTCCGGCGCGCCGGAGCCGGGCTGGAGGCGCGACCGCCCGCAACGCACGAGCCGCGCGCGGGCGAACCGGGCGCGGACGGGTCCGGCGGCGGCACGGCGGCGGACGGGGGCCGCGGCGGGTCCGGAATGCTGACCTGGTGAGGGGAGCCCGTCGCGGTGCCCCGGGGCGGCCGTCCGGTGCCGGCCGGCCGCACGCTCCCGGTCGCCGGGGCGGCGGGCCCGGGCGGTCGCCGGGGCGGCTCAGTCGAACAGGCGGCGGAGCGAGGCGCGCCACCGGTCGGTGAACTCCCGCTCCCCCACGCCCAGGACGTCCCGGAATCCGGCTGCGGCACCGTCCCGGCCGGCGGCCAGGTAGAAATCCACGAGGGTCTCCTCGCCCCACTCGGCCGCGATCAGCCGACAGGCGAGCCAGCCGCCCTCGTAGGCGCGGGCCAACCGTCCGTCCGGGCCGCCGAAGGCGAAGTCCCCGTCCGGCGGCAGCGTGCCGGGCAGCTCACCGGCCCGGACGGCCTCCTGGAGCGCCGGGGCGTACCGGGCGGCTCCCCCGTCCGTCCGGTCGCCGCCGTCCGTCCCCTCGGCCTCCTGGTAGCCGACCCAGTCCGCGAAGCCCTCGGAGAGCCACATCCCGGTGGCCCCGGTGGTGTCGCCGCGCGTGGCGACGTGGGTCGTCTCGTGCGTCATCACCACCTGCCGGCCGACCGAACCGAGCAGGCCGTACGCCTCGGGGTTCACGATCACCCGCGCTGCCGGTGCCGGCGGGTCCCCTTCCGGGTGGGGCGTGCCTCCGTCCGGGTCCTGCCGCGGCCCGCCGTGGCCCGCGCTGCTCGTGACGGCGGCGATCCCCCGGTAGTCCCCGGGCGGGGAGGAGAGCATCTCGGCCATCCGCCCGACATCAGCAGGGGCGAGCACCACCGTCCGGCGCGGCCAGTGGCCCGGCCACGCGGCGGACACCGTCCGCACCGCCCGGTCGGCCTCCGCCGCCAGTTCCTCCAGCGCGGCCCGGTCCTGCCCCACCCCGAGCACCAGGCTCCGCCTGCCGCGCTGGACGGTGAGGTGCCCCTGCTCCCACAGTTGCGTCGCGCTGTCCGCCCGCTCGCCCGCCAGGTACCAGCGGCCGTCCCGGCGCACGACGGTGAACCGCTCGGTGGCGGTGACCGGCTCGTCGTCGTGGCCCCGCAGCCGGTGGCTCAGCTCGACCTCCGCCGTCAACCTGCGGCCGTCACCGTCCGGTTCCTCCCGGACAGCGGTGACGAGGTGGCGGTAGCGGGCCAGCGGCAGCGCGACCAGATTGTCGAAGACCTGCCGCTGCGCCCGCCGCAACGCGTCCGCCTCCGGGTCCAGGACGGCGAGATAGGCGGCCCGGTCGCCGTCCTCGAGGGCGGCGGCCTGCCGGTCGAACAGCCGCTGCACGCCGTCCCGGGCGGGCGGCGGCTCCGGTCGCTGCGCGCCTGCGCAGCCGACCGGCAGCAGCAGGCAGAGGGCCGCGGCGGCCGCCCGCGCCCGCGAGGAGATTCCGCTTGCCGTCACGGGAGGATCGTACGGTCGGACACGGGCGATCGTGCGGTCGGGCGTGCCCGGCGCCGTGCCACCGCGGGCGGACGCGGCGCGGTCAGGGTCTGCTGACGGCGCTCACCGGCATCATGCCGACCGGGTCGTACCGGACCTGCGCCCCGGGGTAGGGCGCGTGGACGACCTGGCCGTTGCCGACGTACATCGCCACGTGGCTGGCGTCGCTCCGGTACACCACGAGGTCGCCCGGCTGCGCCTGGGCGAGCGGTACCCGCTGCCCGGCGTGCGCCTGCCCCTGCGAGGTGCGCGGCACCGACACCCCTGCCTGCGCGTAGGCCCACTGGGTCAGCCCGGCGCAGTCGAACGCGGCCGGTCCCGCCGCGCCCCAGACGTAGGGGCGCCCGACCGCCCCGCGGGCCGCGGCGACCGCGGCCGACGCCCGCCCGGAGACACCGCCGTCGGTGGAGGGGACCGGCAGGGGGCCGCCCGGCCGTTGCCCGGAGCGGGACGCCCGGTCCCGCTCGGCCTGCTCCTCGGGGGTCAACCGGTTCAGCAGCTTCCGGGCCGCACTGAGTTTGCGCTGCACCTCCTTCTTGTGGCGCTGAAGCTCCTTGCTGTGGTGCTCCAGATCAGCGAGCTTGCCGGACGCCTCGGTCCGCTGCTGGGCCAGCGAGCGCTGGGTGCGCTGGAGCTCGCCCAGCCGGCGGGACTGGCGGAAGCCGATCCGGTCCAGCGTGGCGGCCTTGTCCAGGTAGCCCTCCGGGTCCGTGTCGAGCATCAGGGCCACCGTGGGGTCCACCCCGCCGGAGCGGTACTGGGCGCCCGCGAGCGAGGCGAGTCCGGCACGCATCCGGTTCACCGCGGCCTGGCCGCGCGCGGCCCGGTCCTGGGCGCGTTCGATCTGCCCGCGCAGTTCGCCGACCTTCTCCTCGGTCGCGTTGTACTTCTCGGTGGCCCGCTCCGCCTGGGTGTGGAGCCGGCCGACCTGCGCGCTGACGCTCTCGGCCGAGGGCGGGCCGGGCTCGGCCCCGACCGGCGCCGCGGTCATGGCGACGGCGGCTCCGGCCGCGACCGTGAGAACGGTGGCCCGTGCTCCGCGGCCGATGCCGGGGGACGGGGTGTGTCGATGGGACCGGTACGACGCCACGGCTGTCCGCGCTCCTTCCGACGGCGCTCCCCACTCGGGAACTGCGCGCCGACACTAGCCCCGCCGTGACAGCGACTCCAAGGAACGCCACCCGCACGGAGCGTGACGAACGACTGTGCCCGCAGGTCACCGGGGTCGCCCGGTCACCCGGACACCCCCCCGAATCACCCGGAGGGAGGACGGCAGGCCCTCTTGCGCCGCCCCTTTCGCCTTCAGGCCCGGTGCGAGGCGGCCGCGGGGGCGGCCCCGGGGAGCGCGGAGGCGAGCTCCCGCACCGTCGCCATGTCGCTGAACGGAACGATCCGGTCGGCCAGGATCTGGTTGGGCTCGCTCCCCCGGCCGGCCACCAGCACCAGGTCGCCGGGCACCGCGGCGGCGAGGGCGTGGCCGATCGCCCGGCGGCGGTCGGTGACCCGCTCGAACGGGGTGCCGGACTCCGCGAGGCCCGGGACGATCTGGTCCAGGATCTGCTCTGGGTCCTCGGTGCGCGGGTTGTCCGAGGTGACCACGCACAGGTCGGAGCCGGCACCGGCGATTCGGCCCATCAGCGGGCGCTTCGTCACGTCCCGGTCGCCGCCGCAGCCGAAGACGGTGATCACCCTCCCGGGGGCGAACTCCCGTACGGTGCCCAGGACCTTCTCCAGCGAGTCCGGGGAGTGCGCGTAGTCGACGATGACCGAGACGCCCTGCGGAGTCTCGAAACGCTCCAGGCGCCCGGGCACCGGCGGCATCCGGTCGAGCGCCGCGACCAGTTCCGGCAGCGGATGTCCGAGCACATGGCAGGCGGCCAGCGCGGCCAGCGCGTTGGAGACCGAGAACCGGCCCGGGACAGGCACGGCGGCGGGGTACTTGCGACCGTCGTGGTGCAGGGTGAAGCGGGTGCCGAAGGCGTGCACGTCGAGGTCCGTCGCCCGGAAGTCGGCCCCGGTGTCGAGCGCGTAGGTGGTGACCGCTCCCGCCGCCGCGTCGCGGATGCCGGCGCCCACCGGGTCGTCGACGTTGACCACCGCGTGCCGGCACAGCCCCTGGAACAGGCGCAGCTTGGCGTCCCGGTAGTTCTCCATCGTGCCGTGGTCGTCAAGGTGGTCCCGGGTGAGATTGGTGAAGACGCCGACGTCCAGGAAGGCGTTGTCCACCCGGTGGTGGAGCAGCCCCATCGAGGTGGCCTCCAGCACCACGGTGCCCACACCGCGCTCGCGCATGTGCCCCAGAAGGTACTGGAACTGAGGTGCCTCCGGAGTGGTCAGCATCGTCCGCGGCATCGGGATGCGTGCGGTACCGATCCGGCTGCCGGCCGTGCCGATCACACCCACCCGCGCCCCCTCGGCGATCCGCAGCAGCGACTCGGCCATGTACGAGACGGAGGTCTTCCCATTTGTACCGGTGACGGCCACCATGTCCATCTCCCGCCCGGGCTCGCCGTGGTAGCGCGAGGTGATCAGCGCGGCGGCCACCCGGGTGTCCGGCACACGTACGACACAGACGCGGGCCGCGCCCTCCCACACCCGCCCGGGGGGCTCGGGTACGGAGGCGTCCAGCAGCAGCGCCGCGGCACCGGCCGCCAGAGCGGCACCGACCGCTTCCACACCCGGCTCGCCGCCGTTGTCGTCCCCGTTCTCGCTGTGCCCGGGCACCTCGACGAAGAGCGAGCCGGGCAGGACACGGTGGGCGTCGAAGGTCACTCCGGAGGTGATCTCCGTTCCCGGGTCACCCAGCAGGACTTCGTGGTCGTGGCCGGCCAGCAGTTCGCTCAGCTTCACAGGGTTCCTCTCCGCGCAGGCGGCTCGGTCGTCGACAATCAGTGCGGCCGTCGTGGGGTCTTAAAAAGGAGTGGTGGCGCACCGGGAGGGACCCGGTCGTGTCGGGCGCCCCGGTGGCTGCGGCAGCCGCGACGGCGAGCGGCGACGTGTCACACGGGGACGGGTGCGGCGGTGGGGACAGAAGGAACGCCGCGCATCCGGGCCCGCCGGAGCGGGAAGGGCGGTACGGGGGGCGGTCGGACCGCGGGCGGCGGTACCCGCTCAGCGGCGGGCGGGGAGCCCGGACGGGGGCCGGGAGCCGGTGCGGGGCGCGGCAGGGCGGCTAGCCATGGCCGTGCAGCGCACGGCAGCGGGTTCCGGCGGCCGCCGGCAGCGGCGGGCGCGGCGTCGCGTGACGCAGACTCGCCCTGACCGCATGTGTACAACCCATGCTCGCAGTGTACGGCCAGCGGCGGGCGGCTTCGCACAGGGCCGTCCGACCATGGGCGGAGCGGGGGGTGGCCGGCAGCGGCGCGTACCGCCGCAGCGGCAGGGGCCGGGGCGCGCGGAACGAAGGCGGGGAGGGGCGAAGGCGCGAGGCCCGGGGGCGGAACGCGAAACGGCCCGCCACGGAGGGCGGGCCGAGCAGCGGTACGGCGGTGCGAGGCACCGGCCGCGCGGGACGTCAGATTCGCACGCCCCACATGAACGGCATGCCGCTCCCGCTGATGGACTCGTAGCGGACGCTGGCGCCGGGCTTCGGCGCGTGCAGGATCTGGCCGTTGCCGGCGTAGAAGGCGACGTGGCTCAGGTCGCTGCGCATCAGCACCAGGTCGCCCGGGCGGAGCTGGTCCATCGAGTTGATCCGGGTGCCGGCGTTGGCCTGCGCCTGGGAGGTGCGCGGGATGGAGACGCCGGCCTGGCTGTACGCCCAGGAGGTGAGGCCGGAGCAGTCGAAGGAGTTCGGGCCGGTGGCACCCCAGACGTACGGCATCCCGACGCGGGACTTCGCCGCGTTGAAGGCCGCGGAGCCGCGCTGCGAAGCGCTGACCTCGTTGCCCAGATCGGTGCGCTCGCTGGTGCGGGTCGCCCGCTCCTCCTCGGCGGCCATGGCCGCCTTCTCCTCGGCGGTCATCTCGTTGAGGAGCTTCTGGGCGCTGGCGAGCTTGCCCTGGATCTCCTTCTTCTTGTCCGCCAGGTCCTCACGGGTGTCCGCGAGGTCCTTGAGCTTGTCCTCCGCCGTCTCACGCTGTTGCTGGAGGCCGCGCTGCTTGGACTGGATCTTCTCGAGTGCGCCCAGTTGCTTGCCGCTCAACTGGTCCAGGGTGGCCGCCTTGTCGAGGTACTCCTCGGGGTCGGCCGACAGGAAGAGCTGCACGGAGGGGTCGAGACCTCCGCCGCGGTACTGCGCGGTGGCGACCGAACCCAGCTCGTTGCGCATCTCGTTCAGGTCGTCCTGGCCGCGGGCCACGGTGTCCTGCAGACCGTCGACCTGCTTCTGGAGCTTCTCGGCCTTCTCGTTGGCACCGTTGTACTTCTCGGTGGCCTGCGTCGCCTGCTCGTACAGTCGGTCGACCTCCGCCTTGACACCCTGCTTGTCGGAGTCGGGCGCCGGATCGGCGTGGGCGGCCTGGGCCGACATGGCAACGGCGGCTGCAGCGGTAGCGGTCAGCACCGAAGTACGGGTGCGGCCGGGCTGCTTGGGACGACGGTGGGACGCCACGATGGGCGAGCTCCTTCTTCCTCAGCCGCCTGCCGTGGACGCGAGTCCCGGCTCCGCATGCGCACGGACACGGCGGTTCCTCCGCTGACACCCCGGATGGGTGAACGACCGCGCGAAGGTTCGAGGCTTGACCTTAGCCAGCACCATACGACGGCATCAAATCCCCGGGGTGAAAATCTTGCTGCCCGAGCGCATCCTTTACCAACCTCACACGGGCAGCTACCGCAGGTTGACCCTGCGTACCGCAGGCGCACCCGCACGAGGGGCCGATCCGGCACACCGTTCCGATCGCATGCGGAACACCGGGGGCGCACACCCTCCCAGAAGCGCCCATCGAAGTGGGACCGACTGCGCCGGGAAGGGGACATTCCCTCACATGCATCGCACACACCCTCGTTTCGCGCGTGCGGCGCGTTCCGCACAAGCGGCGGGTCCCCGGCGCTCCGCTCGTGCTCCGCACGCGCCGCCGGGTCGAGCGGGCGCCCGGGCCGGGTCAGCGGCTGAGGCGCTTGAGCAACAGGGCCGAGGGCACCGGACGGGCGCCGGAGACCGCCACCCCGTCGGCCACCTCTCGGTCGGTGGAGACCACCACCACCGGACGTCCCTCCGGCTCGGCCCGGACCAGTCGGCGGATCAACTCGTCCGCGGTCTGCCCCGGCTTGCTGAACAGCACCCGCACACCGCGTGGCGGGGCCAGCAGCACCGGCACGGCCAACTCGGCCCCGTCGAAGACACAGGTCACCTCGGCGCCGGACTGGGCGGCCAGTATCGACAGGCCGCCCAGCAGGCGCAGCCGCTGCTTCTCCAGCGGCAGCGAGGGGTATCCGGTCTTGGTGACGTTGTAGCCGTCCACCAGCAGGTGGACCTGCGGCAGCGAGAGCAACTGGTCCAGCAGCGCCGGGTCCTCCTCGGACAGCGCACGGCTGGCGATGTCGCGGGGGGAGATCCGGCCGGGTTCGACCGCCTCCACGGTATCGGCCGGGCGCTGGCGGGCCGGTGGCAGGGCCAGTTCCCTGCGCAGGCCCTGGGCGCCGTCCAGGACGGTGTCGAGAAGCAGTCGCAGCCGCATGTCCGCCGCGCTCCGGCCCTCCCGGGTGGCCCGGCGACCGGCCTCCAGGGCCGCCTCGGCCTCGGCCAGCCGGTTCCGCAGGCGACGCGCCTCGCTCTCCGCCGCAGCCTTGCGGGCCGCCTCCGCTGCGCGGAACTCGTCGTGTTCCGCCTGCACCTTGCGCACGGCCGCCTCGCCGCGTTTGACGTCGCTCAGGGCACTGCGCAGCTTCCGCTGCACGGCCTCGGTCTCCCGGCGGGCGGCCTCCAGTTCGGTCCGGTGCCGCTCGGCGTCGCTGCGGGCGGCCGCGCGGAGCCGGGCCAGTTCCTCCCGCAGGCGGGCGAGTTCGCGTTCTGCCTCCTCGTCGGCCTGCTCGGCCCTGGCGCGCTGGGCCTCCTCCCCCGCGGCCGCGACGAGCTTGACCCAGCCGTCGGGACGGAGCACGTAGGCGACCGCGGCGAGGTCCACCGGGTCCGCGGCGGCGGGCGGGGCCCCCTGCTCCACAGCCGCGGCGAGGTCCGGTTCCAGTTCGCGCACCCGCTGCGCGACGCGGTGCCGGAACACCGTGTCGGCGGCCAGCGCGGTGGCCATCGCGTTGCCCCCGTACTTTGCGCGGCGCGCGGGGGTGAAGCGGGCGTACTGCCGCAGCGGCGTCGGCAGTTCCGCGATCGTCAGTCCGCCGAGGGCATCGCCGGTGAGCGCCACGACACGTCGCCGGACCCGCTCCGGCAGCGGGCGGTCCAGCGCCTCCGCACCACCGGACGACTGGTCCGGTGCCGGGTCACCGCCCGTCCGTTCCTCCACCGTGCACACCCACCCGTCCGTCAGGCCTGGGCGCTCGGACGGTCGACGAGCTCGACCTGGTCGACCGCGTCGCACCACCGGCACCGCACGGAATCCAGGGTCTCGCTGAGCACCCTGCGCTCCTCCACGTCCGGCTGCCCCGCAAGGTCGAGGTGGACGTACTCCACCACCTTGCTGCTGCGGGTCACGTCGAAACGGGTGAGATTGCCGCACAACGTGCAGCGCCAACGCGTCTCAGCGGTGGGCGCGGGGACCGGCATGGTGGTGTCCTCCTGCTTCGGTGCGGCGTGCGACGGCTCGTCCACTCTCCCGCAACCCTACGGCCTGCGGCCCGCCGGGTGTGGCGAGGCGTACGCGCCGGGGCGGCCCGGCGCGTACGGACGCGTCCGGCACGGGCCGGCGGTGCGCCCTCCCGGGACGGCGCACCGCCGGTCCCGCCGCCCCGGCGTCCCGTGATCTCCGGCGGGGCCAACCCTTAGAGTGAACGGGCCAGACCAGGCGAGCGAGGAAGAAGGCCCAGAAGTGATCACTTCGATCGTGCTCATCAGGACCAGCACCGACCTGATTCCCGAGATCGCCGAGCAGATCGCCGCGCTGGAGGGGGTCAGCGAGGTGTACTCGGTGACCGGGGCGCACGACCTGATCGCAATGGTGCGCGTCGCCCGGCACGACGATCTGGCCGAGGTGATCCCCGGCCGGATCAGCAAGGTGCCGGGCGTGCTGGCCACCGAGACGCACATCGCGTTCCGCACCTACTCGCAGCACGATCTGGAGGCGGCCTTCGCCATCGGGCTGGACGCCTGAGCCCGCCGTCCCGACCACCGGGGCGACCGGCTCCGCTGCGGGGTGCGCGGCGGATCACCCCTGCGGGTCCGCAGCCCGCCCCGCCCCGGCGAGCGCCGCCACCGCCGCCACGAAGCGGTCCACGTGTTCCTGCGGGGTCCCCACGCCGAAGCTGACGCGCACGGCGTTCACCGGCGGCTCCCCCTGCGTGTGCGGGGCGCTGTGCGCGCCCGCCCCGCAGCCGCCCGGCCCGCCGGCCGCACCGGCCCCCAGCAGCGCGCGCAGCAGCGGGTGGGCGCAGAAGAGTCCGGCCCGCACCCCGATCCCGTACTCGGCGGAGAGCGCGTCCGCCAGGGCGGCGCTGTCCCAGCCGTCCAGGACGAAGGACACCACCCCCACCCGCGGGGCCCGCTCCCCGAACAGGCTCAGGAGGCGCAGACCCGGCACCCGCACCAAGCCGGCGCACAGCCGGTCCAGGAGCCGCTCCTCCCGCTCCGCCAGTTCCTCCCGGCCCGCCTCGGTCAACGCCCGGCAGGCGGAGGCGAGGGCCACGGCCCCGATGACGTTCGGCGAGCCGGCCTCGTGCCGGGCCTCGCCGCTGTGCCACGCCACCTCCGGCCGTCCGTCCGGTCCGCTGCGGACGCTGCGCGCGGCTCCGCCCCCGGCGAGATACGGTTCGGCCCGCTCCAGCCAGTCCGCCCGTCCGGCCAGCACACCGGTACCGAAGGGCGCGTAGAGCTTGTGGCCGGACAGCGCGACCCAGTCCACGTCCAGCGCGGCGAGGTCCACCCTCCGGTGCGGCGCGAGCTGCGCGGCGTCCAGGACGACGCGGGCACCGTGCCGGTGCGCGGCCGCGGCGAGTTCGCGGACCGGCCACAGTTCGCCCGTCACGTTGGAGGCACCGGTGACGCACACCAGCTTGTGTCCCGCGGGTGCGGCGTGCAGCGCCTCGTCCAGCGCGGCCACCGCCTGCTCCGGCGAGCGGGGTACGGCGAGGTACTCGGTCGGGTGCTCCCGCCACGGGAGCAGCGCGGCGTGGTGCTCGCTCTCGAAGACGAAGACCCGGGTGCCGGACGGGAGCGCCGCCGCCAGCAGGTTCAGCGAGTCGGTGGTGGACCGGGTGAAGACCACCTGGTCGGCCTCGCGGCCGAGCGCCGGGGCGGCGGCCCGGCAGCCGAGGAACGCGGCGACGGTGGCGCGGCTCTGCTCGTACAGGTCGGTGGAGAGGCGGGAGAGGTGGCCCGACCCCCGGTGCACGCTTCCGTAGGAGGGGGCGTAGGCGGCCACGTCGTCCCAGACCCGCTGGAGGGCGGGTGCGCTGGCGGCCTGGTCGAGCGCGGCGTACTCGACCTCGCCGCCGGCGGCGAGCGGCACCCGCACCCCGGAGCCCAGAACGGGCAGCGGCGGGCCGTCCGCGGTCGCGGAGGAGGTGACGGGAACCGCGGCACGGGCGGGAGCAGCGGAGGCAGGGGGAAATGCGGACATGGCGGGATCTCCCGTGGACGGGTGGCGAGGAAGTTCACTGGAACGGGTCAGCACGGTGCGCGACGGCCGTCCGCTGCGGACGGCCGCGGGGCGCGGGACCGCTCAGCCGGGGAAACGGAGGCGGGGCGTGACGCCCCTGCGCATTCGCCTGCTCATCGAAAGGAACTCCCTCGACCGCGCTTGCCGTAGACCTTGCTGTCATACGGCCCGGTCATCACCCGGGGCACCCCGCCGCGTGAGGAGGGTTGCCGGACAGCGGGCCGGGGCCGAAATCGCTGTCGCTCGTGACCTGCCGTGAGTATGCCACACACCTGCGGGGTGCCGCCCCCGGTGGCCGCCCCGGGGCGGCCACCGGACCCGCGCGTCCGGCCCGCTGCCCGCCGGGACCGGCTCAGGCGTGGCTAGCGCCGACCCAGCGGTCCAGGACGGCCCTGGCCGCACCGGAGTCCAGGGAGAGGGCGGCCTGTTCGGTGCCGGCCGCGAGCTGCTCGGTCAGCGACCGGTCGTCCGGGTCGAGCGCCGCCAGTGCGGCGGCGGCGTTGAGCAGCACCGCGTCGCGCACCGGGCCGCGCTCCCCGTCCAGGAACCGCCGGGCGACGTCGGCGTTGTACGCGGAGTCCGCCCCGCGCAGCGCCTCGATCGGCACCAGTGCGATGCCGAGGTCGCGCGGGTCGAAGGACTGCCGCCGCACCTCGCCGTCCCGCACCCGCCACACCGTGGAGGTGGCCGTGGTGGTGAGCTCGTCGAGACCGTCGTCTCCGCGGAAGACCAGGGCCGAGGTGCCGCGTTCCGCCAGCACTCCGGCCATGATCGGCGCCATCCTGGCGTCCGCCACCCCGGTGGCCTGGGCGCCCACCCGCGCCGGGTTGGTGAGCGGGCCGAGGAAGTTGAACGTGGTGGGGATGCCCAGCTCGCGCCGGGCGGCCGCGACGTGCCGGAGCGCGGGGTGGAACCTCACCGCGAAGCAGAAGCTGATGCCCGCCTCGGCAGCCACCTCGGCGACCCGCTGCGGCGTCAGGTCCAGGTTGACGCCCAGCTTCTCCAGCACGTCGGAGGACCCGCTGGCCGAGGACGCCGCCCGGTTGCCGTGCTTGACCACCTTCGCCCCGGCGCCGGCCACCACGATCGCCGCCATCGTGGAGATGTTCACCGTCTTCGCCCGGTCGCCGCCGGTGCCGACGATGTCGACGGTGGGCCCCGGCACCTCGATGGTGTGGGCGTGCTCGTACATCGTGCGGACCAGGCCGGACACCTCCTCGACGGTCTCCCCCTTGGCCCGCAGGGCGACGGCGAACCCGGCGATCTGCGCGTCGGTGGCCTCACCGCGCATGATCCGGTCCATTGCCCACGCGGTGTCCCCGGCCCCGAGGTCGGAACCGGACAGCAGGGCGGACAGCACGTCGGGCCAGGTGCGCGCCGCCGCGGTGTCGCCTCCGGTGGGGGTAACGGCGCTCATGGTCCACGCTCCTGGTCGGTCGCCGGGCTGGTGATCAGGCCGCCACCCTATCGATCCCCGGACACGCCGCAGGGCCCCGTTCCAAGCACTGGACGGGGCCCTGCGGGCGGTGCGTGCCGGGGATCAGTGGTGGCCGTGGCCTTCCATGATCTCCTTGTACTCCTTCTGCGTGGGCTTCGGCACCTGGCCGGCCGGTCCGTAGTAGCCGCGGTTGAGCTTGATCCGCAGCTTCTCCACCGGGCCCACCGTGCGCCGGACACCGTTCTCGTCGGTGGCCGCCGGCAGCTCGGCCGGCCTGTGCTGGTCGTGCTGAGTGAGCAGGTGGAGCTGCTCGGCGGGCAGCGGCTCGTGGACCTCGACGAACTCGCCGTGCGGCAGGCGCTTGATGACACCGGTCTCCCGGCCGTGCAGCACCTTCTCGCGGTCCCGCCGCTGGAGTCCGAGGCAGATCCGCCGCGTGATCACGAAGACCACCACCGGCACCAGGAAGAAGCCGATCCGCACGAACCAGGTGATCGCGTTGATGGACAGGTTGAAGTGGATCGCCCACAGGTCGTTGCCGCCGCCGACCAGCATCACGAAGTACCAGCTGATCCACGCGGCCCCGAAGCCCGTGCGGGTCGGCGCGTTCCGCGGCCGGTCGAGCAGGTGGTGCTCCCGGTTGTCCTTGGTGACCCAGGACTCGAAGAACGGGTAGACCGCGATCGCCGCGAGCACCAGTGGGAAGACCATCAGAGGCACGAACACACCGAAGTTGATGGTGTGGCCGGTCGGGATGACCCACTCCCAGCCGGGCATCACCCGGATGAGTCCCTCCGAGAAGCCCATGTACCAGTCGGGCTGGGCGTTGGTGGACACCAGGTCGGGCCGGTACGGCCCCAGCACCCACACCGGGTTGATGCTGAACGTGGCGGAGATGATCGCGATGACGCCGAAGACGAGGAAGAAGAAGCCGCCCGCCTTCGCCATGTAGATCGGCATCAACGGGAAACCGACGACGTTCTTGTTGGTCCGTCCGGGCCCCGGGTACTGGGTGTGCTTGTGGTAGAAGACCAGGATCAGGTGTGCCACCACGAGCCCGAGCATGATGCCCGGCAGCAGCAGGACGTGGAAGGTGAAGAACCTCGGGATGATATCCGTGCCGGGGAACTCGCCGCCGTAGAGGAACATCGCCAGGTAGGTGCCGACCAGCGGCACCGCGAGGATCGCGCCCTCCATGAACCGGACGCCGGTGCCGGACAGCAGGTCGTCCGGGAGCGAGTAGCCGGTGAAGCCGGTGAACATGCCGAGCACGAACAGCAGGAAGCCGAAGAGCCAGTTCAGCTCGCGCGGCTTGCGGAACGCGCCGGTGAAGAACACCCGCATCATGTGCACGAACATGGCGACGAGGAAGATCAGCGCCGCCCAGTGGTGGATCTGCCGCATGAGCAGACCGCCGCGGACGTCGAAGCTGATGTCCAGCGTGGAGGCGTAGGCCTCCGACATCAGCACGCCCTGCATCGGCACGTAGCTGCCGTGGTAGTGCACCTCGGCCATGCTCGGCTTGAAGAACATGGTGAGGTAGACGCCGGTCAGCAGGATGATGATGAACGAGTAGAGCGCGATCTCACCCAGCAGGAACGACCAGTGGTCGGGGAAGACCTTGCGCAGGTTCTTCTTCGCCGCGCCGTAGACGCCCAGCCGGCCGTCGGCCCAGTCGGCCACCCGCTCACCGGCCGGGGCCTTGCCCCGCCCGGTCGAGGTGTCGGTTGCAGTACTCATCCGCGCTCCCAGAAGCTCGGGCCGACGGGCTCGGCGAAGTCGCTCTGCGCCTGGAGGAAGCCGTCCTTGTTGACGCTGATGTTCAGTTGGGGCAGGGGGTGCCCGGCCGGGCCGAAGATCACCCGCGCGCCGTCCGACAGGTCGAAGGTCGACTGGTGGCAGGGGCACAACACGTGGTGGGTCTGCTGCTCGTAGAGACTGACCGGGCAACCGACGTGGGTGCAGATCTTGGAGAACGCCACGATGCCCTCGTGGGACCAGTCGAGCTCCTGCTTGTCCTTGATGTCCTCCGGCTCCAGCCGGACGATCATCAAGGCGGCCTTGGCGATCTCGCGGTGGAACTCGTGCGAGTCCTCCTCCAGGCCCTCGGGCTTGGCGAAGGTCAGCGAGCCGACCTTGACGTCCTCGGGCCGCAGCGGCTGGCCGGTGTTCTGGTTGACCAGCAGCTTGCCCTTGTTCCACAGCGTGTGGCGGAGCTTGTCCTCCGGCAGCGGTCCGAGGTCACGCAGCAGCACCACACCGGAGAGCGGCACCAGGGCCAGCGCACCGAACATGGTGTTGCGGATCAGCTTGCGGCGGCCGAGCACCGAGTCCTCGGCGCCGGCCGAGAACTGCGCGAGCGCCGCGGCCTTGGTGTCCTCGTCACCGGCGATCGGATGCCGGTCCTGAACGGCCTCGTGACCGCTCATGAGGGTCCGCGACCAGTGGACCGCACCGGCGCCGATGCAGAACAGCGCGATGCCGAGCGTCATCCCGAGGGAGAAGTTCAGCGCGCTGATCTTCCCGAGTGGGAAGATGTAGACGATCTTGTCGACCGGGAAGATCACGTACGAGGCGATGAAACCGACGGTCGCCAGCATGGACAGCGTGAACAGCAGGGCCACGACGCGCTCGGAGCGCTTGGCGGCCCGCTCGTCGAGGTCCTGGACGCGGTCCTCGTGCTGGGGCATGCCGGGGTCAGGGAAAGCGCCCTCCGGCAGCGTGGGGTCGCTCGGCTCGCGGCCCTGCTCTTCCGGCAGGTTCTCGTCCGGCACTTCGTGGGTTCCAGTTTCGCTACTCATGACTTCCTGGCCTTGGCGTTCCGGGCGGCGATCCAGACGGTGACGCCCACCAGAACGGGAAGGGCGATGGCCCAGGCGAAGAGGCCCTCACTGACGGGACCGAACCCGCCGAGGCCCCACCCTCCAGGGCTCTCCGTCTCGGAGCTGTTGACCTTCTCCAGGTACGCGATGATCTGCTTCTTCTCCTCCTCCGGAAGTGTGGCGTCCGGGAAGGAGGGCATGTTCTGCGGGCCGGTCTCCATGGCCTCGTAGATGTACTTCGGGTCGACGTCGCCCAGGTCGGGTGCGTACTTTCCCTCGGTCAGGGCGCCGCCCTCACCGGTGAAGTTGTGACACTGGGCGCAGTTCTGGCGGAAGAGGTCGCCGCCGGCGCCGATCTCCTCGCCGCTGAGCCCCTCCGGACTGTACTGCTCCTCGGTCGGGACCTCGGGTCCGGCGCCGAGCGAGGCGATGTAGGCAGCGAGCTGCTCGATCTCCTCGTCGGTGTAGACCTTCGGCTTCTCCGGGGCCTGGACACCCGGGGCCTGCATCGGCATCCGTCCGGTGCCGACCTGGAAGTCGACTGCGGCAGCGCCGACACCGACGAGGCTGGGCCCGTCGCTGCTGCCCTGACCGCCGGTTCCGTGGCAGCTTGAGCAGCCGACGGCGTAGAGCTTCTTGCCCTCCTCGATGGCAAGGGACTGCGATGCGGCGGTGTCGGCCTTCGCCTCACCCGCGGGGGTGAACGCGGCGTACAGCCCCCCGGTGGCCGCCAGCGCGAAGAGTAGAACGACGATCGCCGCCAGCGGATGGCGCCGTCGTGCGGAGAGCTTTTTCACGGATTACCCCGGTGTCAGGATCTTCTGCGTCGATGCTTCTGGATGTGTCTGTCGGTCAAGCGGTCCGGGTGCGCGCCCGGCTCACTTGATCAGGTAGATCGTGGCGAAGAGGCCGATCCAGACCACATCGACGAAGTGCCAGTAGTAGGACACGACAATGGCAGCGGTGGCCTGGTGATGGGTGAACCGACGGGCCATGTACGTCCTGCCGAGGACGAACAGGAACGCGATCAGTCCGCCGGTCACGTGCAGGCCGTGGAAGCCGGTCGTGAGGTAGAACGCCGATCCGTAGGGGTCGGAGGAGAGCGAGAGGCCCTCGTGCTTGACCAGTTCCACGTACTCCGTGACCTGGCCGCCGATGAAGACCGCACCCATCACGAACGTGATCACGAACCACGACCGTAGCTTCTTCACGTCCCCGCGCTCGGCGGCGAACACGCCGAGCTGGCAGGTCAGGGAGGAAAGCACCAGGATCGTCGTGTTCCCCGCCGCGAACGGCAGGTTCAGGGCGTCCGCCTGTTCCTGCCAGTACTCTGCGCCCATCACGGAGCGCAGGGTGAAGTACATCGCGAAGAGGGCCGCGAAGAACATCAGCTCGGAACTCAGCCAGATGATGGTTCCGACGCTGGTGAGGTTCGGCCGGTTGACCGATGGGTGCGCGTGCCCGGTTTCTACTGCTGTTGCTGTCGCCACGACCGACATTATGTCGGTCTCTTATTCCGTCCTCACCCCGGGGGGTGCCGTTCGGTGTGTCCGACCGCTGTGGGCTGCTCGAACGGCCCCCCGGGAGCCCGGGCGGACGGCTGCCCGTACGGGCGGTGAAGGGGTAGCATCCTGGCAGCGCTCCGCTGCTCCCCGCGGTGTCCCACGGCGCCCGGCGGCGGCGCGTGCAGTGCCCGCGGTGACCGCGGCGCCCGCGGCGGCAGTGCCCGTCCGTGCGGCGGCCACCGGCTCTGACCGACGACGCGGAGGAACGATGCAGCAGCCCACGGCCAAGGTGCTGGTCTACAGCGACGACAGCAACACCCGCGAGCAGGTGCGGCTGGCCGCGGGCCGCCGGCCGGCTGCCGACACCCCTGCGGTCGAGTACCTGGAGTGCGCGACGCTGCCCGCCGTCCTGTCCGCGCTGGAGGCGGGCGGTGTCGACGCCTGCGTCCTGGACGGCGAGGCCGCACCGGCCGGCGGCATGGGCGTCTGCCGGCAGATCAAGGACGAGATCTTCGACTGCCCGCCGGTGCTGCTGCTGATCGGCCGCCCGCAGGACGCCTGGCTGGCCAACTGGAGCCGCGCGGAGGCCGTGGCCGCCCACCCGGTGGACCCGGTGGCGCTCGCCGACTCGCTGGCCGGGCTCCTGCGCGCGGCGCAGCCCAGCGCCGCCTGACGCTCCGGCGGCGGCGCCCCGCGTACTCACGGGACCGAGGGGCGCCGTGCCGCCGCCGTCGACGCCGGCCCCGCTCAGAGCTGCGGACGCAGCCGGGCGGCGGCCGCGGGATCCGCATCGGGTCGGCTGTCCGTGAGGAGGGCGCTTCCCGCGCGCCACTCCTCCCAGTCGAGGTTCCAGTCGCCGAAGCCGTTGCCGAAGGCGGGCATCCGGCTGCCCTCCGTGTTGACGTGCGTGACCAGATCGCCCCGGCGCACGTTGTCGAAGAACCACTTGGCGTCGGCCGTGCTCATGCCGGTGCAGCCGTGGCTGACGTTCGCGTACCCCTGGGAGCCGGTCGACCAGGGGGCGCCGTGCACGTACTCGCCGCTCCACGTCAGCCGGGTGGCCCAGTGCACCGGCAGGTCGTAGAACTCCGAACTGCCGCGCCCGATACCGATGCTGGTGCTGCGCATGCGTACGAACGAGTCCCGGCCCAGGATGACCTTGGTTCCGTTCCGAGTGCGGAATCCGGCCTTGCCGGTGGTGATCGGCATCGTCCTGGCCACCTCGCCGTTCCGCTCGACCCGCATCTCCAGGGCCGCGGCGTCCGCGACGGCCTCGACCCGGTCGCCGGTCCGGAGCGTCAGCGAGGCGTCCGCCGCACCGTGCAGGTTTTTCCTGATCCGGACGCCAGCCAGCGCACTGCGCACCGTGACGGTGGCACGGGCGGGCCAGTACTCCTTCGGACGGTAGTGCAGCTTCCGGTCGTCCACCCAGTGCCAGGCGCCCTCGGTTCGGGGCTGCGACCGCACCCGCAGGCCGCGCTCGACGAGTCGGCGCTGCTCCGGTTCGCTCACCGCCCGGCTCAGCTCGGCCGTGACCGGCTGGCCGACGCCATAGGTACCGCTCTCCGGCCCGAAGGCGACCTTGAGCCGTTTGCCCCCCGTCGCGTCCCCGGTGTCGAAGCGGACGGTGCGGCGTCCCGGCCGGCCGTCGGCGCTCTCGGTGCTGACCCGCACGGTGTACGCGGCCCCTGCCACCAGGGGGGTCGTGCTGCGCCAGCCGGAGCCGTCCTCGGCGAGTTCACCGGCGACCCGGCGGCCGTCACCGTCCACGGCGAGGACGTCGGTCAGCCGTGCGCCGCCGTCCTCCGCGGTGACCTCGAGCGGCCGGTCGGCGTCCACCGGGCGCTTCTCCCCGCCGTCCCCGCCGAGCGGGCGGCCGACACCGACGACCACGTCCGAGGACGCGTCGTAGGGCACCGCGGCGAGGGGGTGGCCCGATTCCCCGCAGGCGGTCAGCACCAGCAGGGGGGCGACCACCAGCGCGCAGCTCATCGCCAGTCGTTGCGGTCCGTGCGTCCCGTGGCTCATTGCTCAAAACTACGAACACCGGGCGGAGCGGGCGCGCTGGACTGCTGCAAACGGGTCGGCCCCGGGCGACTGCCCGGGGCCGATCCTTGACTTCACGCGGAATGACCGCTTCGTTCTACTGGTTCTGGTTCTCGCCGTGGTAGTACTCGAACACCCAGCCGAACAGGCCGACGAGCAGGACCGGCAGCGAGAAGTACAGCAGCCACCAGCCGAAGACCACGCCCATGAAGGCGAGTGCGGCCCCCAGCCCCAGCACGAGCGGCTGCCAACTGTGCGGGCTGAAGAAGCCCAGCTCGCCGGCGTCGTCCGCGACATCGGCGTCCTCGTTGTCCTGCGCCCCGACATCGACCCGGCGCGCGGTGAACGCCAGATAGAAGCCGACCATCACCGTGAGGCCGAAGGCCAGGAAGAGCGCGGTGGTGCCCACCGGCTCCTTCGACCACAGGCCGTAGACCCCGGCGACGATCAGGATGAAGGCGGAGAGCCAGAGGAACATCTTGCCCTGGATCTTCACTTCCCGGCCTCCTTGCCGCCGGTGGTGCCTGTGAGCGCGGCGTCGGTTCCGGCGCGCTCCTGCAACTGGTCCATCGCTGCGATGTTCGGGTGGTGCAGGTCGAAGGCCGGGGATTCGGACCGGATCCGCGGCAGTGTGAGGAAGTTGTGCCGCGGCGGCGGGCACGAGGTCGCCCACTCCAGCGAACGGCCGTACCCCCACGGGTCGTCGACCTCGACCTTCCTGCCGTACTTGGCGGTCTTCCAGACGTTGTAGAAGAACGGCAGCATCGACAGCCCGAGCAGGAAGGAACTGATGGTGGAGAGGGTGTTCAGCGCGGTCAGCCCGTCGGCGTCGAGGTAGTCGGCATACCGCCGGACCATGCCCTCGGCCCCCAGCCAGTGCTGCACCAGGAAGGTGCCGTGGAAGCCGATGAAGAGCGTCCAGAAGGTGATCTTGCCGAGCTGCTCGTCCAGCATCTTCCCGGTGAACTTCGGCCACCAGAAGTGGAAGCCGGCGAACATCGCGAAGACCACCGTGCCGAAGACCACGTAGTGGAAGTGCGCCACCACGAAGTAGGTGTCGGAGACGTGGAAGTCGAGCGGCGGGGAGGCCAGGATGACCCCGGTGAGACCGCCGAAGAGGAAGGTGATCAGGAAGCCGACCGTCCACAGCATCGGGGTCTCGAAGCTGAGCGAGCCCTTCCACATGGTGCCGATCCAGTTGAAGAACTTCACTCCGGTGGGCACCGCGATCAAAAAGGACATCAGGGAGAAGAACGGCAGCAGGACGCCGCCGGTGGCGAACATGTGGTGCGCCCAGACGGTGACCGACAGGCCGGTGATGGCGATCGTCGCGCCGATCAGCCCGATGTAGCCGAACATCGGCTTCCGGGAGAAGACCGGGATGACCTCGGAGACGATGCCGAAGAACGGCAGCGCGATGATGTACACCTCGGGATGGCCGAAGAACCAGAACAGGTGCTGCCACAGCAGCGCCCCGCCGTTCGCCGGATCGAAGATGTGCGCACCGAACTGCCGGTCGGCCTCCAGGGCGAACAGCGCCGCGGCGAGGACCGGGAAGGCCAGCAGGATCAGCACTCCGGTGAGCAGCGCGTTCCAGGTGAAGATCGGCATCCGGAACATCGTCATACCGGGGGCGCGCATGCAGATGATCGTGGTGATGAAGTTGACCGCGCCGAGGATCGTGCCGAAACCGGAGAGCGCCAGGCCCATGATCCACATGTCCGCACCGACGCCCGGCGAACGGACCGCGTCCGACAGCGGGGAGTAGGCGAACCAGCCGAAGTTGGCGGCGCCGTTCGGGGTGAGGAAGCCCGCGACGGCGATCGTCGAGCCGAACAGGTACAGCCAGTAGGCCAGCATATTCAACCGCGGGAAGGCCACGTCCGGCGCGCCGATCTGCAACGGCATGATCCAGTTCGCGAAGCCCGCGAAGAGCGGGGTCGCGAACATCAGCAGCATCACCGTGCCGTGCATGGTGAAGAGCTGGTTGAACTGCTCGTTGGACACGATCTGGGTGCCGGGACGGGCCAGCTCCGCCCGCATGACCAGCGCCATCACGCCGCCGATCACGAAGAACGCGAACGAGGTGATCAGGTACAGCGAGCCGATGGTCTTGTGGTCGGTGGTCGTCAGCCACTTCACCACGACGTTGCCGGGCTCCTTCCGCCGCGCCGGCAACTCGTTCTCGGACGAGTTGTCGACCGTGGCGGCACCCTGGGGTTCGTTGAGGATGCTCACGGGTTGTTCGTCTCCGCATTCTTGGCTGCGTCCGTCTGCGGGATACCCGCCGGGAGGTAGCCGGTCTGGCCCTTCTCGGCCAGTTCCTCCAGGTGCTGCTGATAGCGCTCCGGAGAAACCACCTTGACGTTGAAGAGCATCCGGGCATGGTCCGTGCCACACAGCTCAGCGCACTTGCCCATGAAGGTGCCCTCCTTGTTGGGGGTCACCTCGAAGCGGTTGGTGTGGCCGGGGATCACGTCCTGCTTCATCAGGAACGGCACCACCCAGAAGGAGTGGATGACATCCCGCGAGGTCAGGATGAACTGGACTTTCTCGCCCTTGGGGAGCCAGAGCGTCGGTCCCGGGTTTCCGTTCTGCGGGTTGCGCTGACCGGGAGTGCCCTGGTCCCACACGCCCTCGGCGCCCTCGGGCGCTGCGGAGATCATGCGGTCCGGGATCGCAGCGAGCTCCTGGGCGTCCCGCCCGTCGGTCGAGGCCTCGCCGTCCACGTCCTCCATGTAGTTGAAGGCCCAGCTCCACTGGAAGCCCACCACGTTGACCACGTGGTCGGGTTTGTCCGAGGTGGCGATGAGCTTCGACTCGTCGCGTGCGGTGAAGTAGAACAGCACCGAGACGATGATCAGCGGGACCACGGTGTACAGCGCCTCGATGGGCATGTTGTACCGGGTCTGCGGGGGGATCTCCACCTTGGTCCTGGAGCGCCGGTGGAAGAACACGCTCCACAGGATCAGGCCCCAGACGAGCACGCCCGTGATGAGCGCGGCGGCCCACGAGCCCTGCCACAGGGAGAGAATCCGCGGCGCCTCCTCCGTGACCGGGGTGGGCATGCCGAGGCGGGGGAAGTCTTCTGATGTGCAACCGGTCGCGGTCGCCAGGACCAGGCCCGCAGCGAGCGCCTGCGGCAGCATCCGCCGCATCGGGCGCCGCGACAAGCGGTCGGAGCCGTTGGGACTCACGTAGCGCCTTCCCGAGAGTCTCGCCCGCTCGGCCTGGCGCGGCCCTGATGACCGGGCGCCGACCCTGGCGCGGGCAGGGTTTGGATGTTTATGCGGACCAAACCCTACTGGACGCAATGTGGCGTCGCTCGGGGAGGGTGCCCAACGCGCCGCCGCACCCGACGCAGGAGTGGAATCCTCGGCTCCGCAGGCGTGTGCCCTGGCAGGACGCCCCTCGGAGCGGGCTGGTGGCGGCGTCCGGCGGCACGGGCGGCACGGCCCTCACCGGGGTGTCGGGGGCCGTGCCGACGGGACGTCAGCCGACACCGGGTCAGCCGCGCCCCGCGCGCTCCGGGCGCGTCGGGCGCTCCCCGCCGGAGTCCCGGTCGGCGCCAGGGGCGGGAACCTGCCACGGCGGGGAGCGGTTAGCGTTCCGGTGTGCCCTACTTCGACGCCGCTTCCGCCGCCCCGCTGCACCCCGTCGCCCGGGAGGCCCTGCTCGCCGCGCTCGACGACGGCTGGGCCGACCCGGCGCGGCTGCACCGGGAGGGCAGACGGGCCCGGTTGCTGCTGGACGCCGCGCGGGAGACCGTCGCCGCCGAGGTCGGCTGCCGTCCCGACGAGCTGGTGTTCGCCCCCTCCGGAACCCGGGCGCTGCACAGCGCGATCGCCGGCGCCTTGACCGGGCGCCGCCGGGCGGGCCGGCACCTGGTGGTGTCCGCCGTCGAGCACTCCGCCGTGCTCCAGGCCGCCGAGGCCCACCGCGCGGGCGGCGGGACGGTCGCGGAGCTGCCGGTCGACCGCACCGGCCGGGTCGCCGGGGTCTCGGTCGAGGAGGCGGTCGGCGACGGAACCGCGCTCGTCTGCCTGCAGTCGGCCAACCACGAGGTGGGGACGCGGCAGCCGGTCGCCGAGGCGGCCGCCGTCTGCCGGGCCGCCGGGGTACCGCTCCTGGTCGACGCCGCCCAGTCGCTCGGCTGGGAGGCGCCGCCGGAGGGCTGGTCGCTGCTGGCCGGCAGCGCCCACAAGTGGGGCGGCCCGCCGGGGGTGGGGCTGCTGGCGGTGCGCAAGGGGACGCGGTTCGCCCCCACCGCGCCGCTGGACGAGCGCGAGGCGGGCCGGATGCCCGGCGCCCTCGATCTGCCGGCCGTCGTCGCGGCCGCGGCCTCGCTGCGGGCGGTGCGCTCCGAGGCGGCCGCCGAGGCCGCACGCCTGACGGTCCTGGTGGAGCGGATCAGGGCGCGGGTGCCGCTGCTGGTGCCGGACGCGGAGGTGGTGGGCGATCCGGTGCACCGGCTGCCCCACCTGGTGACGTTCTCCTGCCTGTACGCGGACGGCGAGTCGCTGCTCCACGCGCTCGACCGGGCCGGCTTCTCGGTGTCGTCCGGGTCCTCCTGCACCTCCAGCACACTGACCCCCAGCCATGTGCTGCGGGCGATGGGAGTGCTGTCCGGGGGGAACGTCCGCGTCTCGCTGCCGGCCGGCACGACCGCCGCGGAAGTGGACGCCTTCCTGGCCGCGCTGCCGTGCGCGGTGGGCGGAGTACGGGAGCAGCTCGGCGCCACGGAGTCCGGTCCGGCAGCCGAGGGTCCCGCAGCGGAGGGACCGGAGGCCGCGCGGGACGCGTCGGCAGGCGCCTCCCGCGCATCCGCGCAGGGGCCGGGGCCGGGATCCGGGCTGGAACCCCCGGCAGCGGACTCCGCGCCGGACGGCGCACTGACGGTGGACTCGCTCGGCAGACGCTGCCCGATCCCGGTGATCGAGCTGGCCCGGGTCATCGGCAAGGTGCCGGTCGGCGGGGTGGTGACGGTGCTGGCGGACGACGGGGCTGCCAGGCTGGACATCCCGGCCTGGTGCACGATGCGGGGGCACCGCTTCCTCGGCGTCGAGGGGCATGCCTTCCGCGTCCGCCGCGAACCGGAGCCGGGTGCGGCGTCCGACTGAGCGGCCCTGCCCCGGGCGGTACCGCCCGGGGCAGGGCCGCGGTGGCTCAGCCGAGGTGTTCGCGCACCTCGGAGGCGGCCTCGTCGCCGTAGGCCTTGGCGAAGCGGTCCATGAAGTGGCCGCGCCGCAGCTCGTACTCCTGGGTGCCGACGGTCTCGATCACCAGGGTGGCCAACATGCAGCCGATCTGGGCGGAGCGCTCCAGCCCAACCCGCCACGTCAGCCCGGAGAGGAAGCCGGCCCGGAAGGCGTCGCCCACGCCGGTCGGGTCGACCTTGCTCTCCTCCTGGGCGCAGCCGACCTCGATCGGTGCCTCGTCGGCCCGCTCGATGCGCACGCCCCGGGCGCCGAGGGTGACGACCTGGGTGCCGACCTTCTTGAGGATCTCCTCGGGCGACCAGCCGGTCTTGGTCGAGATGAGTGCCGTCTCGTACTCGTTCGCGAAGAGGTAGGCGGCGCCCTCGGTGAGGGCCCGGATCTCCTCGCCGGTCATCCGGGCCAGCTGCTGGGAGTAGTCGGCCGCGAACGGGATCCCGCGGGCCCGGCACTCCTCGGTGTGCCGCATCATCGCCTCGGGGTCGTCCGCCCCGATGTGCACCAGGTCCAGCGCACCCACGCGCCCGGCGACCGTCTGGAGCTCGATCTGCCGCGCCTCGCTCATCGCACCGGTGTAGAAGGAGCCGATCTGGTTGTGGTCGGCGTCCGTGGTGCAGACGAACCGTGCCGTGTGGAGGACCTCGGAGATGTGCACCGAGTCGGTGTCGACACCGTGCCGCTCCAGCCAGCCGCGGTACGGGTCGAAGTCCGCGCCGGCCGCGCCGACGAGCACCGGTCGGGCGCCGAGCTGGCCCATGCCGAAGCAGATGTTCGCCGCGACGCCGCCGCGCCGGACGTCGAGGGTGTCCACCAGGAACGACAGGGAGACGGTGTGGATCTGCTCGGCGACGAGCTGGTCGGTGAAGCGACCGGGAAACGTCATCAGGTGGTCGGTGGCGATGGAGCCGGAAACGGCGATACGCACGACAGGCTGCTCCTGTGAGGCGACGGCAGGGAACGGCTCACGCTACCCGTACGGGGGAAGTTTCCCGACCGTGCAATTCTACCCGAAAGTAGGTCTTACCTGGCGGCCCCACGGGCCGTAGCGTCGATCGCATGACGAAGCGCGTGCCCTCTCCCGCTGTACGTACCGACGAGCCCGAGTCGCTGGCCGAACTCCGCGGCGACTGCGCCAGGATGGCGCCTCGCTGGCCGGCGCCAGCGGGCCGCACCGGCCCCGCCGCCGGCCCGGCCCCCGCCGCGGGGCCCTCGGGGGTCCGGGTTCCGGAGCGCTCCGCCCGCCTGTTGGACGGCATGTCCGACTACGGCGACTGACGGAACCGCCCCGCGGCCCGCCCCGTCCCACCGGTGTCAGGACCGATCCCTGAGCCGAAGGAGCGTGCGGTGCCCCCTCCTCCCCGGAAGCCGGCGGAAGCCGAGGCCTCCCGAGCCCCCCGAACACGCCGCCTCCGCGTCGTCGCGGTTTCGGCGGTGGCCGTGCTCCTCGCGGGCGGCGGCACCCACTGGGCCCAGAACGCCCTGAACAGCCCGGAGACCCCCTCACCCGCGGGCAGCGGCCGGGGTGACGGCGACCCGCCACTCCTGGGGCTCGACGGCTTCGGGGTGTCGAAGGCGCGGGCCTCGACCCCCTCCGGGCGGGTCAAGGGTGCCTACCGGGCCGAGGGGGTGGAGTTCCCCGAGGGGCCGCACCGGGCCGCCGTGCACCGCACCGGTCCGGCCACGGCGGACGCCCGTGGCGCACCCGGAGAGGACGGCCCGGACGCCGGGCTCGGGGCGGTCGGCAAGCCGGCGGTGGACCGTCTGGCACGGGCGCTCGGCTTGGACACCCGCCCCGAGCGGGACACGCACGCCTGGCGGGTGAGCGAGGGCTCGGACGGCGCGGGCCCGATGCTGCAGGTCACGCGGGCGGCCCCGTCCTCCTGGTCGTTCACGCGCTGGGCGGCGGGCACGGATGACCTGTGCGGCAGCGGGAAGCCGAACGACGGACCGAAGGACGCCGGGCCGTCCGGATGTCCCGCGTACCCGCCCGGCGCGGACGGCCCGGTGGCCCCCGCCCCCGGGGACGCGGCGGAAGTGCCCGCCTCCCCACCGGCCGGGCCCCGCGAGGAGCCCGGGAGCGGGACCGACGCCGATTCCGACGTGCCTCCGGTGTCGAAGGAGCGCGCACGGGAGGCGGCCACCCCGGTGCTGACGGCAGTGGGGCTGGGCGGCGCCGACCTCAACGCGGGCGACACCCGCGGAGCACTGCGCACGGTGACCGCGCAACCGCGGATCGCCGGGCTGCCCACCGAGGGGTGGGAGACGCGGATCACAGTCGGCTCGGATGGCCGGGTGGTGCGTGCCGAGGGTCGACTGGCGCCCTTGGCGGCGGGCGAGGAGTATCCGGTGCTGGGGGCCGAACGGACCCTCGACCTGCTCGACGCGCAGCGCGGAGCCGAGGACGTCAGCTGCGTCCGCGCGCCCTGCGAACCGGCGCGGGGCGCACCGGCCGAGGTGACGGGCGCCGAGTTCGTCCTGGCGGCGTACACCGCTCGGGGTGCGGACCTGCTGGTTCCGTCCTGGCGCTTCGGGCTCGACGGCGGCGGGCGCACGGTGACGCACCCGGCGGTCGAGCCCCGGCTGCTGGGCGCGGACGGCGGAGCCCCGGCGCCGGACGCTCCGGCCCGCCCGGCAGACCCCGGCGCCCCGGCGGAGTCCTACCGGGCCGAGGGAACCGAGCTGACGGTGAGCTTCTGGGCGGGGACGTGCAGCGAACACGCCCTGACCGCCGAGGAGACGGGCGACGAGGTGCGCCTGGGAGTCGAGGCCACCGAGCGGGATCCCGGCAGCCCCTGCGTCATGAGCGCCAGGCTGCTGGAGCGCACCGTGGAACTGGACGCGCCGCTCGGGGGCCGCACGGTCGTCGGCACCGACGGCGAGGAGATCGCGCCCGGCTGACCGACCAGGGGGCCGCGTCGCGCGGCCGGACCGGGACGTCGGACGGCCGTCACCGCCTCGTGGCACGAGGAGCGGCGGTGACCCGCTCGGGGTCACCGCCGCTCCTCGTCGCTCCTCACCCGAGGAGCTTCGCTCAGTTGAACGAGTCGCCGCAGGCACAGGAGCCGGTGGCGTTCGGGTTGTCGATGGTGAACCCCTGCTTCTCGATGGTGTCGACGAAGTCGATCGACGCGCCGCCCAGGTACGGGGCGCTCATGCGGTCGGTCACGACCTTGACGCCGTCGAAGTCCTTGACGACGTCGCCGTCGAGCGAGCGCTCGTCGAAGAAGAGCTGGTAGCGCAGGCCGGAGCAGCCTCCCGGCTGAACAGCGACACGCAGTGCCAGGTCGTCGCGGCCCTCCTGCTCCAGCAGGCTCCTGACCTTCGACGCCGCGGCGTCGGACAGGATGATGCCGTCGGTCTTGGTAGCGGTCTCGTCCGATACGGACATCTGCTTCTCTCCCGGGTTGTACGGACTGCTCTGCCGCCTCAACCAACAGGCGGCCTCCCGGATTCATTCCAGGCCGGGCATGGGTTCCTCTCCCCTCATGCTCGCACACCGGCGCCCGGAGGTCACCGGCCGACGAGTCCGGCGGCCCCCGCGGAGCGCCGGGCGGACCGGGTCCGCGCTCCGGTCGCGGCCCAGGGCGCGGCTCGTAGCGGGGCGGGCCGGGAGGCGGCGGGGGATGCGTCACATCGACGCGAGGGCCATCGTCAACGTGACGCGAAGCGGTTATGATAGATAACGTCAAATAGACGAGAAGCGTTGAGCCGCAATCAGAAAGGGTGCGTGCCGTGAACACCGCCCAACCCCTGGACGTCCAGCCCACCCCGCTCGCCCTCCTGCTGCTCGGCCGCGGGAACGACCCGAAGAGCGAGCGCGGCGTGGAGTGCCCCGGCGACCTGCCGGCCGCGTCCGACCCGGACCTGGTGGAACGCGCCCGCGCGGCGAAGGCGCGGCTCGGCGAGCGGGTCTTCGTGCTCGGCCACCACTACCAGCGGGACGAGGTGATCGAGTTCGCCGACGTGACCGGCGACTCCTTCAAGCTCGCCCGCGATGCCGCCGCCCGACCGGAGGCGGAGTACATCGTCTTCTGCGGCGTGCACTTCATGGCCGAGTCCGCCGACATCCTGACGTCCGACCGGCAACAGGTCGTCCTGCCGGACCTCGCCGCGGGCTGCTCGATGGCCGACATGGCCACCGCGGAGCAGGTCGCCGAGTGCTGGGACGTCCTGACGGACGCCGGGGTGGCCGAGGCCACCGTGCCCGTCGCCTACATGAACTCCTCGGCCGACATCAAGGCCTTCACCGGACGGCACGGCGGCACGATCTGCACTTCCAGCAACGCCGAGCGGGCCCTGGACTGGGCCTACTCCATTGGCGAGAAGGTGCTCTTCCTCCCCGACCAGCACCTCGGGCGGAACACCGCGGTGCGGAACCTGGGCATGTCGCTGGACGACTGCGTCGTCTACAACCCGCACAAGCCGGGGGGCGGCCTGACGACCGAGCAGCTCCGAGCGGCGCGGATCATCCTCTGGCGCGGGCACTGCTCGGTGCACGGGCGGTTCTCGGTGGACTCGGTGAACGAGGTGCGGGAGCGCATACCCGGCGTCAACGTCCTGGTGCACCCGGAGTGCAAGCACGAGGTCGTGGAGGCCGCCGACCAGGTGGGCTCGACCGAGTACATCATCAGGGCGCTGGAGGCGGCGCCGCCCGGCTCGAAGTGGGCGATCGGCACCGAGCTGAACCTGGTGCGCAGGCTCGCGGACCGCTTCGCGGCCGAGGACAAGCAGATCGTCTTCCTGGACCGCACGGTCTGTTTCTGCTCGACGATGAACCGGATCGATCTGCCGCACCTGGTGTGGGCGCTGGAGTCGCTCGCGGACGGCACGGTGGTGAACCGGATCGAGGTCGACCGGGAGACGGAGGAGTTCGCCCGGGTCGCTCTGGAGCGGATGCTCGCCCTGCCGTGACCCGCGAAGGGCCCCCTCCCCTTGCGGTCGGGTGGTGCCGACCCGCCGCTCCTCCCCCGCGGCGTCGCCGGGAGGGACAGCGGGGGCCGAGGGTCAGCCGCGTACGCCGCAGAAGTGGAGCAGGGCGGCCACCGAACGGTACGGGTCGGTGCGGCCAGCGCGCTCCTCGGCGGCGAGCAGCCGCTCCCACGCCCCGTCCCGGGGGACCTCCGCGTCGCCGGACGCCCGGTCGGTGAGGACCTGCACGCCGTACCACTGGCGCAGCGGCGCCCCGATGCCCGCCAGGGTGGCGGTGAGCGCTTCCCGCCGGTCGGCCCGGACGCTCCTGCCGAGCCGGTCGGTGCAGGTGGCGTCGTCGAACGCAGCGAGCGCCCGGTTCCAGTCCCCGTCCAGGGCCGGACGCATCGCCAGCGCGTCGGCGTTCAGCACGACCAGCGAGAGCAGCCCGCCGGGTGCCAGGACCCGGGCGAGGCCGGCGAGGACCGGCCCGGGCTCCTCGACGAAGCGCAGCGCCCCGTGGCAGAGCACCACGTCGAAGCTGCCGGGCGGGAAGTGCGCGCCCGTCTGCCGGCCGTCGCCGCCGACCAGCCGCACCCGGTCGCGTATCCCCGCGGGCTCCGCCGCGAGGGCCGCGCCGGCCGCATCGAGCACGGCCGGGTCCGGCTCCAGGCAGGTGACCTCGTGCCCTGCGCGGGCCATCCGCAGGCCGCGGCCCGTCCGGCCGATGCCGACGTCGAGGACCCGCAGCCGCCTGCCGACCGGAAAGCGGGCGATGATCTGCTCGTCGAGCTGCCGGGCCACGAGTTCCCGACGGACCGCGGCGCGCAGCGCGCCCTCGCCGGACTGCGGGCGTTCGGCCGCGCCTGGCGACTCCACCGCTTCGCTCATCAGCGCCGCGGTGCCTCGCCCCGGGCGACCTGCGCCTTCGGCAGCCGCATCCGGCGCATCTGGAGGGTCCGCATCAGGGCGTAGCCCGTCGCGCCGCGGTGGTTCTCGTCCGGCAGACGTACGCGCAGGGCCTTCTTCAGCCGGCGGCTGGTGAGCACCGAGTCGAAGATGATCATCAGGATGACACCCATCCACAGCAGCAGCGAGATGTTCTTCGCCTGCATCGACGGCAGCATGCTCATCACCAGGATGACCACGGCGATCGGCAGGAAGAACTCCGCCACGTGCCACCTGGCGTCCACGAAGTCGCGGGTGAACCGGCGCACCGCACCGCGGTCGCGCGCCGGCAGGTAGCGCTCGTCGCCGGTGGCCATCGCCTCGCGCTGTCGGGCGAGGTCCGCGCGCCGCCGCTCGCGGGAGCGCTTGGCGGCCTCCCTGCGGTTGGCCGGCGGCTTGGCCAGGCTGCGGCGCTGGTTCTCGGACTCCCGGCGCTTGGGCGTGGGACGGCCCTTGGGTGCCTGGGGGTCTCGGGTCTGCTCGGTCAGGTCCGCGCTCGCCCGGGCGGGGGCGGCCTGCTCTTCCTTGGAACGGCTTCGGAACACCCGGCAAGAGTACGTCGTGCCGCGCCGAGGTCCCCACTCCCGGTGGAGAACGATCCCGCAACGGTGCCCGACCCCGGTGCCCCTCTCGTCCCTGGGCGGGAGCTCACCGGCTCACGGTCGTCCTGGAGAATGAGCGCATCCGGCTCCGGACAGTGCGGTAATGGAAGCAGGGCCCGTACTGTGGGGTCGAAGAGGAATGCGTCAGGTCCGAGTCGGTTACGAAGGGGGCGCGCGAGGCCCATGAGCGGTGTCATGAAGCGGATGGGGATGCTGTTCCGCGCGAAGGCCAACAAGGCCCTGGACCGGGCTGAGGACCCGCGCGAAACACTGGACTACTCGTACCAGAAGCAGTTGGAGCTGCTCCAGAAGGTGCGGCGCGGTGTCGCCGACGTGGCGACCTCCCGCAAGCGCCTGGAGCTGCAGCTCAACCAGCTCAACGGCCAGTCGGAGAAGCTCGGCGAGCAGGGCAAGAAGGCCCTCGCGCTCGGCCGGGAGGACCTGGCCAGGGAGGCGCTGTCCCGGCGGGCCGCGCTCCAGCAGCAGGTCTCCGACCTCCAGACGCAGCACCAGACGCTGCAGAGCGAGGAGGAGAAGCTCACCCTGGCCTCGCAGCGCCTGCAGGCCAAGGTGGACGCCTTCCGCACCAAGAAGGAGACCATCAAGGCGACCTACACCGCCGCCCAGGCGCAGACTCAGATCGGCGAGGCCTTCTCCGGCATCTCCGAGGAGATGGGCGACGTCGGCATGGCCATCCAGCGGGCCGAGGACAAGACGGCGCAGCTCCAGGCGCGTTCCGGCGCGATCGACGAGCTGCTCGCCTCGGGCGCGCTGGACGATCCGACGGGCACGGCGAAGGACGACATCACCGCCGAGCTCGACCGCCTGTCCGGGGGCTCCGACGTGGAGCTGGAGCTCCAGCGGATGAAGGCGGAGCTGGCGGGCGGTTCCGGTGCGGACCAGCAGGCCATCGGGGGAGGCAGTGGCAGCAGCGCCCCGGGGCAGCAGGACACCCCGAAGTTCGACAAGCAGTGACCGAGCAGTGACGACCGTGGCCGTGAGCCGCCCCGCGAGAAGGAGCGCATCGTGATCGTGAGGATCATGGGGGAAGGCCAGGTGAAGCTGGACGACAGCCACTTCACCGAGCTGAACAGGCTCGACGACGAGCTGCTTGCCGAGATGGAGAACGGCGACGAGACCGGGTTCCGGCGCACGCTGGGCGCCCTGCTCGACGCCGTGCACCGGCTGGGGAGCCCGGTGCCGGACGACATGCTGGCGCCGTCCGAACTCATCCTGCCCGAGCGGGAGGCCACCATCGGTCAGGTCCGCGGCATGCTGAGCGACGAGGGCCTCATCCCCCTGGAGCCCCCCACCGCCTGAGGCCGCCCGAGGGCGGGCGGCCGTCACCCGATCAGCCCCGCGCCTCGTGCAGGCTCATCGGGCCGTAGATCCGGGCGGAGTCCTCGAACAGGGTGACCTGGTCGACACCGCCCTCCAGCAGCTCCTTCCAGATCTCCCCGATCCAGGACTCGGCGTCCCCCTGGGTGGAGAACTCCTCGGCCTCGATCGGCGACCCGGTCTCGCTGCCGTCCTGCTTCTCGAAACGCCACGTCCACGCCATGTCCGCCTCCTGGAGATCATCGGCATCACTGCCCGCAGCGTACTCGTGACGCATCGGGCACAGCCGGGGGTCCCCGCGCTTTCCCCGCCGGGACGCGAGACGATCGGACCGTGGAACTCACGCTGCTCGGCACCGGCGCCCCCGCCGGCCTCCCCCGGTCCGACTGCCCGTGCGCTGTCTGCGCGGTGGCGGCCGGTGAGGACGCGAGAGCGGCGACGGCGCTGCTCGTGGACGGCACCGTCCTGCTCGACCTGACACCGGGGCCGGCCTTCGCCGCGGCCCGGGCGGGCCAGTCGCTGCACGGGGTGCGCCAGGTGCTGCTGTCCCACCCGCAGGACGGACCGGCCCTGGAGCCGCCCGCGGGGCTGCCCGCGCCCGTCCGCCTGCCGGACGGGCAGCGGTTGTCGCTCATCAGCGGCCACCGGGTGCGGGCGAGGGCGCTGGACTCCCCCGGCACCGGCTACGAGATCACCAGCCCGGACGGCGGGCGGCTGCTGTACCTGCCGCCGGGCGCGGCGACCGCCGGTCCGCTCACCGCCGACGGGTCCGGCGTCCCGCCCTACGACCTGGTGCTGCTGGACGCGGTCGGTCGTCCGGACGCGCTGGCGAAGCTGCGCGCGGCGGGAGCGGTGGGACCGGCGACGGACGTGCTCGCCGTCCACCTCGACCACGGGGTACCACCCGGTGCGGAGCTCCGCCGGCGCCTCACGGCGCTGGGCGCGCGCTGCGAGCCGGACGGCACCACCCTCGTCCTCGGCGGATGCCGCGAGGTGCCGGACGTCCCGCGGCGCACGCTGGTGCTGGGCGGTGCGCGCTCGGGCAAGTCTCTGGAGGCGGAACGGCGGCTGGCAGCCCTCCCCGACGTCCGGTACGTGGCCACCGGCGGAACCCGGGAGGGCGACCGGGACTGGGCGGGCCGGGTGCGCGCCCACCGGGAGCGCCGCCCGCCCGGCTGGCGGACCCTGGAGACCTGCGACCTGGTGCCGTTGCTCGCGGACCCGGACGGGCCGCCCCTGCTGATCGACTGCCTCTCGCTCTGGCTGACCGACGCCATGGACGCCTGCGACGCCTGGTCGGACGAGGTGTGGGCGAACGGTGGCAGCCGGGTGCTCGCGGCCCGGGTGCAGGAGCTCGTGGCTGCGGTGCGCGGCACCCGGCGCACGGTGGTCGCGGTGAGCAACGAGGCCGGCTCCGGCGTGGTGCCCGCGACTTCCGCCGGACGCCGGTTCCGCGACGAACTGGGCCGTCTCAACGCGGCGTTCGCCGACGAGTGCGAGCAGGTGCTGCTGGTGGTGGCGGGCTGCGCGCTCCCGCTGCGCGGCTGAGCCGCGGGGTGGCAGGCGGGTAGCCTCCCGCCATGAGTGATGACCTGCTGGACCTCGACGACTTCAGCGACCTGATCCGGCGTCCGGACGGCGGCCTCCGCCGGGACGCCGAGGAGCGCCGGGCGCGCACCGGACCGGCCCGGGGGGCGCTCGGCCGACTGGACGAGCTGGGCGAGTGGCTCGCCGGGGTGCAGGGCCGGGTCCCGGCCCAGCCGCTGGTCCGGCCGCGCGCGGTGCTGTTCGCCGGGGACCACGGGGTCGCCGAGGCGGGTGTCTCGGCGCGTCCGGCGGGCTCGGCACACCGCCTGGTGCAGGCGGCGCTGGTGGGTTCGGACCCGGGCGCCGTACTGGCACGGGAGGGCGGTGTCCCGCTGCGCGTGGTCGACATGGCCGTCGACTGCGACCCGGCGGACCTGCCCGCGGACGTCACCCGCCACCGGGTGCGCCGCTCCGGCGGGCGTGCGGACGTCGAGGACACCCTGACCGCGCAAGAGGCCGAGCAGGCCTTCCGGGCCGGTATGGCGGTGGCCGATGAGGAGGCCGACGCGGGCACGGACCTGGTCGTGCTGGGCGACCTCAGCGTCGGCGGTACGACCGCGGCCGCCATCCTGATCGCCGCCCTCTGCGGGACCGACGCCTCGGTGGTGACCGGTCGGGGCGGCTCCCGCATCGACGACCTGGCCTGGATGCGCAAGTGCGCGGCCGTACGGGACGGGCTGCGCCGGGCCCGTCCGGAACTGGGGGCCCCGCTCCGGCTGCTGGCCGCGGCCGGCGGCGCCGACTTGACGGCCACCACCGGTTTCCTGCTCCAGTCGGCGGTGCGCCGCACACCGGTGATCCTGGACGGTGTGGTCTCGGCGGCGTGTGCCCTCGTGGCGCAGCGGGCGGCGTACCGGGCCCCCGACTGGTGGCTGGCCGGGCACGCCGGCGGCGAGCCCGCCCAGGCGAGGGCGCTGGACCGGATGTCGCTCACGCCACTGCTGGACCAGGGCCTGCGCTGCGGGGGCGGCGTCGGCGCGCTGCTGGCACTGCCGCTGGTCCGCGCGGCGGCGGCGCTGGCTGCCGAACTCCCGGAAGCGCTCGCGGCCGACGGGCCCGGGGCGGAGTCGGCGCCCGGCGACGGGACGGCGGCCGGGGCGGAGTCCCGGCCGCTCGACGCCACCTGAACGCCGCTCGCCGCCGAGCAGCCCCGCCCGCGTCACCACGACCCGCCGGGGACCGTTCCCGACGGTCGGCGGTAGCCTGCCCGGCGATGACCGACACCCCCGGCCGTCCCTGCGACGGCCTCCGCTTCGCCCTCGGCACGCTGACGGTGCTGCCGGTGCGCGTCACCCGCTGGGACCGCCGGGCGGCGCGCGGCGGGATGCTCTGGGCCCCTCTCGCGGGCCTGGTCGTGGGCTCGTCCGCCGCGGCGGCGGGAGCCGTCCTGCTGCTGCTCGGCGCGGGCCCGGTCGTCGCGGCGGTCGGCACCGTCGCCGTCCCTGCCGTGCTGACCCGCGGACTGCACCTGGACGGGCTCGCGGACGTCGCGGACGGCCTCGGCAGCGGGCGGGACGCGGCGGGCGCGCTGCGGGTGATGAAGCAGTCGGACATCGGTCCGTTCGGGGTGCTCGCCCTGGTGCTGACGCTGCTCGCCCAGACCGCCGCGGTGGCGGAGCTGTACGCCGCCGGGTGGGCCGCGGGAGCGCTGGGCTTCGCCGTCGCGGCCACCTCCGCCCGCACGGTGCTGACGGCCGCCGCCCGGCGCGGTGTGCCGGCGGCCCGGCCGGAGGGGCTGGGCGCGGTGGTGGCCGGCACGGTCCCGGCCGGCGCGGCGCTCGCGGCGGTGCTCGCCACGACGGGAGCGGCAGCCTCCGCCGGGCTCCTGTTCGGAGCCGGCTCGGCGTGGCAGCACGGAGCGGCGGTGCTCGCCGGGGCGGGCGCGGCCGAAGCGCTGCTGCGCCACTGCCGCCGCCGTTTCGGCGGGGTCACCGGCGACGTCTTCGGGGCCCTCGCCGAGACTGCGGGCACCGCCGCGCTGCTGGTACTGGTCCTGGGCTGAGCGGACAGCCCGCGCCCTTCCGCGCGGCCGGCCCGCCGGGGTACCTCCTCCGCCCCGACGGGAACCCGGGCGTAGGCTCAGGTCTCTCCGGACCTCGACGAACAGGATCGCCACCACCGTGACTGCACTCACCCTCAGCACATCGTCCGCCGCGGCGCTGCGTGCGGACGCCCTCGTCATCGGCGTCGCCAAGAGCGGGGACGACTCCGGCACCCCGGTCATCGCCCCCGGGGCGGAGGCCGTGGAGAAGGCCTTCGGCGGCAAGCTCGCCACCACCCTGGAGACGCTCGGCGCGAGCGGCGGCGAGGGCGAGGTGACCAGGCTTCCGGGGCCCGACGGGATCAAGGCACCGCTGGTGCTCGCGGTCGGCCTGGGCAACACCCCGGCCGACGGCGAGCCGTACTCCCCCGAGGCCCTGCGGCGGGCGGCCGGCAGCGCGGCCCGTGCGCTGGCCGGGCACGAGAGGGGCGCGTTCGCCCTTCCGCTCGGCGAGGACGCCGAGTCGCTGGCCGCCATCGCCGAGGGCGCCCTGCTGGGCGCCTACGCCTTCTCCGCGTACCGCAGCTCCGGGAACTCCGGGGACGGGAACAGCGCGGACGACGGCACGGCGAAGACCAAGGGCAAGGACAAGGGCGGCCGGAAGGCCAAGGACACCGGCGTGCCGCTGGCCGAGGTGGTGGTGGTCGGCGCGAAGGCGCGCGACAAGCACCACAAGGCCGCCGCGGAGCGCGCCCTGGTGGTGGCCGAGGAGGTCGCCCGGGCCCGTGACCTGATCAACACCCCGCCGAACGACCTGCACCCCCGGTCCTTCGCGGAACACGCCCGGACCGCGGGCAAGGAGCACGGCCTCAAGGTCGAGGTACTCGACGAGAAGGCACTCGCCAAGGGCGGTTACGGCGGAATCCTGGGCGTCGGGCAGGGCTCGGCGAATCCGCCCCGGCTGGTCCGGCTGAGCTACACGCACGCCAAGGCGGCCAAGACGCTCGCCCTGGTGGGCAAGGGCATCACCTACGACTCCGGCGGCATCTCGCTGAAGCCGGCGGGCCACAACGAGACCATGAAGTGCGACATGAGCGGCGCCGCCGCCGTCTTCGCCGCCGTGGTCGCCGCCGCCCGGCTGGGCCTGCGGGTCAACGTCACCGGCTGGCTGGCCCTGGCGGAGAACATGCCGTCCGGCAGCGCCATCCGCCCCGGCGACGTGCTGAACATGTACAGCGGCAAGACCGTCGAGGTGCTCAACACCGACGCCGAGGGGCGGCTGGTGCTGGCCGACGCGCTCACCCGCGCCTGCGAGGAGAGCCCGGACGCGGTCGTGGACGTGGCGACGCTGACCGGCGCGATGGTGTTCGCCCTCGGCAACCGCACCTTCGGCATCATGGCGAACGACGACGCCTTCCGCGCGGAGCTGCACGACACGGCCGAGGACGCCGGCGAGCAGTCCTGGCCGATGCCGATGCCGGCCGAGCTGCGCAAGGGCATGGACTCCTCGGTGGCCGACATCGCCAACATGGGCGAGCGGATGGGCGGCGGCCTGGTGGCCGGGCTGTTCCTCAAGGAGTTCGTCTCCGCGGACGTCCCGTGGGGCCACCTGGACATCGCAGGTCCGGCCTTCAACGAGTCCGGCCCGTTCGGCTACACCCCCAAGGGCGGCACCGGCACGGCCGTCCGCACCCTGGTCCGGCTGGCGGAGCGCACCGCCGGCGGCGAGCTCGGCTGATTCGTGCGACGGCGCGGCGGGGACGGTGGAGCGCCGCCCCTGCCGCGCCGTCCGCGCGTCCGCCGCCGACCTCGCAGCCGGGTGCGGGTGGCGGCACGTAGCATGTTCACTCAGAGCGTTCCCGGTCGCGCAGCCGCCGGTGGAGGCGTCCCGACTGGTCCGGTTCGGGCGGGTACGACCCGTGGTGCCCGCCCCGGAGCGCGGCCCGGCGTCCCACTGTCCGCCAACAAGTGCGAAGATGTTGTACCGGCAGGACAGGGGCCCGCTCAACCCACAGGGCCGAAGAATCAAGCGGCCGCACATACAGCCGCCCGGTCGTAGCCGACCGGCTCCGGCGCACCCATGCATGGAGGACGTGACGTGGCGAACGACGCCAGCACCGTTTTCGACCTAGTGATCCTCGGCGGCGGCAGCGGCGGTTACGCCGCCGCGCTGCGCGCTTCGCAGCTTGGTCTGGACGTCGCCCTGATCGAGAAGAGCAAGGTGGGCGGCACCTGTCTGCACAACGGCTGCATCCCGACGAAGGCCCTGCTGCACGCCGGTGAGCTCGCCGACCAGGCGCGCGAAGGCGCCGAGTTCGGCGTGAAGTCCACCCTTGAGGGCATCGACATGGCCGGGGTGCACAAGTACAAGGACGGCGTCGTCGCCGGTCTGTACAAGGGCCTCCAGGGCCTGATCGCCTCCCGCAAGATCACCTACGTCGAGGGCGAGGGGCGCCTCTCGTCCCCCACCTCGGTGGACGTGGGCGACCGCCGCTACGAGGGCCGGCACATCCTGCTGGCGACGGGTTCGGTGCCGCGGTCGCTCCCGGGGCTGGAGATCGACGGCGACCGGATCATCTCCTCCGACCACGCACTGCTGATGGACCGGGTCCCGAAGTCCGCGATCGTCCTGGGCGGTGGCGTGATCGGTGTCGAGTTCGCCTCCGCCTGGAAGTCCTTCGGCACCGACGTGACGATCGTCGAGGGGCTGCCGCACCTGGTCCCGGCCGAGGACGAGAACAGCTCCAAGCTGCTGGAGCGCGCCTTCCGCAAGCGCGGCATCACCTTCTCGCTGGGCTCCTTCTTCGAGAAGGCCGAGTACACCGACGGCGGCGTGAAGGTCAGCCTGGCCAACGGCAAGGAGTACGAGGCCGAGGTGCTGCTCGTCGCCATCGGCCGCGGCCCGGTCTCGAAGGGCCTGGGCTACGAGGAGGCCGGGGTCGAGATGGACCGCGGCTTCGTCCTGGCCGACGAGTACTGCCGGACCAACGTGCCCACCGTCTCGGCCGTCGGCGACCTGATCCCGACACTCCAGCTGGCGCACGTCGGTTTCGCCGAGGGCATCCTCGTCGCGGAGCGGCTGGCCGGGCTGAAGGTCGTCCCGATCGACTACGACGGCGTGCCCAAGGTCACCTACTGCCACCCCGAGGTCGCCTCGGTCGGCCTCAGCGAGGCCAAGGCCAAGGAGGTCTACGGTGCGGACAAGGTCGTGACGCTGAAGTACAACCTCGGTGGCAACGGCCGGAGCCGGATCCTCAAGACCCAGGGCGAGATCAAGCTCGTCCAGGTCCGGGACGGCGCCGTGGTCGGCGTCCACATGGTCGGCGACCGGATGGGCGAACAGGTCGGCGAGGCCCAGCTCATCTACAACTGGGAGGCGCTGCCGGCCGAGGTCGCCCAGCTCCTGCACGCCCACCCGACGCAGAACGAGGCACTCGGCGAGGCCCACCTGGCCCTCGCCGGCAAGCCGCTGCACTCCCACGACTGACCAGCCGGCGGGCGCCGGCACGGCGGCACGACCGAACCTTTCGCACTTTTGTTAAGGAGCAACAGAAACCATGGCGGTTTCCGTAACCCTTCCGGCGCTCGGCGAGAGCGTCACCGAGGGCACCGTCACCCGCTGGCTCAAGGCCGAGGGTGAACGTGTCGAGGCCGACGAGCCGTTGCTCGAGGTCTCGACCGACAAGGTCGACACCGAGATCCCGGCTCCGGCCGCGGGCGTGCTGGCATCCATCAAGGTCGCCGAGGACGAGACGGTCGAGGTCGGTGCCGAACTGGCGCTGATCGACGACGGCTCCGGCGGCGGCGAGGCGGCCGCTCCGGCCGCGGAGCCCGAGCCGCAGCAGCCCGAGCCGCAGCAGCCCGCGCAGCCGGAGCCCGCCGCCCAGCCCGAGCCCGCGCCGGCCGCCGAGAGCGGCGGTCAGGGTGGCGGTTCCGCCGAGGGCACCGACGTCGTACTGCCCGCACTGGGCGAGTCGGTCACCGAGGGCACTGTCACCCGCTGGCTCAAGGAAGTCGGCGACGAGGTCGAGGCCGACGAGCCGCTGCTGGAGGTGTCCACCGACAAGGTCGACACCGAGATCCCGGCGCCGACCGCCGGGACCCTGCTGGAGATCGTGGTCGGCGAGGACGAGAGTGCCGAGGTGGGCGCCAAGCTGGCCGTCATCGGTGCCGCCGGGTCCGCCCCGGCCGCGCGGCAGGCGGCGCCGGAGCCGCAGCCGGAACCGGCACCACAGCAGTCCGCGCCGGAGCCCGCACCAGCCCCCGAGCCGGCCCCGGCGCCCGCGGCGCAGCCCGCGGCGCAGCCCGCGGCGCAGCCCGCGGCGCAGGAGCCCCGGCAGCAGGCCCCGACCGCACCGCAGGCGCCGGTATCCGCCGCCCCGTCCGCGCCGACGCCCGGTGGCGACGGCGCCTACGTCACCCCGCTGGTGCGCAAGCTGGCCACCGAGAACGGCGTGGACCTCTCCTCGGTGCAGGGCAGCGGCGTGGGCGGCCGTATCCGCAAGCAGGACGTGCTCGCCGCCGCCGAGGCGGCGAAGACCCAGGCACCGGCGGAGGCGCCCTCCGCTCCGAAGGCGGCGGTCCCCGAGGCGTCCCCGCTGCGCGGCCAGACGGTCAAGATGTCGCGGATCCGCAAGGTCATCGGCGAGAACATGATGAAGGCGCTGAAAAACCAGGCGCAGCTCTCCACCGTCGTCGAAGTCGACGTCACGCGCGTGATGCGGCTGCGGGGCCGGGCCAAGGAGTCCTTCCAGGCCCGCGAGGGCGTGAAGCTCTCGCCGATGCCGTTCTTCGTGAAGGCCGCCGCCGAGGCGCTGAAGGCCCACCCGGTCGTCAACGCCAAGATCAACGACGACGGCACCATCACCTACCACGACGTCGAGAACGTGGGCATCGCGGTGGACTCGGAGAAGGGCCTGATGGTCCCGGTCATCAAGGGGGCCGGCGACCTCAACATCGCCGGCATCGCCAAGAAGACCGCCGAGCTGGCCGGGCGGGTCCGCACCGGCAAGCTGAGCCCGGACGACATGTCCGGCGGGACCTTCACCATCAGCAACACCGGTTCGCGCGGTGCTCTCTTCGACACCATCATCGTGAACTACCCGCAGGTGGCCGAGCTGGGCATCGGCTCGACCGTGCGCCGTCCGGTGGTCATCAACCACCCGGAGCTGGGCGAGACCATCGCCATCCGCGACATGGTCCACCTGACACTGTCGTACGACCACCAGCTGGTCGACGGCGCGGACGCGGCCCGCTACCTGGGGGCCGTGAAGGCCCGCCTGGAAGCCGGCGAGTTCGAGGGCGAGCTGGGTCTGTGACCCGCTGAACCCCGCTCCCCGACGCCCCCGCCCGGAACTCCTCCGGGCGGGGGCGTCGTCGTCCCGCCCGGAGGAGTTCCGGCGCGCGGGCCGGGGCGGTGGGCGGGGTTTCCCGCCCGTACCGCCCCACCACCGCCCGCGGGCGCCGTATCGTCGTTTCCCTCAGACCACGAGGAGAGCACCCATGGCCCCGCCCGTCGTCCACTCGCTGCGCGAGCAGATCCGCGAGCATCTCGTGGACGGGATCGTGAGCGGGCGGTGGAAGCCGGGCGAGCGGATCGTGGAGCGCCGCATCGCGGTGGAGCTGAAGGTCAGCCAGACTCCGGTGCGGGAGGCGCTGCGTGAACTGGAGGCGCTGCGCCTGATCGAGTCGGCGCCGAACAAGGGCGTGCGCGTGCGGCGGCTGTCCGCCGCCGATCTGGAGGAGATCTACCCGGTGCGGGCGGGGCTGGAGCAGATCGCCGCCGAGCTGGCGGCTCCTCGGCTGGCCGAGGACGTGGGACCGCTGGAACCGCACGTCGCGGCGCTGTACCGGGCCGACGAGGCCGGCGACGCGGAGGCCCAGGTGCGGCACACCGTCGCCTTCCACCGCGAACTGGTGCGGGCGGCGGGCAACAGCGTGCTGCTGCACACCTGGGAGTCGCTGGGCATCGAGATCTGGACGGCGCTGTCCATCCGCTGGCTGGGGACGGTGCAGCAGTCGTACGCGGAGGAGCACGAGACGGTGGCCCAGGCGTTCCGCCGCCGTGATCCCCGAGTGGCTGCGCTGGTCAAGGAACACGTGCTGGGCTGCGCTCCCCGCCCCTGACCAGGGAGAGGGCGACGCGGCACTCGGTGCCCGCTTTCGTGGCACGGAATGCCCATTTTACGGAACGGAAGCTTTTTACTGTCCCACCCTTTGATCGATCATCGATCGACGCTTACAGTCGATCCACGGGACCACCCCCTGTCCTGCCTGCCTGCTGTACGCCCCCCGTACCGTCCCCTCCCGGAAGGCGGCCACCATGACCGACCCCGTATCCGACCGGCCGAGCGAGCTGGACCAGCTTCCGGACCGCGACCCCCAGGAGACCGCCGAGTGGCGCGAGTCGCTGGACGCCGTCGCCACGGCGGCGGGGCCGCAGCGCGCCTCCTACCTGGTGCGGCGGACGGTCGAACACGCGCGGAACAGCGGCCTGGGGACGCCCGGGCTGCTGGAGACCGAGTACATCAACACCGTCCCCACCGCGGCGGAACCCGAGTTCCCCGGTGACGAGGCGATGGAGTCCCGCATCACCGCCTGGAACCGGTGGAACGCCGCCGCCATGGTGACCCGCGGCAGCCGGTACGGCGTCGGAGGCCACATCGCCACCTTCGCCTCGGCGGCCTGGCTCTACGAAACCGGTTTCCAGCACTTCTTCCGCGGCAAGGAGTCCGGCCCGAACGGCGGACCGGCCTCCGGCGACCAGCTCTACATCCAGGGCCACGCCTCCCCCGGCATCTACGCCCGCGCCTTCCTCGACGGCCGGATCGGCGAGGAGCAGCTGGACAACTTCCGCCGGGAGGCCGGCGGGAGCGGGCTCCCCTCCTATCCGCACCCGCGCAGGCTGCCCTGGCTGTGGGAGTTCCCGACCGTCTCGATGGGTCTCGGCCCGCTGTCAGCGATCCACCAGGCGCGCTTCAACCGCTACCTGACGCACCGCGGCATCAAGGACACCGCGGACTCCCACGTCTGGGCGTTCCTCGGGGACGGCGAAATGGACGAGCCGGAGTCCACCGCCGCCCTCGCGCTCGCCGCCAGGGAGCAGCTCGACAACCTCACCTTCGTGGTCAACTGCAACCTCCAGCGGCTCGACGGCCCGGTGCGCGCCAACTTCCGGATCGTGCAGGAACTGGAGGCGCAGTTCCGCGCCGCCGGCTGGAACGTCGTGAAGTCGCTGTGGGGCACCGCCTGGGACGAGCTGATCCGGCTCGACACGCAGGGCGCCCTGCTCCGGCGGCTGCGCGAGGTCCCGGACGCCCAGTTCCAGACCTACGCCACCCGGGACGCCGCTTACATCCGCGAGCACTTCTTCGGGGCCGACCCGGCGCTGGTGGAGATGGCGAAGCTGCTCCCCGACGCGAAGATCGCCGAGTGCTTCCACACCTCGCGCGCCGGCCACGAACCGCGGAAGGTGTACGCCGCCTACCGCGCGGCCGTCGAGCACCGGGGCGCCCCGACGGTGATCCTGGCCCAGACCGTGAAGGGCTGGACGCTGGGCGCGGGCTTCGAGTCGCGCAACGCCAACCACCAGATGAAGAAGCTCTCCGGTAAGGAGTTCCGCACGATGCGGGACCTGCTGGAACTGCCCGTCCCCGACTCCCGGCTGGACGAGGACCTGGTGCCGTACCTGCACCCGGGCCCCGACTCCCCCGAGGTGCGCTACCTCCAGGAGCGCCGGGCCGCGCTGGGCGGGCCCGCCCCCGCGCGCAGGGTCCACCCGGTCGCACTGCCCGACCCGGCTGAGAAGGCCTTCCAATCGACGGTCAAGGGCTCAGGCAGCCAGGAGGTCGCCACCACCATGGCGCTCGTCCGGCTGGTCAAGGACCTGATGAAGGACAAGGAGACGGGTCGGCGCTGGGTGCCGATCGTGCCCGACGAGGCGCGCACCTTCGGCATGGAGGCGCTGTTCCCGTCGGCCGGCATCTACTCGCCGCGGGGCCAGACGTACGACCCGGTCGATCGCGACCAGCTGCTGTACTACAAGGAAGCCAAAGACGGGCAGATCCTCAACGAGGGCATCACGGAGGCGGGTTCGGTCGCCGACCTGACCGCTGCCGCCACCTCGTACGCCACGCACGGCGAGCCGATGATCCCGTTCTACATCTTCTACTCGATGTTCGGCTGGCAGCGGACCGCCGACCAGTTCTGGGCGCTCGGCGACCAGTTGGGCCGGGGCTTCGTCGTCGGCGCCACCGCGGGACGCACCACGCTCACCGGTGAGGGGCTCCAGCACGCCGACGGCCATTCGCCGCTGATCGCCGCCACCAACCCGGCCGCGCTGTCCTACGACCCGGCGTTCGCCTACGAGATCGGCGTCATCGTCCGCGAGGGCCTGCACCGGATGTACGGCCCGGACCGCGGCCAGGACCAGAACGTCTTCTACTACCTGACGGTCTACAACGAGCCGATGCCGCAGCCCGCCATGCCGGAAGGCGTCGCGGAGGGCATCGTCAAGGGGCTCTACCGGTTCCGCACCGCCGAGGAGGCCGCGGCCCCGGAGACCGGGACCGGGCAGTCCGAGCAGGGGGGACGCGAGAACCGCGCGGTCCTCGCACAGGGCGCGCCGCGGGTGCAACTGCTGGCCTCCGGCACCGCCGTCCACTGGACGCTCCGGGCCCAGCGCCTGCTGGCCGAGGAGTGGGGCGTGGCCGCCGACGTGTGGTCCGCCACCTCCTGGGGCGAGCTGCGCCGGGACGCGCTGGAGTGCGACGCCGCCGCCCTGCACGGCGAGGAGCGCACCCCGTACGTCACCCGCGCGCTGGCCGACGCCCCGGGGCCGGTCCTGGCGGTCAGCGACTGGATGCGCCAGGTGCCGGACCAGATCAGTCAGTGGGTGCCGCAGGACTACTCCTCGCTGGGCACGGACGGTTTCGGCCTGTCCGACACCCGGGAGGGCGCCCGCCGCCACTTCGGCGTGGACGCGGAGTCCGTGGTGGTGGCCGCGCTGGTCCGGCTGGCCCGGCGCGGCGAGGTCAAGCAGGAGACCGTGCGCGAGGCCGCCGAGGCCTACGGTCTGCTCTGAGCCCCGCTCCCACCCGGCCCCGCCCCCGGCGGAGGTGCGGCCCCGTCAGCGGGGCCGGTCCCCACCGGGGGCGGCGGTCATCCCGTACGGTCCGTGGTCCCGGGCCCGGCGGGCCCGGGCTCGCCCGGCTCGGGGTCGGGCTCGTCCGGGTGGCCTCGGAGCTTGAGCAGGGCCGCGGCCAGGCCGCCCCAGACCACGGCGATGGTGACGAGCATCATGAGGATGGCGCCGGTGGACATCAGTGCTTCCTCCCGTCGAGCGGGTCGCTGTCGAGCGTTCCGCTCCCGGTGTCGTCGGGCCAGCGGAACAGCGAGATCACTCCGGCGATCACCACCGCGCCGGCGGCCACGCCCCACCCGGACCACAGCAGGAACGAGGTGGACATCCCTCCGTAGTTCTCGGAGAGCTCCTGGCGCAGCGCGTCCACCAGCATCCAGCTCAGCATGATCGGGGTGATGACCCCGAGGCAGAACCGCCACCAGCGGCCGAGCTGCACCGCGGAGGTGGCGTCGGCGTCCTGCTGGAGGAACGGCAGGGCGCGCAGCACCCAGGCCACCACGATCACCGCGACCAGGGCGGCGAGGACGATGCCGTACTGGTTGATGAAGTGGTCCGAGGCGTCCAGCAGGTAGAGGCCGTCGTCCGTCGGGAACAGCAGCAGCGAGACCGCCGCCACCGCGCCGCCGACTCCGAGCACGGCGGGCACCCGGCCCAGCCCGGTGCGGTCCTGCACGGCCGAGACGATGACCTGCACGATGCTGATCAGCGAGGTCAGGCCGGCGATGACCAGCGAGCCGAAGAACAGAATTCCGAACAGCCAGCCGAGCGGCATGTTGGAGATGATCGCCGGGAAGGCGATGAAGGCCAGTCCGACGCCGCTCTCCACGACCTCGCCGACCTCCACGCCGCTCTGCGCGGCCAGGAAACCGAGGGTCGCGAAGACTCCGATGCCCGCCAGGATCTCGAACGAGCTGTTCGCGAAACCGGCCACCAGCGCGGAACCGCTGAGGTCCGAGCGGCGGCGCAGGTAGGAGGCGTAGGTGATCATGATGCCGAAGCCGATGGACAGCGAGAAGAAGATCTGCCCGTAGGCGGCGACCCACACGCTGCCGTCGGTGAGCGCGCCCCAGTCGGGTGCGAAGAAGGCGTCCAGGCCCTCGGCCGCACCCTCCAGGGTGAGCGCCCTGACCACCAGCACCAGGAAGAAGGCGACCAGCAGCGGGATGAAGACCTTGTTGGCCTTCTCGATGCCGCGCCTGACGCCCATCGCCAGCACCAGGAGCACCACCACCCACACCGCGAGCAGGGGCCAGAACACCCCTGCGACGTAGTGCGAGATGCCGCCCGGCGCGTCCGCGGTCTGCAGGAAATCGCCGGTGAGGAAGGCGTCCGGCTCGTCGCCCCAGCTCTGGTCGGCGGAGAAGCCCACGTACCGCACCGACCAGGCGATGATCACCGCGTAGTAGCTGGCGATGACGAAGCAGATGACGACCTGCCACCAGCCGATGAACTGCGCCGGTTTGGCGAGCCTGCGGAAGGCGGAGGGCGGGGACCGCCGGTACTTGCGGCCGATGGTGTATTCGAGGATCAGCAGCGGGAGCCCGGCGGTGAGCAGGGCGACGAGGTACGGCAGCAGGAACGCTCCGCCACCGTTGTTGTAGGCCTCGGCCGGGAAACGCCAGATGTTCCCGAGCCCGACGGCCGAACCGATGGCGGCCAGCAGGAAACCCGCGCGGGTGCCCCACTGCTCGCGGGGTTGATGGGCCATAGTCAAATCCTTGCTCACTGTGCAGGTGACTGAACGTTAACAGTGCACCACGGGAGCGACATCTCGAAGGCTCCCGCCCGCCGGGTCTCCGGCCGGGTCGCCGGGTGCCGCCGGTGTGTCCGATCCGGAGCGGGGGAGGATGACGGCATGCGCGCTTCTCGGCTGATACGGATGGTGCTCCTGCTCCAGCACCGGCGGGGGATGACGGCCGCCGAACTGGCCGCGGAGCTGGACGTCTCCGAACGGACGGTCGCCCGCGACGTCTCGGCCCTGTCCGAAGCCGGGGTGCCGGTCTACGCCGAACGGGGCAGGACAGGCGGATATCGGCTGGTCGGCGGCTACCGCACGGGGCTGACCGGGCTCACCCGGGACGAGGCGGAGGCGCTGTTCCTGTCCGGGGTCCCGGCCGCACTGCGGGAGACGGGCCTGGCCGAGGCGGGAACGGCAGCCCGGCTCAAGGTCTCCGCGGCCCTCAGCCCGGAGCTGCGGGACGCCTCGGAGCAGGTCGCCCGGCGCTTCCACCTGGACGCCCCGGGCTGGTGGCGGGGCGCCGCGGCACCGCCACTGCTCGCGGCGCTCGCTGAGGCGGTCCGGGACGACCGGCCAGTGACGGCGTGTTACCGCCGTCCGGAGGGCGTGGTCGAGCGGTGGCTGGAACCGTACGGGCTCGTACTCAAGGCGGGCGTGTGGTATCTCGCGGCGGCGGCACGTCCGGAACGGCCGGAGGGGGTCCCGCTGCCGGGGAGCACCCGGGAGCCGGCGAAGGCACGGCGGGCGCCCGCTGCCCACCGGGTGTACCGGGTGGACCGGTTCACCGCCGTCGAGCCGCTCCCCGGCCGCTTCGTGCGGGAACCGGACTTCGACCTCGCCGCCTTCTGGTCGGAGCGCGCGGCGGCGTTCGCCCGTTCCGTCCTGCGTACGGAGGCCGTCGTCCGGCTGACCCCGGCCGGTGTGCGCCGGCTCCCGGCCGTGCACGGCGACCGCGCGGTGGTGGCGCGGGCGGTCGCGGCGGCGGAACCGCACGGGGACGCCGAGGGCCGGGTCACGGTGGTCCTGCCGGTCGAGTCCCTGGACGTCGCGTACAGCCAGGTGCTGGGCCTCGGGGCGGACGCGGAGGTGCTGGCACCGCCCGAGCTGCGGAACCGGCTGGCGCGAGCGGCACGGCTGACCGCCGCCCGCTACGAGGGCGGCTGACGGCCCGCCGGAGCCGCGCCGCCGGACGGCGCGTGGCCGGGTACTCCTCACTCGGCGGTCGGCGGTCGGCGGTCGGCGGTCCCCGCGGAGACCGCCGACACGGTACGCATCGCAGCGGTGAGGAGCAGGACTCCGGTCACGAGTGCGGGCAGGGGGCAGGGAGCGGCGACCGGCATCCGCTCACGGGCCAGTACAGGCACCGTCGGCCTGTGAGGCCGGTCACTCCCGGCGTCACGGTACGGCAACCGGTACCGGGGCCGGGCCGTCCCCGGTACCGGGGCGGTCCGCGACCCGGCCACGGACCGCCCCGGTACGTCAGCGGTACTCGGCAGCGTCGGCCTGCTTCCCGCCGACCACCACCTCGGCGATGTACCGCCACGCGTCCGGCCGCGAGCCGTCCGCGTCGGTGAACCCGTACTCCCGGGAGAGTGCGCCGCTGGAGAGCGAGCGGCCGTTCCAGCGGCCGACCTCCGGGTCGCAGGCGAGCGCGGCGACCGAACGGGCCACCAGCAGCGGCGACTCGGAGATGGCGAAGTGCGGGTCCTTGGCGGTGCCGTCCCGCCAGTTGTCCTCGCGTACCCCGAAGACGTCGAGCATGTGCTCGGAGCGCAGCCACCCGGGGCTGACGCACACCGCGTGACCGCCGTACGGCGCGAGTTCGGCCGCCAGCGCCTTGGCCATCCGGATCGGTGCGTACTTGGCCAGGTCGTAGCAGAAGTGGTCCCGGTACTCGGCGTTGGACTCGGCCGTGCCGTCGGTCACCTCGATCACCAGGGCTCCGGGGCGGCGGATCAGCAGCGGCAGCATCCGGTGGCTGGTGATCACGTGCGTGTCGACGCCGAGTCGGAGCATCCGCAGCCCGTCCCCCAGATCCGTCTCCCAGAGCTTCTTGTCGAAGGTGAGCAGGTGGTCGCCGCCCCAGATGTCGTTGACCAGGATGTCGAGCCGGCCCTGCTCCCGGTCGATCCGCTCGGCCAGTTCCCCGACCTGCTCCGGGTCGAGGTGGTCGACGGCGGCCGCGATCCCGGTGCCGCCGGCCGCGTCGATCAGTTCCCCCGTCTCCTCGATGGTCTCGGTCGTCCGGCCGACCTCGCTCGTCCGCTCGCGGGTGGTGCGGCCGGTGGCGTAGACCGTCGCGCCGGCCCTGCCCAGCTCCACCGCCATGGCACGTCCCGCGCCGCGGGTGGCGCCCGCTACCAGCGCCACCTTGCCCGTCAGTGCCCGTCCCGTCGTCATGCCTGCTCCTCGCGCTCGCTGCCGTCGGTGTCCGGCGCTGTTGCCACTATCGGCCCCCGGGCGCCGAACCGCAGGTCCGCTCGGACGGTCCGCGGCGCCGTCCGGGAGCCGGTGACCACGCTGGCAGCGATACCCGACAACCTCCGTCGTGTTTTTCGGCGGACCGCGGTCGGGGGCCGCGGAGCCACGCACCCTGGGCCGACGGATTCGCCCCGGGTCGGACCCACTCCGGGGCCCGCGGATCCCTCCGGGACGGCGGGCTCGGCGCCCGTGTGCAGGCGGCCGGTGAGGCGTTGCCGGAGCGGCGGCCGCACCGGTCGGCAGGGCCAGGACGGACCCTCGGCCTCGCCCCGCACCGCCCGGGACTCCCAGTTGACGGCCCGGGCGCCGCGTCCGCGCAGCGTGTCCAGTGCACAGGCGCTGCTCGTCCAGGTGCGCAGGGCCCGTGCGCAGCGCAGCACCCGCAGCCGGACCCGTTCGTAGCCGGGGTCGGTGCCGCTTCCCCGCGGCCCCGGCAGCGACCGGGCGGGCCACCTGGTAGTACCGAACGAGGGGCGCCTCCGCCTCGTCGACGACCCCCGAGGCCCCGGGTGTTCTGCGGCCCGGTGCGTGCTGCTTTCGGCCGGTCTCCCTGTACGCGGGGCGCTTCCCGGGAGGGCGGATCATTGGGACGTGGCCGCTCGGAGCGGCATCTGGCTTTCTCCTTGTCCCCGTTCCAACGAACCGTTCGTGGGACGGTCACACGACCGGACCTGCGTACCGGCGGCACCGGCGCGCGACGGACGGGGAACGCTCCCGGGTAACGACACGGCCGCGACTGGTCCCCTGGGCATGCGCCTCGGGGCACGAGCACCCATGCTGGTCCCGTGACGATGCACGAGGACGAGTTCTGGGAGCTGGTCGACAGCACCCGCACGGACGCCGACGGGGATTCCTGGGACCAGGCGGAGGCGCTGGTCGAGCGGTTGGCGGGGCTCGATCCGGAGTCCGTCACCGACTTCGCCCGGCATTTCGAGGCGCGTTTCCGGCGCGCGTACCGGTGGGACGTGTGGGCCGCCTCCCGGATCCTGCTGGACGACCCCGGCGAGGACGCGTTCGACGCCTTCCGCTGCTGGCTCGTCGCCCAGGGCCGCGAGGTGTTCGAAGGGGCGATGCACCAGGGCCCGGACGTGCTCGCCGAGCTGCTGCCGGACTTCGACGAGGAGTACGACGGCGACGGCGAGGAGATCGGCTACGCGGCCGACGAGGCCCACGAGCAGCTGACCGGGAGCGAGTTGCCGGAGCTGGGAGGGGTCGCGGGGCCGGAGGAGCCGCTCGGCACGCCGCTGGACCCGGAGGACGGCCGGGCGGTGGCCGAGCTGCTGCCCGCGTTGTGGAAGCGCTTCCGGGGCTGACTCCCGCGCCCGTTCCGGCGGTGCGGTCGGTGGCTCACGGGTACCGCACGTGCGGCCTCCCGGGCTGCTGGGCGCCCCGCGGCGGCGGACCGTGCGCAGCCCTGTACGCCCCGCGGCCGCCTGGTAGAGGGCGCTCCGTCTCGCCCCCGGGGGCGCGGTCCCGCAGGATGGGGGCATGCGTATCGCCCTCACCGGTTCCTCCGGTCTCATCGGTTCGGCTCTCCTGCGCGTGCTGCGCGAGGAGGGCCACACCGTGGTGCGCCTGGTCCGCAGACCGGCCGCGGAGCCGGACGAGGTCCGCTGGGATCCCGGGCGCGGCACGCTCGACGCCGCCGGGCTGGAGGGCTGCGAGGCGGTGGTCCATCTCGCCGGGGCCGGGGTCGCCGACCGGCGCTGGACCGAGTCCTACAAGCGGGAGATCAGGGACAGTCGGGTGCGGGGGACGGCAACCGTGGCGGAAGCCCTCGCACGGCTCGACGACCCGCCGGGCGTCTTCGTCTGCGGCAGCGCGATCGGGTTCTACGGGGACACCGGCGACCGGGCGGTGGACGAGACCGAGCCGCCCGGCACCGGGTTCCTGCCGGAGGTGTGCCAGGAGTGGGAGGCCGCCGCCGCTCCGGCCGCGGCGGCGGGCGTACGGACGGTGCACGCGCGCACCGGGCTGGTGGTGTCCCGGGAGGGTGGGGCATGGGGCAGGCTCTTCCCGCTCTTCAGGGCAGGGCTCGGCGGCAGGCTGGGCGACAGCAGCCAGTACTGGAGCTTCGTCGCCCTGGCGGACCACCTCGCCGCGCTGCGGCACCTCATCGACACGCCGGCGCTCGCCGGCCCGGTGAACCTGACCGCGCCGGAACCGGTGACCAACCGGGAGGTGACGGCCGCGATGGGCCGGGTCCTGCACCGCCCCACGGTCGCCGCGGTGCCCGCGGTGGTGCTGCGGGCGGCGCTCGGCGGCTTCGCCGAGGACGTGCTCGGCAGCCAGCGGGTGGTGCCCGCCCGGCTGCTGGAGTCCGGCTTCTCCTTCGCGCACCCGGGGATCGACGATGCCATCCGGGCGGCGCTGCGCTGACCGCCCCGGGGCCGCCCCCGGGCGGGCCGGGAGGCCGCGCGACGACGGGTCGCGGGGTGCGACCGGGCAGGCGTGCGACGGGTGTGCCACCGTGCCCTGCCGGTGCGCGACTTCGCCGGGGCACACGGCTTCGTAGGGTCGGGCCGGACGCGGGCTTGGGGTGGTCCGGTCGGGGGCATCAGCCCGGAACACCGGCATTGAACTCGGGGAGGGCACGTGCTCGGCACTGCACCCGTACGACGCACTGACAGCGCGGACGTGATCGTGGTCGGCGCAGGGGCCGCCGGTCTGGCGGCGGCCCGCCATCTGCACGCCGCCGGAGTGGCGGTCACGGTGCTGGAGGCGGCCGACACCGTCGGCGGCCGGATGTCGACGCGGCAGCTCGACGGCTACCGGCTCGACCAGGGCGGGCAGTTGCTCTGCCCGGACTGGCCGGGGCAGGCCCACTGCCCCGGTCTGCAGCCGCTGGCGCTGCGGCCGTTCGCCCCCGGCGCGGTGATCCGCTGGGAGGACCGCTCGGTGAGGGTGGGCGGCACCCGCTCGCTGCGACCGCGCACCGGTCTCGGCGGCGGGCTCGGCGGCGGGCTGAGCAGCGGACTGAGCAGCGGACTGAGCAGCGGACTGAGCGGGGTGCGTGGGAGCTCCTCGGGAGGGGTCGGCAGCCGGAGCGGCCGGACGCACGCCGCGGCGCGCCGCGCCGCCGGGGCCCCCCGGGCCGGGGACGCGCAGACCGCCGGTGGGGGCGACGGCCCGCCGGCAGGGGGCGGCAGGGGAACCCCGGGGGGTGCGGGGAGCGCAGGGGGAAGCACAGGGGGCGCGCGGCAGACTGCACGCGCCCTCGCCAGCGCTGTCGACGCGGCCCGGCTGCGGGGCCAGCTGTCCAGACTGGCGGCCACCGAGGTCTCCCGACTACGGTCGCGCACCGAGCTGCCGGCCCACCGGGCACTGGCCGCACGGGGCATTCCGGGCCGCACCCTGGACGGACTGCTGCGCCCGCTGGTCGGCGCGCTGACCGGGGACCCCGACCTCGCCGGGTCCAGCCGGATGGTGGACCTGGCGCTGCGCGGCTTCGCCCGGCGCGGACTCTGCCTCCCGGCGGGCGGTGCCTCGGCCGTGCCGGAGCTGCTGGCCTCGGGGCTGCCGCCGGGCACGGTCCGCACCGGCGTGCGGGCCGTGGCGGTGTCCACCAACGCGGTGGAGACCGACACCGAGGGGATGCTCGGCTGCCGGGCCGTACTGATCGCGACGGGCGCGCAGAGCGCCGCACAGCTGCTCCCCGGCCTGCACGTCCCGCCGTTCCACCCGGTGGCCGTGCTCCACCACGCCGCCGACTCGGCACCACCGCCGGCCGAGACGGCGCTGCTGCTGGACGCGGACCGGCGCGGCCCGGTCGCGCACACCATGGTCGCCTCCGCGGTGGACCCCGCCCGTGCGGATGCGGGCCGCACCCTCGTCACCTCCGTCGTCCTGGGCCCGGCGGCGCTCGGCCCGGTCGCCGAGCTGGACCGTGCGGCACGACCGCAGTTGGCGGAGCTGCACGGTGCCGCCGCGGGCGGGTGGGAGCTGCTGGCGGCCCACCGGGACACGTTCGCGGTGCCCGCCATGCCGGCGCCGCACGACGCGCAGCGGCCGGTCCGGGTGCTCTGCGGGCTCTACGTCTGCGGCGACCACCGGGACACCAGCTCGCTCCAGGGAGCACTGCACTCGGCGCGGCGGGCGTGCGAGGCGATCTGCCGCGACTTCGGCATCCCCATGGCGGCCGATTCCGCCTTGGCCGAGGCCGCCTGACGGGCGCTCACCTCGCGGGCGGGTGAACCCGGCGCGGACCCCCACGGGTTCGCCCGGTGTTCGCCCGCCCGCTGCCGTCGCGCCCGCCGCCCCGCCTACGCTGTCGTCGAATCGACTTGTCCTGAGACATGACAATGAAGGCGGCAGATCCGTGCCCAAGTCCACCCCCCTGGCCGCTGCGGCGGTGTTCCTCTCACTGACTGTGCTGACCTCGGCGCCGGCGCAGGCGGCCGGCACCGGCGACCTCCCCTACTCCGCGACCACCGCCGTGGGCGTGCACAACGCGTACGAGAAGGCGAGCTTCCCCTACCTCGCGGACGCTCTGGACTCGGGCGCCGGGATGCTCGAGTTCGACGTGTGGACGAACAGCTTCGGCGCCGGCTGGCGGGTGGCGCACGACAACCCGCTGGGCAACGACAACAACTGCGAGAACGCCGCGTCCGCTGCGGAGCTCCGCACGAAACCCCGCAACCAGCGCCTCGACGGCTGCCTCGCCGACCTGCGGGCCTGGCACGACGCCAACCCGGGGCACCGCCCGATCCTGCTCAAGATCGAGATGAAGGACGGCTTCTACGGCCCGGCCGGGCGCGGACCGGCCGACTTCGACGCGCTCGTGGACGCGGAGCTGGGCGACGCGGTCCACCGGCCCGGGGACCTGGCCGAGGGCCACGCCGACCTCGACACGGCGGTGCGGGCGGACGGCTGGCCCACCAGGGACGAGCTGGCCGGAAAATTCCTGATCCACCTGATACCCGGCACCGTCGAGGAGGGCAACCCGTTCGACACCCTCTGGACAGACCGGGAGTACGCCGCCCACCTCAGGGAATCGGCCGCCGCGGGCACGCTGGACCGGGCCACCGCCTTCCCCGCCGTCCACCGCGCCGAGGCCGGCGACCCGCGATCCCGGTACGCCGACACCTCGCTGCGGCCGTGGTTCGTGGTGTTCGACGGCGACGCCACCGCCTACGTCTCGGGCGGCATCGACACCGGCTGGTACGCGGAGCGGAACTACCTGCTGGTGACGACGTCCGCGCACCGCGTGCCGCCGGCGATCGACTCCCGCGCCCCGGCCGAGAGCGAGGCGGCCGCGCGGGTCGCGGAGCTGGCGGCCGCCGGGTCGAACGTCGTGAGCTCCGACTGGGTGGGCCTGCCGGGGGTGCTCTCCCGCGTGCTCCCGCGCGGCTGACCCGCCCCGCCCGCCCGGGCACCCTAGGGGCCCTCCCGCCTCCCGGCACGCCGGAAGGGGCGGACGGGTGCTCTCCGCCGCACGGGGCGGAGCAGGACGTGTCGGTGGACGGCGGAGGCCGCGCCGCGTGAGACCAGTGGGCCATGCAGTATGACAATCATGGCGCCACGCGCCGACTGGTGCTGCGCGGTGCCGCCTGCCTGGGGCTGTTCGGCGCCTACCGCACCGTCGTCGCCACCCCCGCCCACACTCCCGGCTCCGGATCGGCCCCCGCCCGCGCGGCCGGTTCCCGGCCGGCAGGCGACTCCTACCGGTTCCGGCCCCTCTCCGGAACCGGCCCCCTCCCCGCAGCCGCCCGACCGCACGGCCCCGCGCGACTGCGGGGAGGTCCGCACCTCACCCTCGGCGACGTGGGTAGGGCGGTCGCGCTGACCTTCGACGACGGCCCCCACCCCGTCCACACCCCCGCGGTGCTGCGCATCCTGCGACGGCACGGCGTCCGCGCCACCTTCTTCGTGATCGGCGAGAACGCGGAGTGGAACCCGGACCTCGTCAAGGCGATCGCCGAGGACGGCCACCTCGTCGCCAACCACTCCTGGAGCCACCCGCAACTCGACCTTGTCCCGGTCCGCCGGGTACGCGGGGAACTCGGCCGGACCAGCGAGCTGATCGACCGGTCCCTCGGCGCGCCGCCCCGCTACGCCCGGGCGCCGTACGGCGCCTGGCACGGGCCCTCCCTCCGGGTCTGCGCGGAACTGGGCATGGAGCCGATGGGGTGGTCGCTCGACACGCTGGACTGGAAGGAACCGGGCTCCCGCACCATCCGCTCCCGGGTGCTGGACGGCGTCCGGCCGGGCACGGTCGTCCTGGCCCACGACGGCGGCGGGGACCGCGGTCAGACGGTCGACGCCCTGGCCCGGTACCTCCCCCGCCTGCTCGACCGGGGGTACACCGTGGTCCCACTCGCCCCGCCCGGCTGACCAGCTCCGTACCGCGCGGCGCCTACCCTCGGCCCCATGTCTGCCCGAGCCCGCCGCCGGGAGGCCGCCCCCGGCCCGACCGCCGCCACCGCCGCCGTCCTGCTGGCGGTGCACCTGCTCAAGCACCGGGTCGCGCCCCGCGCGGCACTGCCCGCCTCCCTCACCGCGACCGCGCTCGTCCTCGGGATCGGCCGGCGGGCGTCCGGTTCCTGGGCGGCGCTGGGCATGTCCCGGGACGGCGCGGGCCGCGGCCTGCGGGACGGCGCACGGGCCGCCGGTGGTGTCGCGGTGCTGTACGCGCTCGGCGCGGCGCTGCCCCGCACCCGGCCGCTGTTCGCCGACGGACGCGCCGCGGACACCCTCGGCGGCGTGCTGCGGCAGACGTTGGTGGAGGTACCGCTGGGCACGGTGCTGCTGGAAGAGACGGCGTTCCGCGGAGTGCTGCCGGCGCTGCTGCGGGAGCGGTGCAGCCCGCTCGGGGCCGACGCGATCGCCACGGGCCTCTTCGGGCTGTGGCACATCCTGCCCTCCGGCGACCTGGCCGCGGCCAACCCCACGCTGGCCGCGGCGACCGCCGCGGGACGGGGCACGGGGGGCACCGCCACCGCGCTGGGCTCGGTGGCGGCCACCACCGCGGGCGGCGCCGTCTTCGCCGTGCTGCGGCGGCGCAGCGGGAGTCTGCTGGCTCCCGCGCTGCTGCACACCGCCTTCAACTCGCTGGGGTACCTGGCCGCCGCGGCCGCCCGCCACCGGAACTCCGCCCTCGTCCGCCGGTCCGCCGCGCAGCCCTGAGCACGGGGCGGTACGGTCGCGGGCCCGGCTGCGCTCAGCCGGGCAGCGCCTCGGCGAGCGGGATCGGCCGCCGCCCGCCGTGGCCGTCCGGCGGGCCGTCGAGCGCCGCGGCCACGGGCGCGGGCATCTCCTCCTCCCACAGCATCCCGCGCACCAGACGTACGGTGCTGCGGTGCCAGGTCTCCGCCCGGCGGATCATCGGGTGGTCGCTGCCGGACACCACGACGGCGCACGTCCGCGCCCCGGCCGCCCGGGCCCGGGCGGCGAACGACCAGGTGCCGCGGGGGTCCGTCATCCGGTCCCGGTCGCCGTGCAGCAGCGCCACGCGCTGCCCGGCGAGCTGGGCGACGGGTTCGCCCGGCGGGCACCACGGCGCGAGCGCGACCACTCCGCGGACGCCCGCCGCGCCGCCGATCCGCAGCGCGGCGCGCCCGCCCATGGAGTGCCCGACGAGCACCACCGGCACCTTCCCGACCTCCTCGACGAGCGCGGCCAGGGCTGCCCCGGCGTCGGCGGCCGCGTCGGCCCGTACACCGTTCCAGCCGCGGTACCGGTAGCGCGCGTGCGCCACCGCGACCTGCTCCTCGGCGGTCGCCCGGGCGAGAGCGCGGGCGAAGGGGCGCATCCGCAGACCCGGCAGGTTCCACCGGGTGGGGGGCGCCAGGGCGTCCGCCCGGCCGCCGTGCAGGAGCAGCACCGCGGCCCGCGGCCGGGCGGGCCGCGTGTGGAAGTCGACGTACCGGTGCTCCCCGGACGCCATGTCCTCTGCGGCTCTCACGTTCCTCCTCCGCCCGCGGGGCCGGGATGCCGTCCCGCGCCCGCGTGTTCCTCATGGTCCGGCTACTCCGGGCGTCGGGCCGACGGGACGGTGACGGGACCGGTGTCCCGGCGTCCTGCTGCCCTGGTGGCCCGGAACCGCCGAGGTGATCGGCTGTCCCGGGCCACTCCCCCGTCGCCCCGTATTCGGTGCCGGGGGCTCGGCGGATTGGTCGGATGAGCACATCGGTTCCGGCGGCTCACACCCCGCTGCCGAGACCACGGCTGCCGCGCCGCGGTCGGGCTTCGCCGCGGGCTGCCGGGTGCCGGCGCGGGCCGTCAGCGGCGGCGGCTGCTGCGCCAGAGGGCGGCGGCCGCGAGGGCTCCCCACCCCACCGCGACCCCCACCGCCTTCCGGCGCTCGTCCCCCCGGAGCGCCGCCCCCAGCAGCAGGGCGTCACCGGCGTCGGCGGCGATGCGCACCGCGGCGGCGGTCCGCAGTGCCGGGCCGGCCGGAGCCGCCGCCATCGCCACCCCGGAGGCGATGTCCCGCCACGCCAGCGGGCGCAGCACGGCCGCCGTGTCGGCAGCCACCCGGCCCTCCTCGTCGGTCAGCCCGGCGGGACGCGCCAGCCATTCCGGCCTGGCCGTGATCGCCAGGCCGTACGCGGCGGTGGCCGCTCCGATGGTGCGCAGGAACCTCTCGTCCACGACTGTTCTCCTCCTCCGCCGGCCCGGTCGCACCGGATGCGGTGCGACCGGCCGCCGGCACTCGACCGGTCACGGGTACCCGGACACCGGCACGGCTGTCACGACGCCGCCCGTTCTTCTTCTCCGTCACGCGGACGGTGGATGCGGTCCGGACGTGCCCGGCCCGGACGGGCGGCCTCCCGCGCCGCCGAGGCCCGGGCTCACTCGGCGGGCAGCCGCTCCGGGAGGCCGAAGCGGCTGAACAGTCCGTGGTCGAAGAAAGCCGTGACGTGGGCGACCCGGTCGCCCGAGAGCGAGAGCACCTGGAGGTTCCACGGCGCGTGGGAGCCGTCCTCGGTGCGCATGTACATCCCGAAGGCGGGCTGGCCGTTCAGCCGCGCCGGCACCATCCGCATGTCGCCGGGACCGGCGGGGCAGCGGTGCTCGATGAGCAGGCCGATGTCCTTCGGCCCCTGGTACCAGCCCGTGAACGGCGGCATCTCCCACACGGCCTCCTCGGTGAACAGCTCGACGAGGGCGGTCATGTCCTTGCGCTCGAAGGCCGAGACGTAGCGGTCGAGCAGCTCGCGCTGCGGGCCGTCCGGCTCCGTCACGGAGTCCTCGCTCGGATCCACCTGCTTGAGCTGCGCCCTGGCCCGCTGGTGGGCGCTGTTCACCGCGGCGGTGGTGGTCCCCATCAGCTCCGCGACCTCGACCGCGCGCCACCGGAGGACGTCGCGCAGGAGCAGCACCGCCCGCTGCCGTGGCGGGAGGTGCTGGAGCGCCGCGACGAAGGCCAGCCGGATGCTCTCCCGGGAGGTGACGATCGCCGCCGGATCGGCGCCGTCCGCTCCGACCATGGCGTCCGGTATGGGCTCCAGCCACGGCACCTCCGCCCGCTCGACCAGGTCGTCCGCCGGATCGGAACCGGGAGCGCCGAGCCCGGTGGGCAGCGGGCGCCTGGCGCGGCTCTTCAGGGCGTCCAGGCAGGTGTTGGTGGCGATCCGGTGCAGCCAGGTGCGCATGGAGGAGCGGCCCTCGAACGCCTCGTAGGAGCGCCAGGCACGCAGATAGGTCTCCTGGACCAGGTCCTCGGCGTCGTGCGGGGAACCCAGCATGCGATAGCAGTGGGCGAGCAGCTCGCGCCGGAACGGGTCTGCCAGCCGGGGGAACTCCTCGGCGGTCCGGTTCTGTGCCATGGCGGCCCTCTCCTCACCCCGCGTCGTCGCGGATGCGGCCATCCTCACAGAGGGGCCTGACAGTCGAGTCTGCCCGAGCATCACGGACTCTTCACGCCATGAGGACGTAACGTGACACATGGGGCACCCGGTACGGGTCGGCACCGCCCGGGCGGAAGCCGTCCGGCACCGCGACGAGGCCGGACGGGTGACGGTTTCCCGGCCCCGGTGGCGGCCGGACGTACGCGGGGCGAACTCTCGGCAACGCCCGTTGTCACCCCCTTCACAGCCGTCCTAGCGTCGAGCGGCATGGACCTCCTTCGCACCGTGAACAGGAAAGTCGGCCGCACCTTCGGCTACGAGATCCGCCGGGCCCGCCGGGACCCGGCCCCCGCGGCGAAGACCGGCGGCACCCCGGGAGGCACCTCGAAGCCGGTGGGGTTCCGGCCGCCGGAGGACCCCGGGACGGACCGGCTCCTGCGGCGGCCGGTGTTCATCATCTCCCCGGTGCGTTCCGGCTCCACTCTGCTGCGCCTGCTCCTGGACGCCCACTCGCAGCTCCACGCGCCGCACGAGCTGCACGTGCGGCACCTCGAGGTCCACACCTCCAGCCGGCTCGCCGAGCGCGGTATCGCGGCACTCGGCCTGGAGCGCGGCGATCTGGAGCACCTGCTCTGGGACCGGCTGCTGCACCGGGAGCTGGTGCGGTCGGGCAAGTCGGTGCTCGTGGAGAAGACACCGGGCAACGCCTTCGTCGCCCGGCGGATCGCCGCCTGCTGGCCGGACGCCCGTTTCGTCTTCCTGCTCCGGCACCCGGCCTCCATCGCCAGGTCGTGGCACGACGCCGCCCCCGAGGCCCGTACACCGAACGAGGCCGCGCTGGACGCGCTCAAGTACATGCGGTCGGTCGAGAAGGCGCGCACACAGCTCCCGGGCCACACCGTCCGGTACGAGGAGCTGACCGACGACCCCGAGACGGCGCTGAAGGCGCTCTGCGGGTTCCTGGAGATCGAGTGGGAGCCCGGAATGACGGAGTACGGGGCCCGCGGGGACGAGGACCTCCCGATCGGCCTCGGCGACTGGAAGGACAAGATCCGCTCCGGCCGCGTCCAGCCCGGTCGCGAGCTCCCCGGGCCCGAGGACACCCCGGAGCGGCTGCGCGGGATCGCCGAGGCCTGGGGATACGTAGGCGCCGGCCCCGGCGGCACCCGCACCGCGGCCGCGGCCGCGGAGGAGTAGGCCCCGGAACGGGGCGGCGGGGGACGGCCCGGACCGGGGAGCCGGTCCGGGCGGGCCCCGCGGGTTTCCGGCCGGCCCGGGGTTTTCCGGTGGAGCCCGGTGTGCGGCCCGTGCTACCACTGGCCGGTGTCGCGGAGCCGAGCACGAACCCCGCAGGAGGCCGGAGCATGGTGCGCGGAGAACTCATGAGGCTGCGTCCGGTGGAGCCGTCGGACGCCCCCGCGCTGTGGCAGTGGAACCACGACCCCGAGGTGATGCGCTGGATGAGCGACGGCTACGCACAGCCCCTGGCACGGGTCGGGAAGTGACTGGCGGAGCGGCCGCGGAACCGGTTCAGCGACGTGCTCCTGGGCGTCGGGGCACTCTCCGGCGAGAAGCTGGTCGGACTCGTCCGGCTGCACGGCGCCGAACCGGAGACGGGGTGCTCCGAGCTGGACGTCTATCTGGGCGAGAAGGACTACTGGGGACGCGGCTACGCCACCGACGCGGTGCGCACGGTCTGCCGGTACGGCTTCGACACGATGCGGCTGCACCGGATCGCCTGACCGTCGTCACCGAGAACCACGCAGCGCACCACGTCTACCGCAAGGTCGGTTTCGTGGAGGAGGGGCGACCGCGCGAGGCCTTCCGCCGCGACGGCCGCCGGTACGACATGTTCACCATGGGCCTGCTGGCGGACGAACTGCGCTGAGGCCCCCGGCCACCGGCGCCGCACGGCCGCCGGGGAACGGCGACCGGGGCCGCCGCGGCGCTGGTCAGCGGCGCGGCGGCCCCGTCACGTACGGCGGGCGGTTCAGCCCAGAACGGCCAGGGCCTCGTTGAGGGTCTTCGACGGCCGCATCACGGTCGCTGCCTTGGCGTCGGACGGGTGGTAGTACCCACCGATGTCGGCCGGCGAGCCCTGCACGGCCACCAGCTCGTCCACGATGGCCTGCTCCTGCTCGGCGAGGCGGCCGGCGAGCGCCGCGAAGGACTCGGCGAGCGCGGCGTCCTCGGTCTGCTTCGCCAGCTCCTGGGCCCAGTAGAGCGCCAGGTAGAAGTGGCTGCCGCGGTTGTCGATGCTCCCCAGCTTGCGGCTCGGCGACTTGTTCTCGTGCAGGAAGGTGCCGGTCGCCCGGTCGAGGGTGTCGGCCAGGACCCCGGCGCGCGCGTTGCCCGTCTTCTGCGCGAGGTGCTCGAAGCTGACCGCCAGCGCGAGGAACTCGCCCAGGCTGTCCCAGCGCAGGTAGTTGTCCTTGACGAGCTGCTGGACGTGCTTCGGCGCGGAACCGCCCGCACCGGTCTCGAACAGTCCGCCGCCGTTGATCAGCGGCACCACCGAGAGCATCTTGGCGCTGGTGCCGAGCTCCAGGATCGGGAACAGGTCGGTCAGGTAGTCGCGCAGCACGTTGCCGGTCACCGAGATGGTGTTCTCGCCGCGCCGGATGCGCTCCAGCGAGAAGGCGATGGCCTCGGCCGGCGCCATGATCTCGATCCGCAGGCCCTCGGTGTCGTGCTCCGGGAGGTACTGCTCCACCTTGGCGATGAGGTTCGCGTCGTGGGCACGGCCGGAGTCCAGCCAGAACACCGCGGGCTGGCCGGTCGCACGGGCCCGGGAGACGGCGAGCTTGACCCAGTCGCGGATCGGCACGTCCTTGGTCTGGCACATCCGGAAGATGTCGCCGGTGCTGACCGCCTGCTCCAGGACCGCGGTGCCGTCGGCGCCGACCACCCGCACCGTGCCGGTGGCCGGGATCTCGAAGGTCTTGTCGTGGCTGCCGTACTCCTCGGCCTTCTGCGCCATCAGACCGACGTTGGCCACCGACCCCATGGTGGAGGGGTCGTAGGCGCCGTTCGCCCTGCAGTCGTCGATCACGACCTGGTAGATGCCCGCGTAGCTGCTGTCCGGGATGACCGCGAGGGTGTCGGCCTCCTGGTCGTCGGCGTTCCACATGTGGCCGGAGCTGCGGATCATCGCCGGCATGGACGCGTCCACGATGACGTCGCTCGGGACGTGCAGGTTGGTGATGCCCTGGTGGGAGTCGACCATGGCGAGGTCGGGGCCCTCGGCCAGCTCGGCCTCGAAGGACGCCTTGACGGCCGCGCCGTCCGGCAGCGCCTCCAGGCCCTTGAAGATGCCGCCCAGACCGTCGTTCGGCGTCAGACCGGCCGCCGCGAGCGTGCTGCCGTACGCGGCGAAGGTCTTCGGGAAGAAGGCGCGGACGACGTGGCCGAAGATGATCGGGTCCGAGACCTTCATCATGGTGGCCTTCAGGTGGACCGAGAAGAGCACGCCCTCGGCCTTGGCGCGGGCGATCTGCGCCGTGAGGAACTCGCGCAGCGCGGCGACCCGCATCACGGCGGCGTCGACGACCTCGCCGGCCAGCACGGGCACCGACTCGCGGAGCACGGTGGTGGTGCCGTCGTCACCGACGAGCTCGATGCGCAGCGCGCCGTCCTCGGCGACGACCGCGGACTTCTCGCTGGAGCGGAAGTCGTCGCCGTCCATGTGTGCGACGTTCGTCTTCGAGTCGGTACTCCAGGCGCCCATCCGGTGCGGATTGGCCTTGACGTAGTTCTTGACCGACGCAGGCGCGCGGCGGTCGGAGTTACCCTCGCGCAGCACCGGGTTCACGGCGCTGCCCTTGACCTTGTCGTACCGGGCGCGCACGTCCCGCTCCGCGTCGGTCTTCGGGTCGTCCGGGTAGTCCGGCAGCGCGTAGCCCTGCTCCTGCAGCTCGGCGACGGCGGCCTTGAGCTGCGGGATCGACGCCGAGATGTTCGGCAGCTTGATGATGTTCGCCTCGGGCTTCTTCGCCAGCTCCCCGAGCTCGGCGAGGGCGTCGTCGATGCGCTGCCCCTCCTCCAGCCACTCGGGGAAGCCGGCGATGATCCGGCCCGCCAGCGAGATGTCGCGGCTCTCCACGTTGACCCCGGCCGTCGAGGCGTAGGCCTTCACCACGGGCAGGAACGAATACGTCGCCAGGGCCGGGGCCTCGTCAGTGTCCGTATAGATGATGGTCGAGTCAGTCACCGGTACTCCGCTCCACGTCTACATCGTCTTGACATCAAGATATCTCCTGCGGGCCGTCCATCCATCACCAGCCCCCGCCTCGGACGACCGCACCCACCGTAGGACCTCGACGGGCGGCTCCGCGGACCGCCCGTGACCGGTCCGCACCCGACGCCCACCGCCGACGCCTCCCGGGCTACTCCTTGGACTCGACCCGACCGATCGCGTCCGGTCCGGTGGTCAGCTCGTCCTGCGCGTGCCGCCAGGCGGGGTCCCCGGGGTGGAGCCGGCTGCGGAGGTAGGCCCCGGTGAGCCGCTGGACCGCGGCGACCCGTGCCGGGTCCTCGTCGGTGGTCTCGGCGACGTCGTAGCCGGACACCCCGCCGAGACCGTGCTCCGCCCCGAACAGGGTGAGCAGCGACTTCGCACCCGGCGCGAGGTGGTACGGGTCCGTGTGCCAGCTCGGGCCGCGGACCGTGAGGTGGGCGGAGGCGTCCTGGTCGCCGGCGACCACGAGGGCGGGCGTCGCCATCGTGGAGAAGTCGGTCGTCGCGAAGACCGGGTAGTTCTCCGCCGTGAACGCGCTGAGCGCGTCGCCGCCCCGGCCCGGCGCGGCGAGGAGCACGCCCGCCGTGATGCGGGGATCGGCGAGGTCGACCTCCTTCCCGTCGTGCGGGTCGGTGAGCCGGGTGCCCAGCAGCAGGGCGGCGGTGTGCCCGCCCATGGAGTGCCCGGCCACGGCGACCCGGTCGCGGTCCAACCGCCCGCGGAGCTGCGGCACGGCGGCCTCGACCTCGTCGAGCCGGTCCAGGATGCGCCGCATGTCCTCGGCCCGCGAGCGCCAGTACAGCGGCGCCTCGGGAGCGCCGGGTTCGAGGCTCAGCGTCCGTGAGCTGAGGTGGGTGGGCTGGATCACGACGAAGCCGTGCGCCGCCCAGTAGTGGGCGAGCGGGGCGTAGCCGTTCAGCGAGGAGAGGTGGTTCGACGGGCCCTGCCCGTGCGAGAGGAGGAGCACCGGCAGCCCGCCCCCGCTCACGGGTGCGGAGACCCGCATCCGGAGGTCCACGGCACGGCCGGGCACCTCCAGCACCACCGGGCTGACCGAGAGGACCGCAGCGGCGGACGGGCCTGCGACGGCGGCCGAGGTTTTCACTTCACTCATGGAGCGCACATCCTTCCCGAGCTCCGCGGGGACAGGGACGCCACGGTCGACGGCGGGCCGCCGCGACCGCAACATGCGGAGCATCGTTCCGTTTACAATACGGAGCTGCGTTCCGCTTTGTCAAAACCCCTCCCGGGGGGCCCGCGGATCCCGAGGTCCGCACCCGGGAGCCGGCCCCGCCTCCGAGCCGGGCAGCGGATCCGCACCTCACCCCCGGGCACCGAGCCTCGGCCCCCGGGGCGGCTGCGGCGGAACAACCCCGAGGTGCCACCCGGCGTTCACCCGGTCGTCACCCGCCGTCCGCCTGCCTCGGCAGCGCCGTCACTACCGTCCGCCGGGTTGCTCGACGAGCCCTCCGGGGCGGAACGGAGTGGTCGTGCCCAAAGCACCGCGACCGCGGGACGAGAAGGGCGGTGCCGCCACCGGCCGCCGGGACCCGCACTGGGACAACGTGCGCTTCCTTTCCGGCACGCTCGTCGTGGTCGGCCACACCGTGGAGTCGCTGAGCGAACTCGACGGCCTGCGCTGGCTGTACCTCGCGAGCTGGGCACTCCGCGTCCCGGTGTTCGTCATGGTGGCCGGCTACTTCAGCACCGCCGGCCCGCTGAACGCGCGCGAGGCCCGCAGGCTCACCGAGTCGATCGCGCTGCCGTACCTGCTGATCGGCCTGCTGCACACCCTTCAGCTGCGCTGGCTCTGGGGAGACTGGACCTTCTTCGCCGGCAATCCGCCGTGGGCGATGTGGTTCCTGCTGTCGCTGCTGGCCTGGCGCGTCGCCCTGCCGTACCTGGCGGCGCTGCGGTACCCGCTGCTGATGTCCGTGGCGGCCGCACTGCTGGTCGGCCACTTCGAGGAGTTCGGCTCCACCTTCTCCGCCTCGCGGACGCTCACCTTCCTGCCGTTCTTCCTGCTCGGCTGGAAACTGCGCCAGGGCTTCGGGGCCGACCTGCTGCGGGCCCGCTGGACGGCTGCCGCCGCCGGCGGGGTCCTCGCACTCACCGCCGCAGCGGCCTGGATGGTCCGCCACGAGGTGGACGTCACCTGGCTGTCCATGCGCGAGCCGTACGGCGACACGATGCCCTACGGCACCCCGGGAGCCTGGGCGGTCCGGGGCGCGGTGCTGCTGTGCGGCATGGTCGTCGCCGTGAGCTTCATCCGCCTGGTGCCGAAGGTGACGCTGCCGCTGATCACCGTCCTCGGCACGGGCGGCCTCTACATCTACCTGCTGCACCCGCTGGTGCTGCGGGCGGCGCTGTTCCACGACGGCCTCGACTGGGTCCGCACCTGGCCCGAACAGGTGGCACTGGTGCTGCTCGCCGTGGCCGTGTCGGCGGCCCTGGGCACCCCGTGGGTACGCCGGCTCGCCCGGCCGCTCGTCCAGCCGCGGGCACCGTGGCTGTTCCGCCCGGCACCGCCGACCGCGGTCCACGCGCAACCGGCGGTGCCGCCGGCGGCACCCCGAGAGCCCCGCGTCGTCTCCCTCGGGTAGCCGCTGCGGGACCGTCAGGGGAAGCGCGCCCGGGAGGGCCGGAACGGGGACTCACGGGGCACCCGCGTCCCGGTCGGCGGCCGGGGCGGCGGTCACCACGAGGTTCGCACGGTAGGTTTCGGCGCGGTCGTCCCAGTCGGCGCAGGTGAGGAGCGTCAGCCGCGGTGTCGACGTCGGGCCGTAGACCTCCTCGGAGGGGAACGTGTCCTTCGCGTGGACGGCGGTTCCGGTCACGGTGAATCGGGCCGTACTGCCGTCCCGGCGCCGTACATCGAGGGGGTCGCCGACGCGCACCGCTGCGAGGCCGTGGAGTGCGGCCGGTCCGGTCCGGGAGTCCAGATGCCCGACCAGCACGGCGTTGCCGGGTTCCCCCGGGGTCGGCGATCCGGTGTACCAGCCCACGTGATCGGCGTCGTCCGGCAGCGCGACGGATCCGTCGGGTGCGTTGCCGACCCGGTCCACGGCGGCGTCGAGGCCGAGGCCCGGCGCCGTGAGACGCAGGGGCCGCGAGGACGGCAGCGCCGGCCCCGGGGAAACCGGCGCGGGCGCGGAGGCGGCCGGGGGCGAGCCGGGCGGCGCGGAGCCCGGCCCGGGGCCGGTGGCGGCGAAAGCGACCAGGCCCAGTCCGGCGGTGGCGAGGGCGGTGGCCGCCGCGGAGCACAGTCCGCGGCGGCCACCGCCGGTCAGCAGGGGCACGCCAGGACCGTCAGGACTGCCGGCCGAGTCGGCGGCGCAGCAGGACCGTGCCGAGTGCGGCGGCGAGGAGGCCGCCACCGGCTGCGGCTGCCGCCGTCGTCGGAGCCGCGTCCGTCTGGCTGCCGCCCAGGCCGCCGGCCACGGCACCGCGCGGCGAGGCGGCCAGCGAGCCGCAGAGCGCGGGGTTGGTCGCCTCGGCGGGCAGCGCCGGGTCCAGGTCGCTCTCGCCGAGCACGTCGTCGTACTCGCCGTTGCCGTTGACGTCGACGCCGTGCACCACGACGACCGCGGTTCCCGCCCGGACGCTTTCGGCGGCCTCCGGGCTCAGGGTGAGTGTGCGGTGGTAGTCGATGGCGGGACCGGTCGGGAACCGGTCCACGGCCAGGCCCGAGTCGGGGCTGGTGTCACCTGTGGTGGTCAGCGAGGTGCCGATGCCGCCGTAGAACGGTGCGCCGTCCGTGGTGTTGATGCTGAGGATGCCGTTGCGCTCCTTCGCCGCCGAGGCGGGCGGGCAGACGCCCTTGGCCTCGATGTGGAAGTGCTGGGCGTGCGGGGCACCGGCCAGCAGGTCCTGCGCCTGCACGGTGACGGTGGCCTCGTGCCCGGTGAGGCTGACGGTCGCGGTGCCCGACCCGGTCACCTTGCTGTAGGGGACGGGCGAGAGGTCGGCGTGCATCCGCAGCGTGCGGCTGTCCGCGTTCTCCGCGACGGCGGACGGCGCGAGGGCAACGGCGGGCGCGACCGCTGCCGCGGTGGCCATCGCGAGGGCGAGAGTGCGTTTCATGAGCGGGGTTCTCCGATCGTGGACCGGCACCGCTGCCGCGACGACCCGGGGAGGGAAGGCGGCGTGCCGGTGCTCTGCGTCACACCGTCACCGCACGAGGGGCACCCCGCCACCCGCACCCCCGAACGGCTCCCGGGGGCATCGGGCTCGGGACCCCCGGCGGCGGGCGGCCAACATCCCTGGACGCAGGCTCCGTTGTGCCTTCCGGGCCGTGCGCCGAGGCATCCGCACCGGACCGCGCCGACCACCGCCGTAGGAGTGACGGCCGGGCGCGGCCCCGCCCGGCCCCGCCCTGGACGTGGACGTGGACGTGGACGCGGACGCGGACGCGGACGCGGACGCGGACGCGGCGAGAGGACCCGACACGCTTCTTCGCCCGGGAAGTGCCCCCACGACGGCAGGAACAAGGATCCCCGCAGACCGGCCAGTCGACACCACCGGTCTGCCCCCGCGATCGCCGGGCTCTTCGCGGCGTTCCAGGGCCCCAACGCCCGGTTCGTGGCGGGCAACGACGCCGGCCACCCCCCGAACACCGCCGCGGCGCTCCGGCCGGGAACCAAGGTGCTGCTGACCTGCGGCACGAACGACGCCCAGGTCCCCTGTGCCACAGCGAACACCCTGACCCGCGCCCTGCGCCACGCACACACCCGTGGACCGGGCCGCGTGGCGCTGCCGGAGGTGGACCATCTGCTGCACGACGCGGCCCACCCGGACACGCCGGCGCCGTCCGTGGTGGACACCCTGCACCGGTTCGCTCGGCGCTGACCACGGCCGGGAGGCCCTGGTGCGGGCTCGTCCGGCCCGGACCTCACCGTACCGAGGCGTCCAGCAACGACGAGGGCCGTCGTACACCCTCCGTTTCGGGAGAGTGCACGACGGCCACCGCTCTGCCCGCGGCGACCTCAGATGTCGAAGTAATACATGAACACGGCTCTGACCTGCGTAGGCGCGTATCCGCAGAGGGTCTGGTGTACAACCGGTGCACACGGCGGGGGCTAGCGACGGGTGTGGCTGTGCTGGTGCCGGGGCGGTGTCTCCGGAATGCCTTGGTGCACGGCAATCCCACTTCTTTCGCGATTGTTGAGTCCGTGCGAGTACACGGAGTTCCTGAGCGGCAGCGCACTGGCCCCCAGGATTGGGGCTTCAGGTCCAAGCCTTCGCTTGCGGTTCCCAGATTCGTTGCGTGGCAGTGCCAGTGAGGAGCGGGTCGGCGAAGTCCGTGACGAGGGCGACCAACTCGGTGAGGTTTTCGGGATGGTTTCCGGCTGAGGGACCCTGGCGACGCAGCCAGGCGGTGTACGGAGCTTGACGACGCGTCGGCAGGTCGGTGAGGGCGCTGCTGAGTGGGCGTAGCTGGATGGCTCGGTGTCCGGCGGTCGCGGTGAGGGCATCGATGAGTTCGTTGCCGTCGAGACGGTGCCGGGTGATCAGCTGGTAGAGGTCTGCGTAGTCGCGGTCCCGGGTGTTGAGATCTCCGAGAGCGACGGCAGTGGACAGCTTCTCTGCGATGACGGTCGCGATCGGGTAGCCGTAGAGCGGGAAGGGCGTTCCTTCCAGGGCCTGCGGGTAATCGATCAACTTTGGCTCGGGAGTCACCGGATCGCCGAAGCTGACGTCGAGTTGGAGCTTGAGTCGCGCCCGGCTGAGACTCGCGGCCATGGTCAGGCGGAGTCCGTGGTGTTCGTCGTCCCCACGGATGGGCACGGTGGACAGACTTGTGGGGTCGAAGGCGACCCCGTCGTCGGCCTCGGCGGCGGCGATGGCCGCGATGCGGCGGGTGATCTCGGCTTCGTCACCGGAGAACGAACGGCCGAGGATGTCGATGTCGCGGGTCATGCGACGGGCGCCGAACTGGGCGAGCAGTAGGCCGCCCTTGAGTACGAAGTGCCGGCCACCCTCGGGGTGATTGCCCAACCGGAACAGGAAGCGTTCCAGGACGTATTCGAGCATCAACTGGTCGCTTGGGCGTCCGGTGCGGCGGGCGAGGATGCGCAGGTCGTTGTAGATACGCCCGGCGGTTGTGTCGCGGGTGGGGTGGGGCATCAGGCGAGCACCGCTTCGATGGCTGGGCGGATGGTGGACAGGGCACCGAGTGTCTGAGCGGCTTCCTGAAGGTCGGCGACGCCGCCCTGGCCGTGCCGGCGCAGGTAGCGGTTGAGGGCGCTGAGCGCGAGGGGTCTGCCTGCGGCCCCGCCGAGGCGCATGGCATCCACGACGGAACGTGCGGGGCTGTAGACGGGGACGGTTTCGCCTGGAGCGGCTTCGAACCGGTCCATCGCGTAGCCGAAGGTATCCGCAGCATATTGAGACGTCCGGGTCGCGGGATAGGCGATCGCCGGGCGGTGTGTGCCCCGTGGTACCGCGATGTGCACCTCGTACGGGATGTCGTCGATCAGTTCGTGCAGCGTCAGTGCGGACTCCCCGCATACGATCGCGTGCGGCGCCCGGGTGCAGACTGCGAGGACGTCGACGTGGGCTGTCGGTGCTGCGTCGGCCCGACGGTAGACACCCCGGGAGATCTCCTCGATGTCATCGGCGGAGGCCAAGGTGGCCAGTTCTCGTGGGGGAAGCCCAACGGCGCGGGCCTGGCGCGAGGTGAAGGTCGGAGGCAAGCCCGCCAGGCGTTGCATGAGGCGGTCGGTGGGCTTAGGCATGTACCAAATCCTACCCAGGTCGGCCTGGGTAGGGAAGGATTTGGTACATGCGCCAGGATGCGAAGCGGCGGTCGCCCCCGCTGTAATCACTCTCCGTGATTATCTGTCGAATGCCCCCACAGTCGGCAGCGGGCTGCCCGCCTTTCGTCCCAAGTTTGATCCCGGTGCACTGTCCGGGTGCGCACCCAGGGCCCCGGCAAAGTTGTAGATCATGAGGTCAGGAGGAGGTTGATGGGGCGGTCGGTGTCGCGGGCGTGGTGTCGTGGGCGTGGTGTCGTGGGGCGGCGGCGATGTTCTGGTGGCCGTGGGGCGGAGGAGGGTGATCGCGATGTTTGCGGAGACCTGCCATGACGCGGGGAGCGTTGCCGGTGCGGACCTGGGAGCGGTCCTCGTCGAAGGTGACGTCGCGGACCCAGTGCAGGCGGTTCTCGATTTCCCAGTGGGGCTGCACCCATGTGGCCAGAAGCTCCGGGGGCGCGGTGCGGGCGTCCGTGCTGGTGATCAGGTAGACGATCTCGACCGTCCGTCGGCCCTTGCGGGTCACGGTGCGCCGTAGCTGGGCGACCTGCGCGGCTGTGGTGAAGTCGATCCAGGCCGGCACGTCGACGGCCTTGACCGTGCGGTCGCACGCCGCCCGTGTCCGCGGTCTGTTCTGGTCACGGCGGGTATCCGGGCCCAGGGCAGAGCCTTGAGCCGTGCGTACAACGACTTCTGATTCGCCTTCACGGTCAGGACGTCGTCGGCGCCGGCCTCGGTCAGGAGTGCCGCGGTGGCGTGCTGGGTGTGCAGCGCGTCCATCGTGACCACCGCTCCGTCCAGATCAAGGATCTCCAGCAGGTCCCTGGCCGCGGGAATCTCGTTGCTCTTTTCACGCACTGCGACCTGGCCGAGCACCGCTCCCGGCCCGTGTGCCAGCGCGGCGACCAAGTGCGGGGCCGAGGCGTCACCGCTGCGTGCGCCCCGGACGGTCTTGCCGTCGATCGCGATCACCCGCCGACCCGCGACCAGCGCCGCCCTCGTCGCCGCCCACGTCCCCAGGATCACGTCGAGACGGTCCGCGTCCAGCCTCGCGAACAGGCGCCGCAGCGTCGACTCGTCCACCGAACCCCTTACCAGCCCCAACTGTTTCACGGCCACCGCTCCGGCATCCCGGGCCCACTCCCCGATCGCCGTGAAACCCCGCGCACCGGCCGTCACCGCGCACACCGCGACAGCGATCAGCGCACCCACCGGATGACGGATTCCGCGCCTCCGGCGCGAATCGGGTATCCGGCCGAGCAGGTCGACGCCAGTCTCATGGCTGCGCACGGCCACGCTGGGGTCCGCCAGGCAAGCGCTGTGCTGTGCTGTGCCTCAAGACTCCAGACCGATATCGGGACACAGCCAAGCGACTAGCGCAAGACAGCAACTTTCGAGTGCGTCGCGTGCTCGCCGAGGCCGCCTCCCAAGCGCACTCGCACGGCGTCGGCTTGGCGGAAGAGATCCTCGATCTCCTCGCACGCGACCCTCGTCATAGCGTACGTACCGCAGCCCGTCCACGCCGCCAGGTGTGAGCGGAGCCGAATCCAGGCGTCGCCCGTCGGGCTTCCTCACCTTATCGCCCCGACCGTACTGGGCTATGCCAGGCTCCCGAGGAGTCCGCAGGGCTTCTATGGCCTCCGCTATCGCTCCACGGTCCCGCCGCTCGGCGATCTAAGACAGCGGAGGCCGCTACCCCGGTGTGAGGTAGCGGCCTCCGCTGCTGTTGCTGACGTCACGTCGGAGACTTGGCCGGGCGGTGCACACGCGGTGCACGAGGGGGTGGAAAGCCAGTGGTGACAGTGAGAACTCTTGAGAAGAGTTTCCGCAGGTCACAGCTTGCTTCCAGGGCTGCCGCCCAGGTCGCCCGAGCTCGGCTCTCAGATGTCGAAGTAGAGCTCGAACTCGTGGGGGTGCGGGCGGAGCTGCATCGGGGCGATCTCGTTGGTCCGCTTGTAGTCGATCCAGGTCTCGATCAGGTCCGGGGTGAAGACACCGCCCGCGAGCAGGTACTCGTGGTCGGCCTCCAGCGCCTCCAGCACGGCCGGCAGTGAGGTGGGCACCTGCGGGACGCCCGCGTGCTCCTCGGGGGCCAGCTCGTAGAGGTCCTTGTCGACCGGCTCGGCGGGCTCGATCTTGTTCTTGATGCCGTCCAGGCCGGCCATCAGGAGCGCCGAGAACGCCAGGTACGGGTTGGAGGACGGGTCCGGGGCGCGGAACTCGATGCGCTTGGCCTTCGGGTTCGCCCCGGTGATCGGGATGCGGATCGCAGCCGAGCGGTTCCGCTGCGAGTAGACCAGGTTGACCGGTGCCTCGAAGCCGGGCACCAGGCGGTGGTACGAGTTCACCGTCGGGTTGGTGAAGGCCAGCAGCGAGGGAGCGTGCTTGAGGATGCCGCCGATGTAGTAGCGGGCGGTGTCCGAGAGGCCCGCGTAGCCCTGCTCGTCGTAGAACAGCGGCTCGCCGCCGCTCCACAGCGACTGGTGGCAGTGCATGCCGGAGCCGTTGTCGCCGAAGATCGGCTTGGGCATGAAGGTCGCGGTCTTGCCGTTGCGCCAGGCGACGTTCTTCACGATGTACTTGAAGAGCATCAGGTCATCGGCCGCGGCGAGCAGCGTGTTGAACTTGTAGTTGATCTCCGCCTGGCCGGCGGTGCCCACCTCGTGGTGCTGGCGCTCGACTTCGAGGCCGGACTCGGCCAGTTCCAGGCTGATCTCGGCGCGCAGGTCGGCGAAGTGGTCGACCGGCGGGGCGGGGAAGTAGCCGCCCTTGTAGCGGACCTTGTAGCCGCGGTTGCCGCCGTCCTCGATGGCGCCGGTGTTCCAGGCGCCCGCCTCGGAGTCGATGTGGTAGTAGCCGGCGTTCGCCTTGGTCTCGAAGCGGACGTCGTCGAAGACGTAGAACTCCGCCTCGGGGCCGAAGAAGGCGGTGTCGGCGATCCCGGAGGACGCGAGGTATGCCTCGGCCTTCTTCGCCACGTTCCGCGGGTCGCGGCTGTACTGCTCGCCGGTGATCGGGTCGTGGATGAAGAAGTTGATGTTGAGCGTCTTGTCCTTGCGGAACGCGTCCACACGCGCCGTGGACAGGTCCGGGACGAGCGCCATGTCGGACTCGTGAATGGCCTGGAACCCGCGGATCGACGAGCCGTCGAACATCAGGTTCTCGGCCGGGTCGAACGACTCGGCCGGGACGGTGAAGTGCTGCATGATGCCCGGCAGGTCACAGAAGCGGACGTCGACGAACTTGACGTCGTTCTCCGTGATGAAGCTCTTTACCTCGTCGGCGTTCTGGAACATCCAAGTCCTCCTAGTCCCGCCGCGAGGGGACGGGATTGCTTAAGATCGCAGCCCAGTGCGGTGGCCCGCATATCCGACCCTAGGCATGCGGCATTTCTCGAGCATGACCCAATTGTTTCGCCAACGTTAACCGGACGCGCCGTCCGCCGGGCCGGGGTATCAGCAGGTCGGGCCGCCGCGGACGGTTCCGGTGAGCGCCGGCGGCTGCCGGGGGCGCCCGGCGACCCGCTACCGTGGACGGGTGGACAACAGGCAGGCATGGGGATCGTGGCTCTCCGGCCCCCGCGCGGCGGCCGAGGGCATGGGAGCGGACTTCGGGTACCGCGGCGAGCGGCTGGGGCTGCCCGAGGAGGGCCCCGGCTCGATCGCGCCGTTCGGCCGCCGGCTCGCGGCGCTCTGCGTCGACTGGCTGCTGAGCCTGGTCATCGCCTACGGGCTGCTGTCGGACGACGGCGTCAGCGGGACGGGGAACTGGGCACTGGCCGTGTTCGGCGTGATGGCCTTCCTGACCGTCGGCACCGTCGGCTGCACCCCGGGCAAGCGGCTGCTCGGGCTGCGGGTCCTCGCCGTCGACGGGGGGCGCCTCTCCCTCCCCCGGGTGCTGCTGCGCACGGCGCTGCTGGTCCTCGCCGTTCCCGCGCTGGTGTGGGACCGCGACACCCGCGGACTGCACGACCGGCTCGCGGGCGCCGTCCAGATCCGCGTCTGAGCCCAGTAATTCGCGTCCGAGCCCTCGGGGCGAACGGAGGCAGCCACCGCAGTCTCGGAGACGTCCCCCGCCGCGGGGCCCCGCGGCCGGGCACCGTCCCGCGGCGTTCGCCCGCACCCGCCCCGGACGGCCGCAGGGCGGGGCCCTGCGGCCGTCCGGGGCGCCCGTGGCGGCGCGTATACGAGACAGGACCGGGAGATCGAGCCTCAGCGGCCGCTGGGCCCCCCCTTGGGGAGCCGCATGCCCTTGGGTAGCGGCCCCTTCGGCAGGGGCATGTTGCTCATCAGGTCCCCCAGTGCCCGCAGCCGGTCGTTCACCTCCGTGACCTGCGACCCGGGAAGCGTCCGCGGCTTCTTGACGATGGTGGTGCGCAGCTTCCGCAGCGGCACCTGCCCCTCGCCGTCGCCGACGACCACGTCATGCACCGGTACGTCGCCCAGGACCCTGGTCATCTTGCGCTTCTCGGAGGCCAGCATGCCGCGCACCCGGTTGGGGTTGCCCTCCGCCACGAGGACGACACCCGGCCGTCCCACCGCGCGGTGCACCACGTCCTGCTGCCGGTTCATCGCGACCGCCGGGGTGACCGACCAGCCCCGTCCGATGTTGTCCAGCACCGCGGCCGCCGCACCCGGCTGGCCCTCCATCTGCCCGAAGGCCGCCCGCTCGGCACGCCGTCCGAAGACGATTGCCATCGCGAGGAAGGCCAGCAGGAAGCCCAGGACGCCCAGGTAGATCGGATGCCCGAGCAGGAAGCCGATCCCGAGGACAGCGCCAAAGGTGACCAGCCCCACGCCGAGCAGGATGAACCCGATCCAGCGATCGGACCGCCGGGCCATCTTGTACGTCAGGGCGATCTGCTTGAGCCGCCCTGGATTCTCGGATTTTTCCTTCCTCGCCATACGAGGGAGTTTACGTGGCCGCGGAAGCGCCTCCGGCCGCGGCCTCCAGGACGTGCTCCGCCGCGACCCGGTCCCGGGCGCGGCGGCGGTCCTCCTGGACCGCCGTCCAGGCGTTGCGGCGGGCCGTGCTCTGCCCGCGGCCCAGCAGGGCGACCTCCAGCGTGCGCAGCGTGTCGGCGAAGGTCGGGCGAACGGGGGCGGCAGCCTGCATGGTGATGTCCCCTCCGAGGGCGTGAACGGTCCGTGTAGCCATCGTCACCGAACGGTGTTACCGCCGCGTGACCGAGCGGTCAAAATCACTCCACCGTCTTGAGGCCCCCCGGGCGGCCGGTACCGGCCGCCCGGGGGGGCGCGTGGTTACGCGGCGTCGACCGCGCGGCGGCGGTCGAGCGCCTGCCGGTACAGCCGGCCGGCCCGGTAGGACGAGCGGACCAGCGGCCCGGACATCACACCCGCATAGCCGATCTCCTCGGCCTCCTGCTGGAGCTCGACGAACTCGTGCGGCTTCACCCAGCGCTCCACCGGGTGGTGGCGTGGAGTGGGACGCAGGTACTGGGTGATGGTCATCAGCTCGCAGCCGGCCTCGTGCATGTCGCGCAGGGCCTGGCTGACCTCCTCGCGGGTCTCGCCCAGGCCGAGGATCAGGTTGGACTTGGTGACCAGTCCGGCGTCGCGGGCCCGGGTGAGCACGTCCAGCGAGCGCTCGTAGCGGAAGGCGGGACGAATCCGCTTGAAGATGCGCGGCACCGTCTCGACGTTGTGGGCCAGCACCTCGGGACGCGAGGAGAAGACCTCGGCGAGCTGGTCGGGCTCCGCGTTGAAGTCGGGGATGAGCAGCTCGACGCCGGTCTCCGGCATCCGGGCGTGGATCTGGCGGACGGTCTCGGCGTACAGCCAGGACCCGCCGTCCTCCAGGTCGTCGCGGGCCACGCCGGTGATGGTGGCGTAGCGCAGTTCCATCTGCTCGACGGATTCGGCCACCCGGCGCGGCTCGTCCCGGTCGAGTTCGGCCGGTTTGCCCGTGTCGATCTGGCAGAAGTCGCAGCGGCGGGTGCACTGCTCGCCGCCGATGAGGAAGGTGGCCTCGCGGTCCTCCCAGCACTCGAAGATGTTGGGGCAGCCCGCCTCCTGGCACACCGTGTGCAGGCCCTCGCGCTTGACCAGGCTCTGGAGCGCGTTGTACTCCGGCCCCATCTTGGCGCGGGTCTTGATCCACTCGGGTTTGCGCTCGATGGGGGTCTGGCTGTTGCGGACCTCCAGGCGGAGCATCTTGCGACCGTCGGGTGCGACAGCGGACACGTCCGGCTCCTAAAACTTTCGATTCATCGGCGTACACCAGCGTACGCCCACCTGTCCTCCCGCTCCTCACCCCCGGTGACCCGGGGGAAACAAGGCGGGGTCTGCTGTTTTCCGCCGCCACCGGCCTTGCCCTGTGCGTCCGCCCGCCGGGTGCGTCCCGTCGGCCGCCCGTCGAGGCGCGGTGCACCGGAGGTCTTACCGGTCACACGGCGCGCGGCGGTGCCGCCTCGGTCTCCAGGACGGCGGTGAGGTGCTTCTCCACGACCGGGAGGACGTCGGCCACCGGCACGGTGCGGCCCAGCTCGGCTGAGAGGGAGCTCACACCGGCGTCCGTGATCCCACAGGGCACGATCCGATCGAAGGAGGTGTTGTCGGGGTCGCAGTTCAGGGCGAAGCCGTGCATGGTGACGCCCTTGGCGACCCGGATACCGACGGCGGCGAGCTTGCGGTCCTCGCCGCGCTGGCCGGCGTTGGAGGGCGCGTAGCCGGGGCCCATCAGCCGGGGGTCGTAGTCCTCGTTCTCGCGGAGGCGGGGGTCGAAGTCCAGCGCGAGGCCGGTCGGCGCGGGCCGCTCCGCGAGCGGGTCGCCGAGCACCCAGACGCCGCTGCGGCCCTCGATCCGGGTCGTCTCCAGTCCGAACTCGGCGCAGCTGCGGATGAGCGCCTCCTCCAGCCTGCGGACGTGGGCGACCACGTCCACCGGGCGCGGGAGCTTCAGGATCGGGTACCCGACGAGCTGGCCGGGGCCGTGCCAGGTGATCTTGCCGCCACGGTCGACGTCGACGACGGGGGTGCCGTCCAGCGGGCGCTCACTGTCGGAGGTGCGGCGGCCCGCGGTGTAGACGGCCCGGTGTTCCAGGAGCAGGCAGGTGTCCTCGATCTCGTCGGCGAACCGGGCCGCGTGCACCTCGCGCTGGCGCTGCCAGGCGGCCGAGTACTCCACCGCCTCGTTCCCGAAGCCCAGGTGGACAAAGCGCAGCTCGCTCACGGCCGCTTCCCTTCTCGGTCTCCCGGTCCGGCCGGGCGGCGGGCTCCGGCCGGTTCCACGGCCCGGACGGTCCGACGTCCCGGGGCGGGCTGTCCGCCGCCCGGTCTCCTCGCCCACTGTACGACCGGGCACAGGCAGGTACCCATGGGCCCGGGGCCGGCGACGCTCTCACACGTATGAGTGATTACCGGGCCAACAGGGCGAAGAGCGTGAGTCAGACCGTTACATTCACGCCGTTCCACCAGGGCGCCCCGGCGCCTGTCAAAGCCGACGGGCAGGAGACCGCACAGCCGATGACGACGGAACGACCCGGGGGCCGGCCCTCCCAGCAGCGCAGTCCCAACCGTCAGCTCGCCGCGCTCATTTCGGAGGCCGGCTTCTCCAACGCCGGACTGGCCCGGCGCGTGGACCAACTCGGGCTGGAGCACGGACTGGACCTCCGGTACGACAAGACATCGGTGACCCGGTGGCTGCGCGGGCAGCAGCCCCGCGGCACCACGCCCGCCCTGATCGCCGAGGTCTTCACCCGGCGGCTGGGGAGACGGCTGTGCGCCCAGGACCTGGGACTGGACGCCTGCCCGCCGGTCTACGCGGGTCTGGAGTTCGCGGCGAGTCCCGCCGAGGCGGTGGCCATCGTGGGCGGGCTCTGGCGGAAGGACTCGGGCAGCCACGGCGACCTGCGCAAGATCGCCTTCACCCCGGCCGGTCTGGTGGTGCCGAGCCGCGACTGGCTGATCGGCCGTTCCGACGAGCGCGTGGCACGGGGCGGGCAGCCGGAGGGTCACCGCGTTCCCCCGCAGGGCCGCGGCCCGCTCGCGCCGCGGGGGCGGGCCGACCCGGCCGAGCAGGTCGAGCGCGCCCCCGGGCAGCGGGTGACCGCCGGCGACGTCACCGCGCTGCGCTCGGTGGCCGAACTGTTCCGCGGTCTGGACAATACCTACGGCGGCGGGCACGCCCGGCAGGCGCTGGTCCGGTACCTGGAGCACGAGGCGGAGCCGATGCTGCGCGGCAGCTACGGCGAGCAGTTGGGGCGGCAGCTGTTCGCCGCCGCCGCCGGCCTGACGCGGCTGGCCGGCTGGACGGCGTACGACATCGCGGCGCACGGGCTGGCCCAGCGGTACTTCGTGCAGGCGCTGCGGTTGTCGCAGGCGGCCGGCGAGCGGATGTACGGCAGCTACGTGCTGGTGACGATGAGCCGGCAGGCGGTCTACCTGGGCCACGGCCGGGAGGCGGTGCAGTTGGCCCGGGTCGCTCAGCAGGGCGTGGGTGCCTCGGCGCCGCCGGTGGTCCAGTCGCTGCTGCACTCCGCCGAGGCACGGGGCCACGGCGTACTGGGCGAGGTCCGGGCGTGCACGGCCTCGCTGGCGCGAGCGGAGCGTGCCCTGGAGGCGGCCCGGCCGGGTGAGGAGGTGCCGCACTGGGCGAGGTTCTTCGACGAGTCGCAGCTGGCCGACGAGTTCGGCCACTGCCACCGGGACCTGCTCCAGTACCGTGCCGCCGCCCAGCACGCGGAGCGGTCGCTCCAGTTGCGCGGGGCCGGGTACGCGCGCAGCCGGTTGTTCTGCCGGGTGGTGCTGGCGACGGCGCGTCTGGGTCTCGGTGAGATCGAGCAGGCCTGCTCCCTGGGCGCCGAGGCGGCGCAGGCCGCGGCGGAGATGCGGTCGGTGCGGGCGCACGAGTACGTGCGCGACTTCGAGCGGCGGTTGGAGCCCTACCGGGACGCCGCGCCGGTGCGGGGCTACCGCGACCGGGTGGCGGCGCTGGGCTGACCGGGAGGCGCGGGCGGCGGACGGGTTCACGCGGGTGCGGGGCGGGGCTGCACCCGTACCCGCACCGGCACCGGCGAGGCGACCGGCGGGCTCCGCCCGCCGGCGGGGTCCCGGAACGCGCCCGCGCACTCTTGCGTGCGGAGCCGGTGTCGACTTGGATACGGCTCTATGGCATGAGCACTCTCGGCTCTCCCGAGAGCGCTCTCGTCCATGTCCCCCAAGGAACAGCGCGACCTGTCATGCCCACTGGCCCCCCAACCAGAAGGACATCCATGTCACAGCACACCCCTGCCCGCCGTCCCGGTCGCCGCAGGCCCCTCGCCCTCGCCGCAGCCACGGCCGCTCTGGCCCTGCTCCCCGCCCTCTCCGGCACGGCCCAGGCCGCCGACCCCGCGCCCGGCTCCGACGCCGGTCCGTCCGCGGCCCCCACCGCCGCCGAACTGCGCCTCGCCGACAGCCTGGTCGACCGGCTCGGCGCCCGGACGACCGGTTCCTTCCTGCACCCCGAGACGGGCCGGCTGACCGTCAACGTCACCGACGCCACGTCCGCGGAGCAGGTGCGGAAGGCGGGGGCGGAGCCCAGAAAGGTCGCACGCGGGGCCGCCGAACTCGCCCGGGCCGCGGACACCCTGGAGAGCGAGGTGCAGATACCCGGCACCTCGTGGGGCACCGACCCGGTGACCAACCGGGTGGAGGTGCAGGCGGACGAAACCGTCTCCGCGCACGAGCTGGCGCGGTTGGAGGAGGTCGTGGACGGCCTCGACGGAGCCGCGGAGGTGACCCGCGTCGAAGGCGCCTTCACCCCCGAGGTGAACGGCGGCGACGCGATCTACACCGGCGGCAGCCGCTGCTCGGCGGCCTTCAACGTAGCCAAGAACGGCGTCAGGTACTTCCTGACGGCCGGCCACTGCACCAACATCGCGGCCAACTGGTCCGCGTCCTCGGGCGGCCACACCATCGGTGTCCGGGAGGGGACCAGCTTCCCCACCAACGACTACGGGATCGTCCGCTACACCGACGGCTCCCAGGCGCCCGGCCACGTCAACCTCTACAACGGCTCGTTCCAGGACATCGCCCGGGCGGCGAACCCGGTCGCCGGGCAGGCGATCAGCAAGAGCGGCAGCACCACCGGCGTGACCAGCGGCACGGTGACGGCCACCAACGTGACCATCAACTACTCACAGGGCAGCGTGTACGGCATGGTGCGCACCAACCTCTGCTCCGCCGGAGGTGACAGCGGCGGCGCCCACTTCCGCAGCGACGTCGCCTACGGCATCCACTCCGGTGGCACCGGTTCGTGCGTCAACGGCGTCGGCGGGGCGATCTTCCAGCCCGTCACGGAGGCACTGAACGTCTACGGCGTCAGCGTCTACTGAGCGGCGGCACCGCGAGGGGTGGTGGCCGGTGCGGCGCGCGGCGCCGGGCCGGCCACCACCGGCACCCGCGGGGCCCGCACGAGGCCGCGACGGCCACGCGCGGGCCCGGTCGCGGGCGTCAGCCGCCGAGCCGGCTCTCGGCGGCGGCGAGGATCTCCGTCACCCGGAGCGCGAACCGGACGTCGCAGGGGTGCTGCTCCGCGTCCAGCAGCGCGTCCACCGCCCGCGCGAAGGCCACCGTCGGGGGATCGTCGCGCTCCGTCATCCGCGCGACACCGGCGGTTCCGCGCAGCTCGGCCACCACCCCGGCCGCCGCGGGCGGCATCGAGTGGCTGACCAGCACGGTGCTGGACGCTCCGTCGAGGTGCCGCAGCACCAGGTGGACGGTGTCCCCGGGGCCGCGGACGGCCGTCAGCACGCCGGGCTCGTCGAGGTCGCCGAGGTCGCCGAGCACCGGGAGCAGTACCGACAGGGCGTGCGGGCCGATGTCCCACAGGGCGCCCTTCTCCTGCCGCCAGGGGGAGGCGGCGTACGGGGAGTCGGCGCCGCCGAAGACCGGGGAGTACCAGTCGGCCCGCCCCACCGTCCAGCCGCCGTTCACCGTCTGCTCGGCCAGCCAGCGGGCGGAGTCCGGGGCGAAACGGAGAGTGAAGAAGACGACCGAGCGCACGCCGCCGCGCTCCACCGCCGCGACCACCTCGCGGGCGCCCGCCGGAGTGGTGGCGAGCGGCTTGTCGAGCAGCAGGTGCTTCCCCGCCTCCGCCGCACGGACCGCGAGGGGCGCCTGCACGTCCGGCGGGAGGGCGACGGCCACGGCGTCGCAGTCGGCCAGCAGGGCGTCGACCGACGGGTAGGGCCGGGTGCCGTGGCGTTCGGCCACGGCTGCCGCTGCCTCCGGCCGGCGACCCCAGACGCCGGCGAGCTCCGCGTGCGGGTGGACGGCGAGCGCCGCGGCGTGGGTGTGCTCGGCCCAGTGGCCGGCCCCCAGCAGTCCGAACCTCATGCCGCGGCTCCGATCCGGTCCGCACCGGCGGCACGCGAAGGGGGTTCGGGCGCGCTCCGGGCAGCGTGGGAACGGCGCCCGGCGGTCGGCGCCGCGCGGTCGGGGGTGGAGTGGGGCACGGTGGTCCTCCCGGTTCAGTCGGAGCCCCCAGCCTAGGCGGGCCCGCGCCCTCGTCGGACGGGCGCGCGGTGTCGACGGCACCGAGCCGACTGCCAAGCTGCGTTCGAGGGCGAAGACCGTGGCCGACGGTGCCGAGCCCGGCGTGTGGGGCTTCGACGGGTCCAGCACCGACCAGGCCACCGGGCACGCCCCGGTCCCGGTGGAGAAGAAGGGCCGCATCGAGGGCCGGCGCCCCCTCGCGAACGTCGACCCGTACCTCGTGACCCGGCTGGTGGTGGCCACCGTGTGCACCGAGCCGGCTCGCTCGCCCTGGTCTGACCCGCCCGCGGCAGGGACCGCCGGAGCGTCGCCCTCGCGCGGGAGGGGCCCGGACCCGCCGTCCGGGCCCCTCCTGGCGTGCCGGGGCCGGTCAGGCGGCGGGTGTCCGCCGCCGGGCGAGCGCGCCCAGCAGCAGATCGACGGCCAGGAACACCGCGAGTCCGAGTCCCAGCAACGGGACGAACCAACCGGCCAGCAGCGTCACCACTCCCAGCGGAAGCCACCAGACCGGCGGCAGCCGACGCAGCGAACCGCGCGGCCGGGCACTGCCGAAGGACAGCAGGCCGTCCCGGTCGGGGCGGCGCAGCCACCACATCCGGTATCCGAGCACGATCAGCACACAGAGCGAGACGGCGAGCGCCAGCAGCAGGATCTGGTTGGCCAGGCCGAACAACAGGCCCTGGTGGCCGTCGATCCCCCAGCGGGTCAGTTTGGCGAGCACCGGGTGGTCGGCAAAGGCCAGGCGGTCGGTGACCTCTCCGCTCGCCGAATCCACCGCCACCTGGTCCAGACGCTGCGGGAACTGCTTGTCGATCTGCTGGACCAGGTAGGCGCCCGGGGTGCCGTCCTCGGCCGTCGGCGGCGGCACGATCTCCACCGGGCCGTCCAGCCCCTCCTCCTCGCGGGCCACCGCGAGCACGCGGTCCAGGTCGATCATCGGGTGCCGGGCCGCGGGACCGTCCGCGTCCGCGCCGTGTCCGGCATGGGCCGCGTGCCCGCCACCCTCGGTGGAGAGGACCGGTGTGGCGCCGCCGAGTCGCTCCTTGAGCGCGCCGATGTTCTCGCCCGTCCACGTGGACCAGGTGAGGCCGGTGGCCGAGAGCAGCAGCAGTCCGAGCGCCGCCCAGAGACCGAGGGTGCCGTGCAGGGCCAGGGTGCGGCGGCGTCCACTCGTCCCGCGCAGCCTCCGGCCGGCCCTGCGCCGGCCCCACCACAGGACGAGCCCACCGAGCGCCACGACGCCCAGCCAACTGGCGGCGGTCTCGCTGTAGAAGCGGCCCGGTTCACCGAGGTGCAGGTGCCGGTGCAGTTCGGAGGTCCAGGCGCGGAACGGCAGCGCCCCGGAACTCCCGTAGCTGGCAAGGGCGCCGGCCACCTCGGCGGTGTACGGGTCGACGAAGACGGCCAGCGCCCGGTCCTCCGGCACCGAGGGGTCGGAGAGGATCACCCGGGTGGTGGCACCGGGCTCGGACGAGGGCCGGACCGCGGTGAGCTCACCGTCCGGGTGTGCGGCGCGTGCCGCCTCCACCTGACGGGTGAGCGGAAGCGCGGCGTCCTGGGCCGGAACGGTCAGTTGGTCGGCGTAGAGCACCTTCTCGATCTGGAACGAGGCCGCGTACAGCCCACCGGTGACGGCGGCCACCAGCAGGAACGGGGCTATCAGCACGCCGGCGTAGAAATGCAGACGCAGGGTCATGCCGCGCAGCGCGGGTCGCGCGGAGCGGTTCCGGGCCGGGGGGCGGGAGTCGGGCTGGTCGGGGAGTTTTCGCGCAGGGGTGTCCACGGACATGGCTGTTCGGCCCTTCGGTGGGGATCGCCGGGCGACGGCGGACGGGTCGGGGAGGCGGCTGCGTCACCCCCCGCGGCGGCCCCCGGCGGGAGAGGGAGTGCGGCAGCAGCGCCGGGCCCGGGGGCGGCACCGGTGCCGCCGGTGGCCCCGGTCGCCCGCGGGCGGGCAGCGGCACCGGCGCTGAGCGCCGAACGAGGCGCGGCAGCACGCGGTGCCGCAGGGCGTGCAGCAGACGGAAGAAGGCGGTCTCGCCGCGCCACAGCCAGCAGGCGCACAGGACGGCCGCCAGCAGGTGGGCTGCGAGCATCGCGCCCTGCCCGTCGAGTATCCCGCCCGCGGTCTCCGCGGGGCCGAGGTGGCCGAGGTGGTCGGGAGTCGAATGCCCGGGCGGGGCGAGCGGGTGCGGGCCGCCGGGGGCGGGCCGGGCGGCGAGGGGACCCGCGGCGAACAGCATGTGCAGCAGCGACTGACCGGCGCCCAGTGCCGCGCCGATGGCGAGCGGTCCCTGGCGCCGGGCACTGCCGAGCCGGGCAGCGCAGCAGACCACGGCGAATCCGAGGAGGAGGGCCGGGAGTGGCACCGGGTGTCCGGAGGCGGCCCGGTGCCCGGTCGCGGCCAGCACCACGCACACCGCGGCGAAGACCGCGGCGCGCGGCAGACGGGAGCTCGGCGGAGCTGTGGGGCCCGTACGGATCATGGTGGCCGCATCATGGCACGGGAGGCGTCGGCGGTCGCCGGATCGGAGGCGTTTTTGTCACCGGCCGACAGCCCTGGGGCCCGTAGCCTTCCGAAGGCGGTACCCCGGGAAGGGGCCTCCGGGCGGGGGGGGCGCCGTACCGCGCCGGTCCCGGGGTGACCAAGCATCCGTTCACTCGTTCTGCTCAATGTGTCCCCTACAGACCTGACTACGCACACCCCCTCCGGCACGTCGCCCGGCCCCGTCGAGACCGAGCGGGCCGAGGCCGCGCTCATCGAGCACTACCCCCGGCTGGTGCGGCTGGCCTACCTCCTGCTGCCGTCGTCGCTGGGCAGGCACCGGCGGACGCTGACCGCGCACGCGCTGGTGCAGCGGGCGCTCCCTCGCGGGCGGGCGGCGGCCGAGCAGCCGCCGCTACCCGCGCCGCGGCGCGGCGGCCGGCCCGCCGAGCCGGGATACGCCTACGTCCGCCTGCGGGTGGTGCGTGCCGCGCTGGACGACCCCGGACCGCCGCGGCTGGGCCGGCTGCGGCTGCGCGGGGTGCCGAGGACGGCGCCGCCGCTGCCGCGCGTGCTCGGTCTGCGGCTGTGCCCCCGCTCCGGCGGGGCCGACGCGCTCGCGCTGGACCAGGTGCTGTCGGAGGTGTCCGGTCCCGCCCGGGCGGCGTACGTGCTGGAGCGGTTGGAGGGGCTCACCGAGGACGACGTGTTCGACCTGCTGGAGGCGGCCGGGGTGGACGACCCCGACGACGCCCTGGACGAGGCCGACGAGATCGAGGAGCCCCCTGGCAGCAAGGACAGCCGGCCACTGGAATCGGTCGAGTTCGACCCCTGCTCGCTCCAGGCGCGGCCCACCGACCTGATGCGGCGCCGCCAGCACGGCCGCGCCGCGATCGCGGCGGGGGCGGCGCTGGTGGTGTGCGGATTCCTCCTGGGCCTGCCCGGCGACACCTGGGGACGCGACGGTGCCGCGGCGCCGGAGTACGCCCGCAACCCGTCCTCCGAACGCGCCCTGGATCCGGCGCGGTTGGCCCGCGTCGAACCGGCGGCCTGGGAGACCTCGGCCCGTACCGACTTCTCCGCCTGGCCGGTGCGCGGGGACCTCGCCGACGACGAGGACCTGCTGCGCCGGGCGCTGGCGGTCTGGGCCCGCCCGGGCAGCGAGGTAAACGTCTCGGCGACGCCCGGCACGCAGTCGGGGCCCGCGGCCGGTCCCGCGCAGCTCCTGTACGCCGGTGAGGTGGACGGGGCCGCGGTGGTCCTGCTCCACGACGGTCTGCGGCTGGTGCGGTACGCGGAGCCGACCGGCGGGAAGAAGGGGCCGGTCGGGCTGGACTTCGCCCGGGTCGACGGCGCGGACCTCACCGGTTCGAGCGCGGTGCTGCTCACCCGGGTCGACGGCAGCACCCGCTACCTGCTGGCCCCCTGGGTCGAGGAGGCGTCCGCGGTGGACCTGCTCGACCCCGCGGACACCGGACGGGAGGTGCAGCCGGCGCCGGACGGGGTCACCGAGCCGGTCACCGCACCGCCGCTGGGCCGGCCGGAGTGCACGGCGTGGCCGGCCCTGCGGCTCACCGCGGACGGGCGGGAGAGCCCCTACCTGCTCACCGACCTGGGCGAGCTGATGCCCGCCCGGCTGACGAGCGGGAACCCGACGGTGGCGCCCGAGGACCCGCTGGTCGGCGCCGCCCGGGACGCCCTGGCCCGCACCGCGTGCCGGCTCACGGCGATGAGCGGGAACGGGGTGCGCGCGGTCAACTCCTGGGCTTTCGCGTTCCAGCAGCTCCCGGACAGCGCCGGCCGCGCCCTCTGGCTGTGCACCAGGGGAGAGACATGGCGCGGCGGGGGCAGCCGGGCCATTGCGGAGTTCCAGCCGCCCGCGGATCAGCCGGGCACGCCGAGCGCGGTGGTCGCCTCGGTGCAGGACGAGCCGGCGTGCGGGCCGCGGGCAGCCCGAGTGCTCGGTGCGGCGATGTGGAAGTCCGGGGCCGGCACCTCGTACCTGCTGGCCGCCGGCAGCACCCGGGTGGAGTCGATCAAGGTGACCGGCGACGTGCGGGGCGGTACGACCGGGCGGGTGCTCGCGGTGGAGGCGGAGGAGGGCGCGAAGCCCGAGCTGACCGCCGAACTGCGCGACGGCGGCACCCTGGAGCCACTGGGCTGACCGCGGCGGAGGCGGGGCCCGGGGGCGCGGAGCCGGAAGAGGGGGCGGCCCGGGTGAGGGGGTCCTTTTCCGGACGCTCCGTCACCGCCGGGCCGCCGGAGCCGCCCGTCCTCGCTAGGGTGTTCCCATGACGACCGGAGTGCGCCGCAGGATGGGTGTCGAGGAACGGCGGCGGCAACTGATCGCCGTGGCGCTGGAGCTGTTCAGCAGCAGGTCCCCGCAGGAGGTCTCGATCGATGACATCGCGTCCGCCGCGGGAATCTCACGACCCCTGGTCTACCACTACTTCCCGGGCAAGCACAGCTTGTACGAGGCGGCGGTCCGGGTGGCCGCGGACGAGCTCTCCGCACGGTTCGTCGAGCCGCGGGAGGGCCCGCTGAGCGCGCGGCTGCTGCGGGTGATGCGGCGCTACTTCGACTTCGTCTCGGACCACGGTCCGGGCTTCTCCGCGTTGCTGCGCGGCGGTTCGGTTCCCGGTTCCCCGCGGGCGAACGCGATGATCGACGAGGTGCGCCAGTACGCCTACGAGCAGGTGCTGGGACATGTCGGCGTGCGCGATCCCGGGCCGCGGACGGCGCTTGTCGTCCGCTCCTGGGTGGGGCTGGCCGAGACCACCGCGCTCACCTGGCTCGACGGCCGGCGCATCCCGCGCGGCGAGCTCGAACTGCAGTTGGTGCAGGACTTCCTGGCGCTCGGGGCGGTGACGGCCGGCACCGACGCGGAGACGGCCGCGCTGGTCCGGCGCATCCTGGCCGAGGAGCCCCCCGACGGCCCCTTCGCGGCGCTCGCCCGGAGGCTTCCGGCGCTGCTGCCGGGCTGACCGGATCGACCGGCAGGGGGCGGGGCGGATGTCCGGGGGCGGCGCGCGCCGCCCCCGGAGTGGTACCTCAGTTCCGCCAGATGTCATTCAGTGCGACGGTGCCGCTCGGCTGCACGGTGAACGAGCGGTTCGCCCCGCTCTCCCACTGGACGCTCCCGCTCCCGTCCTTGTAGTTGAGGGTGTCGCCAACCCGCTCGGTGTCGTGGTTGTCCACGAAGACGGCGGATGCACCGCTCGGCATGAAGCCCCAGCCCTCGCCAAGGTCGCGCAGGTCGGCGAGGCGTCCGCCGTCGAAGGACTGCTTGAGGCCGCGGGCGTACCGGAACTCCTGGACGTCACCGGTGCCGAGGTACTCGCCGGGGTCGACGGCCTCACCTGCGCCGTGGATGGCCTCCTGCTTCCAGTAGGGGGAGCTGTTCCCGACCTTGGTCCTGATGGCCGCGAGGTCGCTCGCCGGCATGTGCTTGGCCGCGTCGATCCGAAAGCCGGCGACCCCCAGGGAGAGCAGGTCGTTCATGTAGTCCGCGATCCGCTGCCGGACGTACTCCTTGCCGGTTCTCAGGTCGGACGATCCCACGAGTTCGCAGTTCTGCACCTGGTATCGGTCGCGGTAGTCGATCGAGGAGCTGCGGCAGTCGTTGAAGTCCCCGTCACTGCAAGGCGCGTCGGGGTAGTCGTACGTGGTGTACACGGAGCCACCGGTGCCGGTGCCGCTGCCGGCCGTCATGTGGTTGATGACGGTGTCGGCGACGACCTCGACCCCCGCGCTGTTGCAGGTGTCGACCATCGAACGGAACCGATCGCGGTCGCCGAGCCGTCCGTCGGTCCGGTAGCTGACCGGCTGGTACCGGGTCCACCACTGCGCTCCCCCGATGGGCTCCCGGGGCGGTGAGACCTGGACGTAGCCGTAGCCGGCCGAGCCGAGGCTGTCGGTGCAGGCCCGGGCGATCGAGTCGAAGGTCCAGGAGAACAGGACGGCGGTGACGTCCTTGCCTCCCGGTGGCGCCTGGGCCTGCGGGGGCTCGTCGGCCTCCTGCGCGGCCTGTGCCGCCGGGGCGGCTTGTGCGGGTGGAGCGGCCTGTGCCGGTGCTGCCGTGGCGAGCGCGCCTGCGGTGAGGGCGGCTGCTGCGGTTGTCGCGACTGCGGTTCTGAGCGCCACGTTGCCTCCTGCCTGAGGGAGTGCCGAATGGGAGCCTGGGGGCCGGGCCGTCGGGTGGTCAGCCGCGCGGCGCCCGGGCGGTGGAGCCGCGCACCACCAGCTCCGGACGGAAGACGAACTCGCTGTGCGGGACGGGACTTCCGCCGATCTCCTCCAGCAGCGACTGCACCGCCGCTCCGGCCATCGCACGGACAGGCTGGCGCACGGTGGTCAGCGGCGGAGCGGTGAACGCGATCAGCTCCGAGTCGTCGTAACCGACCACGGAGAGGTCGCCGGGCACGTGCAGCCCGCGTTGCCGGGCCGCCCGGACGGCACCCAGCGCCATCAGGTCGCTGCCGCAGACGATGCCGGTGCAGCCCTGGTCGAGGAGCTGACCGGCCGCGGCGTGCCCGCCCTCGACGGTGAACAGGGTGTGCTGCACGAAGCCCTCGGCGCCCGAGGAGGCGAGCGCGTCGTGGAATCCCTCGGCCTTGCGCCGCGCCGGCACGAAGCGGTCGGGCCCGACGGCCAGTCCGATCCGCCGGTGGCCCAGGTCGGTGAGGTGGCGGACGGCCATCCGGGCGGCTGCGCGGTCGTCGGGTGACACGAAGGGCGCGCTGATCCGCTCGTTGCAGCCGTTGATCAGCACGAACGGCACGCCGCGGCCGGCCAGCCGGACGTACCGACCAGGATCGGCAGAGACGTCCGCGTGCAGGCCGGAGAGGAGGATGATCCCGGCGACCCCGCGCTCGACGAGCTGATCGACGAGTTCGTCCTCGGTTGCTCCGCCCGGCAGTTGGGTGCCCAGCACCGGGGTGTAGCCGTACCCGGAGAGCGCCTGCTCGATGACCTGGGCGAACGCCGGGAAGATCGGATTGGTCAGTTCCGGTATGACCAGCCCCACGAGTCCGGCGCTGCGCTGCCGCAGCCGGACGGGACGCTCGTGCCCCAGGATGTCCATGGCGGCCAGTACCTTCTGACGGGTGGCGGCGGCGACCCCGGCCTTGCCGTTCAGCACCCGGCTCACCGTCGCCTCGCTGACCGCCGCCTGCACCGCGATGTCGGCGAGCCGGGCGGTCGCCTGGAGACCGCCCGGCTCGACCGTGGTCATGCCGTCCACCACGCGGTGGTGTCCCCCGGCAGCGGGCCGGCACCGTCGAAGGACGTGCCGCTCAGCAGCATCCGGCGGTCGGCCGTCGCCGCGCCGGCCGGGGAGCCCGTCAGGTCCACGGGCTGCCGCGTGGTGTTCGTGGTGCAGACGAACCGGCCGCGGCGGAAGGCGAGTACGCCCTCGGGTGCCGCCAGCCACTCCACCGCGTCCCCCGCGCCGAGGTCGGGGTGGGCGCGGCGCTCGGCCAGAGCGCTGCGGTAGAGCTCCAGGGTGGAGTCGGGGTCGCCGGTCTGCGCCTGCACGCTCAGGGCGGCCCACTCGGCGGGCTGCGGCAGCCAGCTGCCGCCCTCGCCGAAGCCGAGGGAGTCACCGCCGCTCGTCCACGGGATGGGTACCCGGCAGCCGTCCCGCAGCCCTTCCTGGCCGTTGTTCTTGAAGAACGACGGGTCCTGCCGCACCTCGTCGGGCAGGTCGAGCACCTCGGGCAGGCCCAGCTCCTCGCCCTGGTAGACGTAGGCGGAGCCGGGCAGCGCCAGCATCAGCAGCGTGGCGGCGTGCGCCCTGTCGAGGCTGCCGCCGAGCCGGGTGAGGTGGCGCACCACGTCGTGGTTGGACAGTACCCAGGTGGTGGTGGCACCGACCGGGCGCATCGAGTCGAGCGAGCCGTCGATCACCGCGCGCAGTTCGGCGGCGTCCCACTCGCACTGCAGGTAGTGGAAGTTGAAGGCCTGGTGCAGCTCGTCCTCGCGCAGGTACAGCGCGGTGCGGTCGGCGCTGGGGGTCCAGGCCTCGGCGACGCCGATCCGGTCGCCGCCGTACTCCTCCAGGATCTCGCGCCACGAGCGGTAGATCTCGTGCACGCCGTCCTGGTCGAAGAACGGCAGTTTCTGGTTGCCGAGCAGCTTGAGCTGCTCGGCGTGCCCCATGTCGGGCAGGCCGGGAGCCTTGACGAGGCCGTGGGCGACGTCGATGCGGAAGCCGTCCGCGCCCAGGTCCAGCCAGAAGCGCAGCACCGAGCGGAACTCGTCCCGCACGGCGGGGTGGTCCCAGTTGAAGTCGGGCTGCTCGGGGGCGAACAGGTGGAGGTACCAGTCGCCGTGGCTGCCGTCCGGGTTCTTGGTGCGGGTCCAGGCGGGGCCGCCGAAGACCGACTCCCAGTCGTTCGGCGGCTCCTCACCGTCCCGGCCCCTACCGGGACGGAAGTGGTAGCGCGCCCGCAGCGGAGAGCCGGGGCCCTCGGCCAGAGCCTGCCGGAACCAGGTGTGGCGGTCCGAGGAGTGGTTGGGAACCAGGTCCACGATGACCCGCAGACCCAGGGCGTGGGCGTCGCCGATCAGTCCGGCCGCGTCGGTCAGGTCGCCGAACATCGGGTCGATGGCGCGGTAGTCGGCCACGTCGTAGCCCGCGTCGGCCTGCGGCGAGGCGTAGAAGGGGCTGAGCCAGACGGCGTCCACCCCGAGTCGGGCCAGGTGGGGCAGCCGGCTGCGGATGCCGGGCAGGTCGCCCATGCCGTCGCCGTCGCCGTCCGCGAACGAGCGCGGATAGACCTGGTAGATGACGGCTTCGCGCCACCACCCCGGGGCGGAGGTGGCCGCGGTGGTCTGCGCGCTGGTTGCCGGTGCGGCGGAGTGCTGGGTCATGTCTTCCCTGAGAGGTGTGGTGAGCGGGGGGGGGCTGTCGTGGTGCGGATTGGTGTCAGGACTTCACGGCGCCCGCGGTCATCCCGGAGATCAGGTAGCGCTGCGCGAAGCCGAACACCAGGGCGGCGGGCACGGCGATCAGCACCGCCGCGGCCGTCATCGAGCCCCAGTCCTGCGTGTACTGGTTGACGAAGGTCTGGAGGCCCCTGGCAAGGGTCAACCTGTCCTCACCCGTCATGAAGGCGGACGCATAGGCCACCTCCGCCCAGGCTGTCACGAAGCTGTAGAAGCCGGTGACGGCGAGACCGGGCTTGGCCAGCGGGACGACGAGGCGCCAGAAGGTGCCGAAAGGGCTGAGCCCGTCGACCCGCCCGGACTCGTCGATGGAGAGCGGGACGGTGTCGAAGAAGCCCTTCATCATCCAGGCGCAGAACGGGACCGCGATGGTCAGGTAGGTGACGACCAGGCCCACCGGCTGGTTGAGCAGTCCGAACGTGGCCATCAGGTTGTACAGCGGCACGATGAGCACCGCCACCGGGAACATCTGGGTGATCAGCAGGGTCCACATCAGCGGCCGCATGCCGGGGAATCGGAAGCGGCTGAGCGCGTAGCCGGTCGTCGAGGAGATGAAGACGCCGAGGAGCACGGTCAGGACGACCACCAGGACGGAGTTGCCGAACCAGGTCAGGAACTCCGTCCCGGTCAGCACGTGGTGGTAGTTGTCCAGCGTGAAGTCCCTGACCAGGCCGAAGCTGAACGCCTCGGTGCGCGGCTTGAACGAGGTCACCAGCAGCCAGAACGGCGGGGACACGGCGATCGCGGCGGCCGTCAGCAGGCCGAGGTGCAGACCGACGGAGGCGAGCGGGCCGCGTTCGCCCCGCCTGCGTCCGGCCGGTGGCCGGGGCGGTGGGGACACGGCGGTTCCGGCGGGGTCGCCGGTCACCTGGGTGGTTGCGGACACGGTCACCACACCTCTCCCTGCTTGCGCAGCGAACGCCGGTAGAGGACGGCGAAGATCATCAGGAGCAGCAAGATGAGCACACCCCACGTCGCCGAGCCGGCGAAGTCGCGGGGGCTGCGGACGAAGGCCAGGTTGAACGCCTCGGTCACCAGGATCTCGGAGGACCCGTACGGGCCGCCCTGGGTGAGCAGGAAGATCACCGGGAACATGTTGAACGTCCAGATGGTGCTGAGCAGCACGACGGTCGAGCTGACCGCGCGGATGCTCGGCATCGTGATGTCGACGAACCGCTGCCAGGGCCCGGCGCCGTCCATCTCGGCGGCCTCGTACAGTTCGCCCGGGATGGACTGGAGTGCGCCGAGCGTGGCGACCAGCATGAACGGCACGCCCAGCCAGACGTTCACCGCGATCACGGCGATCTTCGCCCAGGTCGGGTCCTCCAGCCAGGTCACGCTCTCGATGCCGCCGCCGGCGAGCACGTTGTTGAAGACGCCGTCGCCGTTGAAGAGCAGGCGCCAGGCGAAAATGGAGACGAAGGCCGGGACGCCCCACGGCAGGATCAGCGCGATCCGGTAGGCGGTCCGGCCCCGCACCTTGCGGTTGAGCATGTGGGAGAGGGTCAGGCCGACGGCGAAGGTGAGGCTGACGCAGGCCACCGTCCATGCGACGGTCCAGCCCAGCCGTCCCCAGAAGACGTCACCGATCAGCACCTGGAGGTAGTTGTCCAGGCCGACGAACTCGTAGCTCGCCTCGATGGTCCGGGCACCGATGGTGCGTTCGACGTTGCGCTCGTCGGCGTCGGTGAGCGAGAGGAAGACGCCGCGGCCGAGCGGGAATCCGATGATCACGCCGAGGACGAGCACCACGGGGGCGATCATCGTCCAGGCGTACCAGTGGGTGTTCAGCATCCGGCGCAGCCGGCCGTGGGTGCGGTGTTCGGCGCCGGGTCGGCGGCCGCGGGCGGGGAGCTTCCCGCCCGCGGTGCCGGACACCGGCCGACCGGTTTCGACAGCCATGGTCGTTCGTCAGCCTTCCCTTGCTACTTCCAGCCGGCGAGGAGTTCGCGGTACTGCTCGGCGGTGGCGTCGGCGGCCTCCTGGGGTGTGGCGGCGCCCTTGACCACCTTGGCCAGTTCGTCCCGCAGCGGGTCGAAGAGCGAGGCGGCCTCGGGAATCCAGGCCCGCTCGACGGCCTTGTCGACGGCCGGCTTGAAGAACTGCACCCTCTCATTGCCCCGCACCGACGCCTCCTCGTAGACGGAGGCGCGGGTGGGCAGCAGGTCCAGCTCCTCGGTGGTGCGCTGCTGCACCTCGGGGCTGCTCAGGTAGGCGGCGAAGGCCTTGGCCGCGGGCATGTTCTCGGTGCCGGCGTACACCGACAGGTTCCAGCCGCCCTGCGGGGCGCCCTGGCCCTCGCTGCCGGCGAAGACGGGCACGACACCCAGGTTGTCCGGGTCGTTCTTGAACTTCCCGGCGGCGAGGGTGTCCTTGATCGCCCAGGGGCCGTTCACCATCATGGCGACCTCGCCGTCGGTGAAGGCCTTCTGCTGGTTGGCGTAACCGTCGGTCAGATCGGTGGTGGCGACCTTCTCGTCGAGGAGCTCCCTGACGGTCTCGAACGCGGCGACGCCCGCGGGGCTGTCGACCGTCACCTTCTCGGCGCCGGCGTCGACCAGGTCGCCGCCCTCGCCGTAGAGGTAGGGCAGGAACCAGTAGGCGTCGTCACCGCGCAGGTAGAGCGGGGTGGCGCCGGTCCTGCCGGTGATCGCCCCGGCGGAGTCCTTCAGCTCCTCGACGGACGCGGGGGCCACCACGTCGGCCTCCTCCAGCAAGGCCTTGTTGCAGAACAGCGCGAGGGTGTCGGTGACCTGCGGCAGCGCGTACGTCGCACCCTCGTACTGGGTACTGCCCCAGGGCGCCTCAAGGTAGTCGTCCTTGTCGACGGTGTTGCCCGGCGCGTCCCCGTCCTCGATGAACTCGTCGAGCGGCTCGATGAGCTGGAGGGCGGCGAAGTCCGCGACCCAGGCAACCTCGGTGCGCATGACCTCGGGGGCCTCGCCGGCGTTGGCCGCGTTCTTGAACTTGTTCTGGGCGTCGTCGAAGCCGATGTTGACGTACGCGACGTCGACCTCCGGGTACTCCTTCTCGAAGTCCTCGGCGATCTTCCGGTACACGCCCTTCTCGGCGTCGTTCGAGGTGTCCCAGTAGGTGACGGTGCCGAAAAGGCCGTCCGAGCCGTCGTCCTGCGCCCCCTCGCCACCACCACCGCAAGCCGTTGCTGCAAGTGCCAGCGCTGCAACCAGCGCGGTGGTCCCTACGCCACGCCGCATCATGAAGTCCTCCGTGGGTGATGTGCCCGATTCGAGGGATTACCTGACGTTCCCCTCTCGCGCCGCGTCGTCGCGGCGTCGGGCTGTCGAGGAACGTAACAGGGTGGCAATCGCCAAGAAAGACCTTGCGGCAAATTTCTGCAAGCCCACTTGCGAGTTCCTGCTGCAAGAGCCTGCTGCGTTCCGTTGCTCCGCGGCCGGGCCCCGGGGCGGGCCGTGGGCGGTAGGCAGTGCGGCACTCGACCGGTACAGTCCATGTCCGTGACCGCACGGCTCGTTGACATCGCAGCCCAGGCGGGGGTCAGCGAGGCAACGGTCAGCCGGGTCCTGAACGGCAAACCCGGGGTCGCCGCTGCCACCCGCGAATCCGTCCTCACCTCCCTCGACCTGCTCGGCTACGAACGCCCGCCGCGGCTCCGCCGGCGCAGCGCGGGCCTGGTCGGCCTGATCACCCCGGAGCTGGAGAACCCGATCTTCCCGGCGTTCGCCCAGGTCATCGCGCAGGCGCTGACCCGCCAGGGCTACACTCCGGTGCTCGCCACCCAGACACCGGGCGGCTCGACCGAGGACGAGCTGACCGAGATGCTGGTGGAGCGCGGCGTGGCCGGCATCATCTTCGTCTCCGGGCTGCACGCCGACACCACGGCGGACATGCAGCGCTACGAGCGGCTGCGGGGCCAGGGCGTCCCCTTCGTCCTGATCAACGGCTTCTCCCCCGACGTCAGGGCGCCCTTCGTCTCGCCCGACGACCGGGCGGCGATGCGCCTGGCGGTGACGCATCTGCGGTCCCTGGGGCACGAGCGGATCGGACTGGCGCTCGGCCCGGCGCGGTTCGTCCCCGTGCAACGCAAGATCGAGGGCTTCGTGCGCACCCTGTGCGAGCAGGAGGGCTTCTCCGCCGAGGCCGCGGCCCGGCTGGTCCAGCACTCGCTGTACACCCTGGAGGGCGGCCAGGCCGCAGCCGCCGCCCTGCTGGAACGAGGTTGCACGGCGGTGGTCTGTGCGAGCGACATGATGGCGCTCGGCGCGATCAGGGCCGCCCGGCAGCGGGGCCTGGCCGTCCCGGACGACGTGTCGGTGATCGGCTTCGACGACTCCCCGCTGATCGCCTTCACCGACCCGCCGCTGACCACGATCCGACAGCCGGTGACGGCCATGGGCCAGGCCGCGGTGCGCGCCCTGCTGGAGGAGGTGCGTGGGACCCCCGCCCCGCACAGCGAGTTCGTCTTCCTGCCCGAGCTGGTGGTCCGCGGCTCCACCGCGGCCGGTCGCCCGGGCACCCGGCAGGGACCCGACCCGGCGCTTTCCGGGACCTGACCGGCCCCGGTGGCTCCCCGGAGTGCGTCGGCCGTGCGATGTACGGATACTGGGACCTGTGGAGGACGCGTCCTGCGCAAGACCCACCCGCAGGATGATCGGCCGGGACGGGCTGTCTGGCAGACTGACCCGTCATGGGGGTATCGACCAGACGACCTGAGGACGACGACCGGGTGGCCACTGCGACGCCGTGGGAAGAGGCCGAGGAGGCCCCGGTCGCGCGGCGTGCCCTGGCCCGACGGGTACGCGGACCGCGAGCGCCCCGGATCTGGTTCGAGATCGCCCTGATCGCGGTGAGTTACTGGGTCTACTCGCTCATCCGCAACGCCGTCCCCGAGCACGAGTCCTCCGCCGTGCGGCACGCGCAGTGGGTCTGGGACGTGCAGGGGGCGCTGGGCCTCGCCTTCGAGCAGAAGGCCAACCAGGCGGTCAACAGCGTCACCTGGCTCATCGTGTCGATGAACTACTACTACGCCACCCTGCACTTCATCGTGACGATCGGGGTGCTGATCTGGCTGTACCGGCGGCACCCCGGCCGGTACGCGGCCGGCCGCACGGCGCTGTTCGCCACCACCGGGGTGGCGCTGCTGGGCTACTACTTCTTCCCGCTGGCACCACCGCGGCTGATGGCGGGCCTGGACTTCGTCGACACCGTCGTCGTGCACGGCACCTGGGGCTCGATGGCCTCGGGCGACATGGCGAACGTCTCCAACCAGTACGCCGCGATGCCCTCGATGCACATCGGCTGGTCCACCTGGTGCGCGGTGGTCGTGTTCCTGCTCGCCCGCCCGCTGTGGGTCAAGGCGCTCGCGGTGCTCTACCCGGTGCTCACCCTGTTGGTGATCATCGCCACCGCGAACCATTTCTGGCTGGACGCGGTCGGCGGCGTGCTCTGCCTGGCCTTCGGCTTCGCGGTGGCGTACTTCTGGTACGGCATCCACCTGCACCGGCTGCCGCGAGCGGCGCCCCGGGCGGGCGAGGCGCCGGCCGAGGAGCCCGTCGCGGGCGTCCCGGCGCCCGCCCGCATCCCGTCCTGAACCCGGCCCCCGTGCGCCGAGCCCCGCTGCCGGGGGGCGAAGCCCACTTCCCGACAGTCGGGCTCGCAGGGCGGACCGGCGTCCCGGCACGCGCCGGTACCCGGGCCGCCACTCCTCAGCTCTCGTAGAAGAGCCGCTCCATCACGGCTCGCGCCCTGCGGGTGGCGCGGCGGTAGTCCTCCAGCAGCTCTCCCACGTGCCCGGGGTCGTACCCGAGGTAGCGGCCCACCGCCGCGAGTTCCCGCGCTTCCGAGGGGAAGGTGTCGCCGGGGCGTCCGCGCACCAGCATCACCGCGTTGCGGACCCGGGTGGCCAGCAACCAGGCCTCGTCCAGCACCCGGGCGTCCTCGGCTTCCAGCAGCCCCGCGTCCCGTGCGGCGGCCAGCGCCTGCCGGGTGCGGGTGGTGCGCAGCGCGGGTTCCGCGGCGCCGTGCCGCAGTTGCAGCAACTGGATCGTCCACTCCACGTCGGACAGTCCACCACGGCCGAGTTTGGTGTGGGTGGTGGGATCGGCGCCGCGCGGCAGCCGCTCCCCCTCCATCCGCGCCTTCAGCCGGCGGATCTCCCGCGTCGCCTCCTCGCTCACCCCGCCCTCCGGGTAGCGCAGCGGATCGATCATCTCGACGAAGCGAGCCCCCAGGTCGGCGTCCCCCGCGACGGGTGCCGCCCGCAGCAGCGCCTGACTCTCCCAGGTGAGCGACCACCGCCCGTAGTAGGCCCGGTACGAGGCGAGGCTGCGCACCAGCGGACCCGACCTGCCCTCGGGGCGCAGGTCCGCGTCGATGACCAGGGGCGGGTCGGCGCTGGGGAGCTGGAGCAGCCTGCGCATCTCGTTGGCCACCGCGTAGGCCGCCTCGGCCGCCTCCCGCTCGGCGACGCCCTCCCGGGGCTCGTGGACGAAGAGCACGTCGGCGTCGGAGCCGTAGTTCTGCTCCCGGCCGCCGAACCGCCCCATCGCGATGACCGCGAACCGGGAGGGCAGCGTCTCGCCCCAGCTCGCCCGGGTGGCCGCCCGCAGCGCACCGGCCAGGGTGGCCGCGTTGAGATCGGAGAGGGACGTGCCCACGCGGTCCACAGCGGGCCCGGGGTCGTCCAGGGCTGGGTTGCCCTCGGTACCGTAGGCGCCGATCAGGTCGGCGGAGGCGGTCCGGAACATCTCGCGACGGCGGACGCCGCGGGCGGAGGCGACGGCCTGTTCGGCGTCGGCCGCCCGGCCGACGGCGGCGAGCACCTCCTGGGTGAGCGCCTCGCCGCTCCGCGGCGCGAGGCCCTCCGGGCCGCCGAGCAGTGCGACCGCCTCCGGGGCGCGCAGCAGCAGGTCGGGGGCGAGCCGACCGGCGGAGAGCACCCGGGCGAGGTTCTCGGCCGCGGCGCCCTCGTCGCGCAGCAGCCGCAGGTACCAGGGGGTCTTGCCCAGCGCGTCGGAGACCTTGCGGAAGCCGAGCAGACCCGCGTCCGGGTCGGCGGAGTCGGCGAACCACCCCAGGAGCACCGGGAGCAGGGTGCGCTGGATGGCGGACTTGCGGCTCACGCCGGAGGCCAGCGCCTCAAGGTGACGCAGCGCGGCGGCGGGGTCGGCGTAACCGAGCGCCTCCAGCCGCTCGCGGGCCGCCGAGGTGGACAGCCGGGTCTCGCCGACGTCGAGTTGGGCGACGGCGTCGAGCAGCGGCCGGTAGAAGATCTTCTCGTGCAGCCGGCGGACCACCGCGGCGTGGCGCTTCCAGGCGCGGGTGAGCTCGGTGACCGGTTCGGCGCGGAAGCCGAGGCTCCGGCCGAGTCGGCGCAGTTCCGCCTCGTCCCGCGGCATCAGATGGGTGCGGCGCAGCCGGTGGAGCTGGATGCGGTGCTCGGTGGTGCGCAGGAAGCGGTAGGACTCGTCGAGTGAGGCGGCGTCCCGACGGCCCACGTACCCGCCGGTGGCCAGCGCGTCGAGTGCCTCCAGGGTGGTGGCGCTGCGCAAGGTGCTGTCGGTGCGGCCGTGCACCAGTTGGAGGAGCTGCACGGCGAACTCGACGTCCCGCAGTCCGCCGGGTCCCAGCTTGAGCTCGCGTTCGAGCTGGTTGGCGGGGATTCCCTCGACGACGCGGCGGCGCATCTGCTGGACGTCGGTGACGAAGTTCTCCCGGTCGGCGGCCTGCCAGACCATCGGCGCGACGGCCTCGCAGTACTGGCCGCCGAGTGCGGCGTCACCGGCGAGCGGGCGGGCCTTGAGCAGCGCCTGGAACTCCCAGGTCTTGGCCCAGCGCTGGTAGTAGGCGAGATGGCTGCTCAGGGTGCGCACCAGGGGGCCGTTGCGGCCCTCGGGGCGCAGGTTGGCGTCCACCGGCCAGATGGTGCCTTCGGAGGTGGTGTCCGAGCAGATCCGCATCAGGTGGGCGGCGAGCCGGTTCGCGGCCGGCAGCGCGTCCGCCTCCTCGAAACCCGCGGTCGGCTCGGCCACGAAGATCACGTCCACGTCGGAGACGTAGTTCAGTTCCCGGCCGCCGCACTTGCCCATCCCGACGACGGCGAGCCGGCACGCCCTGGCGTCCTCGGGCGCGTCCGCCTCGGCGAGCGCGAGGGCGCTGCGGACCGTCGCAGTGGCGAGGTCGGCAAGTTCGGCGGCCGCCTCGGCCATGTCGGTGGTGCCGCAGACGTCCCGGGCGGCGATGCCCAGCATCGCCCGCCGGTAGGCGACCCGCAGGGCGTCCGGGCTGTCGACGCCGGACAGGGCGGCTTCGAACTCGGGGAAGCCGGGGTGGAGGTCGGCGGACTCGTAGGTGACCAGCTCGTGCCAGTCGCCGGGGTGTCCGGCCAGGTGGTCGCCGAGCGCCTCGGACGCGCCGAGCACGCCCAGCAGCCGGTCCCGCAGCGGCTTGGCGGACAGGAGGGTGCCGAAGAGGGACTGCCGCTCGGGCTCGTCGGGCTGTGCCTCGACCAGCCGCACCAGGCTGAGCAGCGCGAGATCGGGGTCCGCGGTGTCGGCGAGGGCGTCCAGGACGATGGTATCCCCGCGCAGCGGGGCGAGTTCGGGCGCGGAGAGCAGCCGGGCGGAGGCGCCGGGGTCGGTGAAGCCGCGGCGCAGCAGCCGGCTGAAGGTGCTGTTGCGCCGCCCACCGGGGCCGCTCTCCGCGGCGGAGTCGGCGACCCCGGTCCTCCCGGCAGCCGCGAGCGGGTCGTTGCGCTCCGCCATCAGAGGACCGGGAGCCGCTTCCGCAGCTCGCAGGCGGTGGCCTCGGAACGGTACTCCTGCCGCTCATGGCGGAGGAAGCAGTTCTCCGTGTCGGCCACGTGCAGCACCCCTCGCCGTTGCTCGTCCGAGCTGGGCATCGACCCCACGCCTCTCCTCCCAGCCGGCCGCCCCCGGTCGCTTCCGGACGGTCCGCGAACGACCCACGTCACACGCGGTACCGCGAAGAGCGGAAGGAACCGCCGTTCGGGCGGACGGCGCTCAGGTGCGGCCATGCTGTCTCCAGTCCGGTCGGTTCGACGTCTGCGGGTGGGATCACTCTATCGACCACCTGCCCGGTGGTCAGCGCATCGAAAGACGCGCCCCCGACTTCGGGAGGGGAAACCTCCTGGCTGCGATGGTGCGTCCACACGGATCGTCCGCCCGGGTCAGCGCGGCCCGGAGGACAGGTGCCGGGATTGCGCACCCTCATCACGCGGCAGGGTGTGCACGTCGGCCACGAGCAGGTCTCCTGTGTGCGGTACGGCGTCACCGACGGCACCCTCGCGAGAACCCGTACAGCACCAGGGCCGCTGCGCTGAGCAGTGAGACCGCGGCTGCGACACCGAGCAGCGGCCCCAACCCCAGGCCGGGCACCACGGCACCGGCCAGGGCCGGTGCCACGACCGAGCTGAGCGCTCCCACGACCAGGCAGACCGTGAAGGCCGAGCCCGCGCGCTCGGGCGCCAGTTCGGCGGTCCAGACCGCGAGCACAGCCGATCCCGTCATGTATCCCATGCCGAAGAGGCACGCCGACGCCACCGTCGCGGTCACGGAGTCGCTGGCCAGCCCGAGCAACGCCAGCGCCGCACCGACCGTTGCGAGGCAGATCGCGGCGACCCGGAGGCTGCCCACGCGCTGTGCGAAGGCCCCGGCACCCACCCCCACCATCCCGGTGAAACCGATAACCACGTACAGAACCGGAACGGCTGCATCGGGGAGGGCGCCGCTGTCGAGGACGTCGGCTGCATAGGTGAAGTAGATGACGATGACTGCGAAGTAGACCAGGGAGTACGCTGCCGGGATCTTCAGCACTGACACCAGTGAAAGGACACCCGGACGCTTCTCCGGGCGTGGCATCGCTTCCGTCCGCGGCACCAGGCGCAGGTTCACGAGTGCGCTGGCCACGGCGGCCAGGGCGATGCCCGTCCAGACCAGGCGCCACGAGACCACCGCGGCGAGGACGGCAAGCCCACCCAGCGCTGCCAGCCCCGTGCTGGTCCCGGTGGTGATGGTCGCCAAGGTTCTCGGCTGCTGCCGCAAGGGCAACGACCGGGTCACGATGTCGGAGTAGGGTGCCCAGGCCCAGCCGCCGGCGCTGCCGGCCAGGATGACACCGGCGGCGAGGAGCCCCGAATCCTGCGCGAGTGTCACGATCACCGCTCCGGAAGCGCCGCAGGCCCCGCCCACGGTCGTAGGCGCGCGTGAACCGTGGCGAGCGGCGAGCCGGCCGGCGAGCAGCAGGCCGGCCAGGTAGCCCGCGAACGTTGCGCTGGCGATGAGGCCGAGTACCAGCTCGGAAAGCCCCAGGTCCTCCTGGATGTCGGGGAGTGTCAGACCGTAGGCGTAGCGGGCCATGCCGAAGGCGACACCGACCACGGCCGCTCCGGCCAGGCCGATCCGCCCGCTTGTGGAGAGCGCCATGGATTCCTCCTCATCCCCTGGGCCGATTCTGCCAGGACCCTCCGGGTCGGGCTCCCAGGTGATCGGAGGGGCGTCGTGTGCCTCACCACTGCGGTCAGTGCACCGTGCGCCGCTGGTCGCGTGGAGGGGCGTCGTCCGCTGGGATGGCCCGCAAGGGCGCCGGGACATCCCAGCGGATCGGCCCCTCGTCGGTCCACCGCCTTGGACCCGGACCCGGAGCTCGGAGAGCTGTGCGTGCACGTACGCCCGACGCCCGGCAGAGAGGCGCCGACTCGCCGGGCAGTCGACGGCGTCTCCCGGGCATCGGTTCGGAGCCGGACGGCCCGCAGACGGCCCCGGGCCGGGAAGCGGGGATGGGGCCGACGACGAATCGCCGTTGACCCCCGCTCCGTGTCCGGCGGCGGTGTGCCACCTGACCCGGGTTAGAGGACCGGGAGCGACTTCCGCAGCTCGAAGGCGGTGACCTCGGAGCGGTACTCCTCCCACTCCTGCCGCTTGTTGCGCAGGAAGAAGTCGAAGACGTGCTCGCCGAGGGTCTCGGCGACCAGCTCGCTGCGCTCCATCAGGTCGATGGCCTCACCGAGGTTCTGCGGCAGCGGGGAGATGCCCATCGCGCGGCGCTCGGCGTCGGAGAGCGCCCAGACGTCGTCCTCGGCGCCGGGCGGGAGTTCGTAGCCCTCCTCGATGCCCTTGAGGCCGGCCGCGAGCAGCATCGAGTAGGCGAGGTAGGGGTTGCAGCCGGAGTCCAGCGAGCGGACCTCGATCCGGGTGGAGCCGGTCTTGCCCGGCTTGTACATCGGGACGCGGATCAGGGCGGAGCGGTTGTTGTGCCCCCAGCAGATGTACGAGGGCGCCTCGCCGCCGGCGCCCGCGGTGCGCTGGGCGCCGCCCCAGATGCGCTTGTACGAGTTGACCCACTGGTTGGTGACGGCGGAGATCTCCCCCGCGTGCTTGATCAGGCCGGCGATGAAGGAGCGGCCGACCTTGGAGAGCTGGTACTCGGCGCCGGACTCGTGGAAGGCGTTGCGGTCGCCCTCGAACAGCGAGAGGTGGGTGTGCATGCCGGAGCCGGGGAACTCCGAGAACGGCTTGGGCATGAAGGTGGCGTTGACGCCCTGTTCGAGGGCCACCTGCTTCATCACCAGCCGGAAGGTCATGATGTTGTCGGCCGTGGTGAGCGCGTCGGCGTAGCGCAGGTCGATCTCCTGCTGGCCCGGGGCGCCCTCGTGGTGGGAGAACTCCACCGAGATGCCCATCGACTCCAGCATGGTGATCGCCTGGCGGCGGAAGTCCATGCCGACGTTCTGCGGGGTGTGGTCGAAGTAGCCGGAGGAGTCGGCCGGGACGGGACGGGTGCCGTCCACCGGCTTGTCCTTCAGCAGGAAGAACTCGATCTCCGGGTGGGTGTAGAAGGTGAAGCCCAGGTCGGAGGTCTTGGAGAGAATCCGCTTGAGCACGTAGCGCGGGTCGGCGTACGAGGGCGAGCCGTCGGGCATCAGGATGTCGCAGAACATCCGCGCCGTGCCGGGCGCCTCGGCCCGCCAGGGCAGGATCTGGAAGGTGCTGGGGGCCGGCTTGGCGATCATGTCCGACTCGTAGACCCGGGCGAAGCCCTCGATGGCCGAACCGTCGAAGCCGATGCCCTCGTCGAAGGCCTGCTCCAACTCGGCGGGGGCGACGGCGACGGACTTCAGGAAGCCGAGGACGTCGGTGAACCACAGCCGGACAAACCGGATGTCGCGCTCTTCGAGCGTGCGGAGCACGAACTCCTGCTGCTTGTCCATGGTCACCCATCCTTGCTGGTCGGCCGGGACTGTCTCTCGGGATCACCCGCGCGGGGCGACGCGCACACCAGTATCACGGTGAGCCGTTACCGCCACATTACGCTGCGCGCGGCGCATCGCGGCCCGGCGGTGGCGCGTACCGGCGGCGGGACCGCACGCCATCGGCGAGAACGTCCCGGCACGGGTCGGCCGGGCACCTTGCTGCCGATCCTTCCGCCGGACGGGCGGAGCATACGTTCGGCAGCTGCCGGGAGGCTCGGCAGCGCGGCGCGGAACGGCCTGCGAGGGGCATCGCGTCAGTGTGACGGTTACTCTGGGGGCGTGGCTCACCTACGACTCGCCCTCAGTCAGATCGACTCCACCGTCGGCGCGCTCGACCGCAACGCCGACACGGTGGTCGAGTGGACCCGGCACGCCGTCGAGCGGGGCGCCCATCTGGTCGCCTTCCCGGAGATGGTGCTCACCGGCTATCCGGTCGAGGACCTCGCGCTGCGTCCGTCCTTCGTCGCGGCCAGCCGGGCGGCGCTGCACGCGCTCGCCGCCCGGCTCGCGGCGGAGGGCTGCGGGGAGGTCCCCGTCGTCGTCGGCTACCTGGACCGCGTCGAGCAGGCCCAGCCGCGCTACGGGCAGCCGGCCGGCGCCCCGCAGAACGCCGCCGCGGTGCTGCACCGGGGCGAGGTCCGGCTCACCTTCGCCAAGCACCACCTGCCCAACTACGGCGTCTTCGACGAGTTCCGCTACTTCGTGCCCGGCGAGACGCTGCCGGTGGTGCGGGTGCACGGCGTCGACGTGGCTCTCGCGATCTGCGAGGACCTCTGGCAGGAGGGCGGCCGGGTTCCCGCCGCCCGTGCGGCGGGCGCCGGTCTGCTGCTTTCCGTGAACGCCTCGCCCTACGAGCGGGACAAGGACGACACCCGGCTGGAGCTGGTGCGCAGGCGCGCCCGGGAGGCCGGCTGCACGACCGCGTACCTGGCCATGGTCGGCGGCCAGGACGAGCTGGTCTTCGACGGCGACTCCATCGTCGTGGACCAGGAGGGCGGGGTGCTGGCGCGGGCTCCGCAGTTCACCGAGCACTGCCTGCTGCTGGACCTGGACCTGCCCGTCGCGCCGCGGGAGGCGCCCTCGGGCACGCTGGAGGACGGGCTGCGGATCGACCACCGGTTGCTCTCCGCCGAGCCGCCCGCCGAACGGCTCCCGGCTCTGGCCGGGGAGGTGGCGCCCGCACTGGAGGACGACGAGGAGATCTACACCGCCCTGGTGGTCGGACTGCGCGCGTACGCGGTGAAGAACGGGTTCCGTTCGGTGCTGATCGGGCTGTCCGGCGGCATCGACTCCGCCCTGGTGGCCGCCCTGGCCTGCGACGCGCTGGGCGCCGAGAACGTGTACGGCGTCTCGATGCCCTCCCGCTACTCCTCCGGCCACTCGCGCGACGACGCCGCCGACCTGGCGGAGCGCACGGGCCTGCACTTCCGCACCGTCCCGATCGGGCCGATGTTCGACGCCTACATGGAGTCGCTGCCGCTCACCGGACTGGCCGAGGAGAACCTCCAGTCCCGGCTGCGCGGCACCCTGCTGATGGCGCTCTCCAACCAGGAGGGCCACATCGTGCTGGCTCCCGGCAACAAGTCCGAACTCGCCTGCGGGTACTCCACGCTGTACGGCGACTCGGTCGGCGCCTACGGCCCGATCAAGGACGTGTACAAGACGACGGTGTTCCGGCTGGCGAAGTGGCGCAACCGCTCCGCCGCCGAGCGCGGCGGGACGCCGCCGATCCCGGAGAACACCATCGCCAAACCGCCGAGCGCGGAGCTGCGGCCCGACCAGGTGGACACCGACTCGCTGCCCGACTACGACGTGTTGGACCGGGTGCTGGAACTGTACGTGGACCAGGACACCGGGGCGGCGGAGATCGCGACCCGCGGGTTCGACCCGGAACTGGTCACCCGGGTGCTGCGGATGACCGACACAGCAGAGTTCAAGCGCCGGCAGTACCCGCCCGGGACGAAGATCTCCGCCAAGGGCTTCGGCAAGGACCGCCGGCTACCCACCACCAACCGCTGGCGGGAGTCGGCGGGCTGACGCGGCGGCCTCCGCGTCAGCCGACCCGCTCCGCGGCACGGTCGTGGTCCCGGCCGACGCCCCGGGCCACGACCCGCGAGAGGGCCGCGGAGGGACGCTCCACGCGTTCCAGCGCACCGGCCAGCAGGGCGATCGCCAGGCCCAGCACGGCCAGCACCGCACCGGCCAGGACGGGCGCGGTCCAGCCCCAGCCCGCTGTGATCACCAGACCGCCGATCCAGGCACCTCCGGCGTTCGCCAGGTTGAACGCCGAGTGGTTGGAGGCCGAGGCGAGCGTGGGGGCGTCCTGCGCCTTGTTCATCACCAGCATCTGCAAAGGGGTGGTGATCATGAAGCCGACGGCCCCGATCAGGACGACGCCCACCAGCGCGGCCGGCTTGAGGTGCACGGCGAAGTGGAAAGCCACCAGGATCACCGCGAGGGCGGCCAGCGCTCCGTAGAGGGTCGGGCGCAGCGCCCGGTCCGTCAGCGGGCCCGCGGCGAGCGCGCCGAGCGTCATGCCGATACCGAAGAGCGCCAGCACGAGGGTCACGGAGGAGTCGGCGAAGCCGGTGACCTCGGTCATCATCGAGGCGAGGTAGCTGTAGACGGCGAAGACACCGGCGAAACCGAACACCGCGGTGAGCAGTCCCAGCAGCACCTGCGGCTCGGCCAGCGCGCGCACCTCCCCGCCCAGGCTGGTGCTGCGCTCCAGCGGGACTCGGGGGACGAGCGCCGCGAGCGCCGCCATGGCGACCAGGCCGATGGCACCGACCACGAGGAAGGTGGCCCGCCAGCCGAGTTGCTGGCCCAGTGCCGTCCCGGACGGCACCCCGACGATGTTCGCGACGGTCAGCCCCAGGAACATGGTGGCGACCGCCCTGGCCCGGCGGTCGGGGCGCACCAGCCGGGCGGCGACGACGGCGCCGACACCGAAGAACGCGCCGTGCGGCAGCCCGGCCAGCACCCGCCCGGCAAGCAGGGTCTCGAAGCCGGGGGCGAGCGCGGAGGCGAGGTTGCCGACCGTGAACATCGCCATCAGCGCGATCAGCATGGGCTTGCGCGGGATGCGCACCCCGACCGCGGTGAGCAGCGGCGCGCCGATGACGACGCCGAGCGCGTAGGCGGACACCAGGTGGCCCGACGTGGGGACCGAGGTGCCCAGGTCCTCGGCGACCTCGGGCAGCAGGCCCATCATCACGAACTCGGTCGTGCCGATCCCGAAGGCCGCGACGGCGAGGGCGAGCAGGGCCAGGGGCATGAGAGAGGAACCTTTCCGGGGCAGGGGCACGACGGTACGGGGAACACGACTATGTTCTCACGCGGAACAAATCATCCGCGCCGTGTTGTTCCCCCGTGCGACGAACAGGTTGCCGCCGGGTCAAGAACACCCGGACACCCGACGGGCGCACGAGGCCCCCGGGGTCCGGGCGCGCGGGGGCACCCCGCGAGTGGGCGAGCGGGGTGCGGAAGCCTCGCGCGCTCCCCGGGCCGGACCGGCTACAGGCGTACGGACGCCGCGATGGGCAGGTGGTCGCTGCCGGTGGCGGGGAGCGACCACGAGGAGACCGGCTCGACGCCCTTGACCATGATCTGGTCGATCCTCGCCATCGGGAACGACGCGGGCCAGCTGAAGCCGAACCCGGCGCCCGCCGCGCCCTGGGTCGAGCGCATCTGGGCCGTCACGGGGGCCAGCGCGCGATCGTTCATCGTGCCGTTGAGGTCGCCCAGGAGCACCACCCGCTCGACGGGCTCCGCCCTGATGGCCTCGCCGAGCTGCTCGGCGGCGGCGTCGCGCTGGTTGGCGGTGAAGCCGGCCTTGAACTCGACCCGTACCGAGGGCAGGTGCGCCACGTAGACGGCCACTCTGCCCTGCGGCGTGACGAGCGTGGTGCGCAGCGCCCGAGTCCAGCCGATCTTGATGTCGACCGGCCGGGTCCCCTCCAGCGGCAGCTTGCTCCACACCCCGACGGTGCCCTCGACCACGTGGTGCGGGTAGGCGTCCGCCAGGGCGTCCCGGTAGGTGTCGGCCCCGCCGTTCGGCAGCTCCTCCAGGGCGAGGACGTCCGCTTCCGAGGAGGCCAGCTCCTCCGCGGTGGCTCGCGGATCGGCGTTCTGCGCGTCGACGTTGTGGGTGGCGACGACCAGGTCGGCACCGTCCCCCTTCTTGTCGGTGACCAGACCGCCGAAGAGGCCGGTCCAGATCAGCGCCGGCACCAGCAGGGCGATCAGCGCGGTCGCGGAGCGGCGCAGCAGCGCTGCCGCGAGCAGGAGCGGCAGCGCGAGACCGCACCAGGGGAGGAAGGTCTCCAGCAGGCTGCCGAGGTTGCCGATGGCGTTGGGGACCCGCGCGTGCAGGACCATCAGCCCGCCGAGCAGGACCGCGAGCACCGCCAGGACGATGCCGCGGCGCCAGATCCCCGGACTGCGCCACCCGGCCAGGGCCCGCCGGGCCCGGGACGGGGTACCGGGCCGTTCGGGTCGCCCCACGGTGTCTTCCTCCGCCTCCGCCGCGTACGCCCGTGCCATGCGCCGTTCCTCACTGCAATTACCGCCGGCCACCGGCCCGAAACGATAGGCGATGGCCCGCGGTCTCCGAAAACCTGTCCGCGGCCCCTGGCGGACCGCGCACTGTGCACGACGGTCACGGCGAGGTCACGGGTTCCATGGAACCCGCCACGGGCTCCGGATGTGACAGAACGCGCACATTCGCCCCCCTTGCGGCGCCGGCCGACGCCGGGTGCCCTTTCCCCCGGCACGGAGCGGTGTCACCATGGAAGCAGATCCGGGGACGCCGTCAGGGCGCCTCGAGACGACTCACAGGAGCCAGTGCAATGACGCATGCCCAGGCGGCTGCCGACAGCAGCAAGGCGCTGTACGGCGGCACCCAGAACCGGCGCATCACCGTACGCGATCTGTGCCTCGCGAAGGAGCGCGGTGAGCGGTGGCCCATGCTCACCGCCTACGACGCGATGACCGCCTCGGTCTTCGACGAGGCCGGCATCCCGGCCCTGCTGGTGGGCGACTCGATGGGCAACTGCCACCTCGGGTACGACACCACCGTCCCCGTCACGATGGACGAGATGACGATGCTGGCCGCGGCCGTGGTCCGCGGCACCCGGCGCGCCCTGGTCCTCGCGGACCTGCCGTTCGGCTCGTACCAGGAGGGCCCTGCACAGGCCCTGCGCAGCGCCACCCGGCTGGTGAAGGAGGCGGGCGTCGGCGCGGTGAAGCTGGAGGGCGGGGAGCGCTCGCTGCCGCAGACGGAGCTGCTCGTCTCGGCCGGCATCCCTGTGATGGCCCATCTGGGGCTGACCCCGCAGTCGGTCAACACCATGGGCTACCGGGTTCAGGGCCGGGACGGGGAGGCCGCGCACCGGCTGGTCCGGGACGCCAAGGCCGCCCAGGACGCGGGCGCGTTCGCGGTGGTACTGGAGCTGGTGCCCGCCGCCCTGGCCGCAGAGGTGAGCCGCTCGCTCCAGATCCCGACCGTCGGCATCGGCGCGGGACCGGAGTGCGACGCCCAGGTCCTGGTGTGGACGGACATGGCCGGCATGACGGGTGGCCGGATGCCCCGATTCGTCAAGCAGTACGCCGCACTCCGGGGGGCCCTCGGGGACGCGGCGAAGGAGTTCGCCGCCGAGGTCGGGGGCGGTTCCTTCCCCGCCCCCGAGCACACCTTCGACTGAGCCGGCCCGCGGCGCCCCCGCCCCCGTTCCGGGCCGCCCGGAGTGGAGGCGGGGCCCGCGGGTACGGTCGGTGCCCATGGACAGCGCCCCGGCCCAGCAGCGGATCAGTCCGGTCTTCCTCGGCATCGCCGCCGTGGCGGTGCTCGGCGGCTGGGCGGTCTGGCAGGACCTGCCCCCGCTGACCGGGCTGTGGGTGTTCCTCTTCGTGGTCGCCTGCTGGGTCGTCTCGCTGTGCCTGCACGAGTACGCCCACGCCCGAACCGCCCTGCACAGCGGGGACCTCTCGGTGGGCGCCAAGGGGTACCTGACCCTGAACCCGCTCAGGTACACCCACGCTCTGCTGAGTATCGTGCTGCCGGTGCTCTTCGTGGTCCTGGGCGGGATCGGCCTGCCGGGCGGCGCGGTCTTCATCGAACGGCACCGCATCCGGGGCCGGTTGCGGCACAGCCTGATCTCCGCGGCCGGGCCGGGGACGAACGCCGTCCTGGCGCTGCTGCTCAGCGCGCCGTTCTGGCTCGACGCGCTGGACGGGGTGCCGGCCGCCTTCCGCTTCGCGCTGGCCTTCCTGGCGATGCTCCAGGTCACCGCGGCGCTCCTGAACGCGCTTCCGGTGCCCGGCCTGGACGGTTACGGCGTGCTGGAGCCCTGGCTGTCGCCGGGGGTCCGCCGCCAGGTGGAGCCGTTCGCCCCGTACGGGCTGATCGCCGTCTTCGCCTGCCTGTGGGTTCCCGAGCTGAACGCCTTGTTCTGGGACGGCGTCCACGCCCTGATGGGCGGCCTGGGCGTCCCGGAGGGGGACGTCTACGACGGACTGGAGTTGTTCCGGTTCTGGCAGGGCGAACCGGCGGCCGCTCCGCGCTGACGGCCGTCCTCCCCGCGAGCGCCGGCGGCGGTCATTCCGCGCCGGCGGCGGTGGACCGCTCGGCGGCGGCCCGCTCGACCCGGTATCGGCGCCAGTGGAACCAGGCGATGTTGGACGCGACCCCGATCATCAGAATCCAGACCACGCCCAGCCAACTGCCCCGGGCGAAGGAGACCACCGCCGCGGCCAGGGCGAGCACACAGACGAGCAGGGCGTACAGGGCGATGCGGGGCATGGGAACGGGCTCCAGTTCGGGGGGACGTGCACCGCCCATTCTCCACCCCCGCCCCCGTCCGTCCACCCGCGCCCGGCCCGCGCCCCCGACGTCGGGGGCGCGGGCCTGGGGCGCGGTTTCACACGTCCGTGAGGCGGACGCCGGCGTGCGCCTTGTACCGGCGGTTGACCGAGACGAGGTTCGCGACCAGCGACTCGACCTGGTGGGCGTTGCGCAGCCGGCCCGAGAAGATCCCGCGCATACCGGGGATGCGGCCGGCCAGTGCCTGGACGATCTCGCAGTCGGCCCGCTCCTCGCCCAGCACCATCACGTCCGTGTCGATGGACTCGACGGCCGGGTCCTGGAGCAGTACCGCGGACAGGTGGTGGAAGGCGGCGGTGACCCGGGAGCCGGGCAGCAGTGCGGCGGCCTGCTCAGCGGCGCTGCCCTCCTCGGGCTTGAGGGCGTAGCCGCCCTTCTTGTCGAAGCCCAGCGGGTTGACGCAGTCGACGACCAGCTTCCCGTCGAGTTCGGTGCGCAGCCCCTCCAGGGTCGCCGCGTGCCCGTCCCAGGGCACCGCCACGATCACCACGTCACTGCGCCGGGCGCACTCGGCGTTGCCGGCGCCCTCGACGCCGTTGCCCAGTTCGGCCGCCGCCGCGGCCGCGCGTTCGGCGGAACGGGAACCGACGACCACCCGCTGCCCGGCTCGGGCGAACCGGTAGGCGAGGCCGCGCCCCTGGTCGCCGGTGCCGCCGAGTACACCGACGGTGAGCCCGGACACGTCCGGCAGGTCCCAGGGGTCCTTCTTGGGTGCAGGAGAAGTCATGGGGACGATCCTGCCAGGGTCGCGCGGACGGGTGGCCCTCCCCCACCCGTGGCGCGCCTCACCCCGCCCGGCGCACCCGCCCGGTACATCCTGCCCCGCGCGTCGGCGCACCACCCGCGCACCGGGACGGGGTTACCGGCCGGTTCTGCCGCCGAGGGCGGGACGCGTGGAGCAGGATGCCGTGCATGGACGCCGTCAAGGTCGCGCTGCTGCGCGACGTGCTCGCCGGAACGGAGTGGCTCCAGGAGGCCCGGCGGTTCGCCGGCGCGGTGCGGTCCTCGGTGGCGCCGCACGGCGGCGGGCTGCTGCTCGTCGGCAGCGAGAGCTACGAACCGTGGCACCTGGCCGCCCATCTGGACGACGAGGCGGCCTGGTCCGGTCTTCCCGGGCTGTCCCCCACCCTGGTCAGGCACCGGGTGCCCGCGACAGCGCCTCCCCACCTGTCGGTGGGCCTGCCCCGGCTGGAGTCGGCGCGCCGCGGGTCGACGCTGCTGGTGGTTGCCCCGGACGACCCGGGCGCGGGCCTGCTGGAACGGGTGCACGGCGCCCGGCGTGCGGGTGCGCAGGTCTTCGCACTGGACGCCGACCTCCCGGGGACGGCCGAACTGCGCGGCCTGGCCCACGACGTGCTCAGCGCCGACGACAGGGCGCCGGACCTCGAACTCGCCCAGCACCTCGTCAGCGCCGCGGCCGGGGAGAGCGGGGTGCCGCTGCCCCGGCGCGGCCGGCGGGTCCGGGACCGGCTGTCCCGCCTGGGGGACCGGCTCACCGCCCCGCCCCCCGACCGCTGGTGACCGCACCCGCCGACGCTGAAGGGCGGCGGCGGGCCGGTGCCGGGGCGCGCCCTCTCACTCGCGGGTGCCGGTCCCGTCGGGGCGGTCGTCCTCGTCGTGCCAGCGGGGGTCGTCGCGCCACTCCGCGTTGCGGGCGTGCGCCGTCTCCATCGCGGCGGCAGCCTCCTCGCGGCTGGAGTAGGGGCCGAAGCGGTCCCGTGCCGGGCACTCCGGCCCTTCCTCCACCGTTCCGTGCTTGAGGCAGTAGAACCACTCGCCCGGGTCGCCGACCGGCTTGCGCTTGAACAGAGCCATCCGCCCATCGTCCCGCACGGACCGAACGGATGCCAGCGCCGGAGGCATCACCGCTAGACTCGCCCGCATGTCTGGCCAGTCTCTTCTCGTTCCCGGCACCCTCTCCCCGAGGCGTCCCGTGCCCACCGCGATCCCGCGCCCCGAGTACGTCGACAAGGAGGGGCCCACGCCGTACACCGGCCCCGAGGTGCAGGACGCGGAGACCGTGGAGAAGATGCGGCTCGCCGGCCGGGTCGCCGCACGGGCGATGGCCGAGGCCGCCGCGCTGATCGCGCCCGGTGTCACCACCGACAAGCTCGACGAGGTGGCGCACGCGTACATGTGCGACCACGGCGCCTATCCCTCCACCCTCGGGTACCGGAAGTTCCCCAAGTCGCTGTGCACCTCGGTCAACGAGGTGATCTGCCACGGCATCCCGGACTCCACCGTGCTGCGCGACGGCGACATCGTGAACCTGGACGTGACCGCCTTCCTGGACGGCGTACACGGCGACAACAACGCCACCTACCTGTGCGGCGAGGTGGACGAGGAGTCCCGGCAACTCGTCGACCGGACCAGGGAGTCGCTGAACCGGGCGATCAAGGCGGTGCGGCCCGGACGGCAGATCAACATCATCGGCCGGGTCATCGAGTCCTACGCCAGGCGGTTCGGCTACGGCGTCGTCCGCGACTTCACCGGCCACGGGATCAACACCTCGTTCCACTCCGGTCTGATCGTCCCGCACTACGACGACCCGCGGGCCACCACGGTGATGCAGCCCGGCATGACGTTCACGATCGAGCCGATGCTGACCCTGGGCACCCACGAGTGGGACATGTGGGAGGACGGTTGGACGGTGGTGACCAAGGACCGCAGGCGCACCGCCCAGTTCGAGCACACCCTGGTGGTGACCGAGTCCGGGGCGGAGATCCTCACCCTCCCGTGAGCGCGGGGCGGCGGGGCGGCGGACGGAGGGCTCGCGGAGGTTTTCCCGACAGACCGTCGGGACAGGACCAGGGTACCGACAGCGCGTCGGCAAGGGGTTGACTTAGGCAAGCCTAAGCAGGAGGATCACCGTCAGGTCAGCGCGCTGTGGCTGCCCGACGCTCCCGCCTTCCCGCTCTCCTGGCTCCCGGAGGCCCGCCTTGGCCGCACCCGCCGAACCGGCACCCTTCTCCGCCCTCATCCGCACCGCCTCGCACCAGCAGCACGCGAGCGCCCGCGGTTCCACCTTCATGGGAGACCTCCTCGGCGCACGCCTGGGCATGGCCGCCTACGTCCGGTACACCGGGCAACTGTGGTTCGTCTACCGGGCCCTGGAGGAGGCGGCAGCGGGGCTGGCGGCGGACCCGGTGGCCGGTCCCTTCATACGCCCCGAACTCTTCCGCGTCGCCTCGCTGGAGCACGACCTGGACCACCTGCACGAGGGGCGGGAGTGGGCCGCCGCGCTCGAACCGCTGCCGGCCACCGCGGCCTACGCCGCGCGGATCGGCGAGGTCGCCCGCGACTGGCCGGGCGGGTACGTCGCCCACCACTACACCCGCTACCTCGGCGACCTGTCCGGCGGGCAGATCGTCCGGGACACCGCCGAGAAGGCCTGGGGCTTCCCTCACAAGGGCGACGGCGTGCGCTTCTACGTCTTCGAGGGCGTTCCCAACCCGGCGGCCTTCAAGCGGGAGTACCGCGAGCTGCTGGACTCCCTCCCGGCGGACGAGTTGGAGCAGCAGCGGATCGTCGAGGAGTGCCGGCGCGCCTTCGCTCTGAACAGCGCGGTCTTCGAGGACCTGGAGGGCAGCTTCCCGCTCACCGCCTGAGCCGCCTCGGCCGCCTCGGTCCTCTGAGCCGCCCGGTGCACGCGAGCCCCGCGTGCGGCTGGACCGGGGCACTCGGACGGCCGCGGCTCAGCCGCCGCGGGCCTCGATCAGGCCGTTCTGCTGGTCGAGGAAGCGCACCCGGTCGCCGTCCGCGTCCACAGGGGGCACCCGCACCGCCTGCTGGGCCAGGAAGACCTGGGTCAGGGTCCGTTCCGCCTCGCCCTTGAGCAGCGGCCGGACAAGTGGCCGCACCACCGGCCGGTACCCCTCGGCCACGGTCTGCTTGGTGTGGTGGTGGGAGGCGAAGAACACCAGCGCCGAGCCGTCCCGCGCATACAGCCCCATCGGCGGGTACCGCTCCGGGTCCGCGGGCATGTCCGCCCACTCGTTGCGGGCTGCGGGCCGGTTGGCGGACTCCGCCCGCGTCTCCCGGCGCTCGGTCGTACGGACTCCCTCGGCGAAGTCGTCGCCCTCGCCGTCCTGGAGGTAGCGGGTGTACGACTCGCTCAGCTCCTCGGGGGGCAGCAGCAGATCCTCCCCGCCCACCACCGGCTGCACCCGCCCCTCCTCGTCGGTGGCGAACTCCGGTATCTCCTCCTCGGGCAGCACGCCGAGGTAGGCCGCCCTCCACTTCTCCTCGACGCCGTCGCGGGCGAAGGCGAGCATCAGGCGCCCCTCGTCGGTGTCGCTGCTCTCGGCGTCCACCAGGAAGAACTTCGGCCAACCGGCCTGCGCGGGGATGTGGAAGCGGGTGTCGGACAGCACCAGGGGACGGTGGTCGGGGTCCCCCTCCGGGCTGACCGCCCGGTGCGCCTCCAGCCGGGCGGCGTCGACGGCGCCCAGCGCACCTCTCTCGACACCGCGGCTCAGCTCCGCGTCGTGGTCCCGGTCCGCCCGGTTGCCGACCTCGACGAACTCCTTCAGCGTGCGCGCCGCCTCGGCCTCCGAGACGGCGGTTACGACGGCCTTCTCCCCGTGCACCGTCACGCAGCCGCTCAGCGCGACGACCAGCACCGCGGCACCCGCCGCCGCCAGTACCCGCGTCCTCATGCCCGCGCCCTCCCCGAGCCCCCGTGAACCACTGCCGCAGGGACGCACCTTACCCGCACGGGTCCGGCCGGCGGACGGGGACCACCAACCGCTCGCCCGTCCGGGGATGCGGTACGACTTCGACGCGCTGGCGGTAGACCTCCGACAGCAGAGCGGCGTCGAACACCGTCGCCGCGTCGCCGTGGGCGGCGGCCGGTCCCAGGTCGGGCAGGACCACGACCACGACGTCACCGGCCGCCGCGCGCTCCCGGCAGAGCCGCAGCACGAGTTCCTGGTGTCGCAGGTCGAGCGCCGCGGTCGACTCGTCGAGGAGGAGCAGCGGCGCGCGCTGGGCCAGGACCCGGGCGAGTGCCGCCCGGGCCCGCTCCCCGCCGGAGAGCGCCGCGAAGGGGCGCTCCGCGAACCGGGAGAACTCGGTGGCGGCCATCGCGGCCTCGACGACCTCCTCGTCCCCGCGCTGCGCCGGCGTGCCGGACCAGCGCGCGCGTCCCAGCCGCACCACCTCCCGCACCGGAAGCGGGAGGGCCAGGGAGATCGCCCACCGGCAGCCCGACGGGCGGTGTCTCCCCGGCCGGCACGGCCGGCGGCGGCTCCCGGGTCCTGGCGTCCAACGGCGCCGGGCTTCCGCCGGCGACTGTGCTGGGCGGGGCTGGCCACACTCCGGGAGGCGGCTGCGTACACGGCGCGCCGCCGTTACCGCGGAGCGCTGACGGTCCGGCGCTCCTCACCCCCCGGGGACGTCCGCCGCGCCGCCGGTCAGCGCACCGGCCAGGCGGCGGGCTCCTCGTGCTCGGCATCGCCCGCATGGACGGCGCAGGCGTCGGTGAGCGCCTCCAGCATGGTCAACGGGTCCGGCAGCGGCCGTTCGGGGGCCCGGACCCATCGGACGTCGGACAGCCCCTCACCCAGCACCCGGGAAGGCGGCACCAGGACGTAGCTGCCGCGGCAGTGCCAGCGCAGCCCGGGGTGCTCGTCCATCGTCTCGGGGTGGCAGTCGAGGTCGCAGGGCCACCACTCGTCCTCGTCCTCCGGAGTCCCCCGGGTGGCGGCGAAGAAGAGCATGCGGTCCTCGCCGTACACGGCGACCGGGCCGACCTCGATCCCCTCTTCCTCCAGCCGTTCCAGCGCCGCGCGGCCCGCGTCGTAGGGGACGTCGAGCACGTCGTGGTTGAGCCCGGTGGCGGTGACGAAGTTGGCGTCGGGACGGTTGCGGGCCCAGCGCTCGACCTGCTCCGGGTCGATGCTCGCCTGGGTCTGCCAGGCGAACGAGACGGGGTGCCTGGCAGGTGTGGGGCAACCGATGCGCTCGCAGGAGCAGCTGTAGCCGTCCGGGTGCGCGGCCGGGGCCAGGGGGAAGCCCGCGGCCGCCGACGAGAGGAGCAGATCTTCCCGGATGCGGGCGGTCTTGGCCGCTTCGCCGTCGGCGCTCCGGACACGGCGGCGCAGCCAGTGGGAGAGTCTGCCTTCGCGTTCCATCTACCGCCTCATTCCGGGCCGGAGCCGTGGGCTGCCGTCCACCGACGAACGCCCGGCGCCGTAGCCGGCCGGAGTTCACGGAGCACGGATGACTGCCCCCATAGTGCTCCTCCTCCGCCCGGAATGGGTAACCGGGGGCCGCGCGAACGCAGCATGGTGATAGCACCGGCGTCGCACACCTGTGCTTCCGGCGAACAGCGGTCGCTCCCCGTACGACGGTATCGCCGGACATGTACCGACACCTCGCCGGAGCCGTGGTAGAACGCCTCGCACCGGTCGGCCGCCTCGCGCCCCGCGGCGGACCGGGCCGCGCTCGGCCGCCGTCCGGGGCGGGCGGCTCAGACCCGCGGCCGCAGCCCGGCGAGCACCAGGTCGACCAGGGTGTCGGTGAAACGGTGGCTCAGTTCACCCGAGCCCATCAGCCACCGCTGGAAGAACGGCGAGAGGAGCATGTCGACGGCGACCCGCAGGTCGGTCCCGACCTCGATGTCCCCGGCCTCCCGAGCAGATTCGAGTCGCCGGATGTAGATCGCCAGCCCGGGTTCGGTGAGCCGCTCCACGAACTGGCGGGAGAGCTCCGGGTCGGCGGCGCCGGCGGCTGCCAGTGCACGGTAGGGGGCCTCGAAGGCCGGATCGCTGAACTCGTCGACCGTGGCACGGAGGACGCTCTTGAGGTCGGCGGACAGGTCCCCGGTGTCCGGGACGCCGTCCCGGTACTCCTCCTCGGTGGTCGCGGTGAAAGCGTCCAGCAGCACCGCCGCCTTGGAGGGCCACCAGCGGTAGATCGTCTGCTTGCCGACCCCGGCCCGGGCCGCGATCGCCTCGATCGTCAGCTTCGGATAGCCGACCTCGCCGACCAGTTCGATGCTCGCGCCGAAGATGGCCCGGCGGGAGCGCTCACTTCGCCGGGACGCGTCCGGGGTGCGTGAAGGGGTCATGACCTCAACCTACCGATTCAGAGGCGATACGTATCGTCTCGACAAGACGATACGTATCGCCTCACACTGGTCATATCCCCGCACGGCACCGATCCGGCAGCGGTGCGGACCGGCGCACACCCGGGGCGATCCGGCAGGCGATCCGAGGAGGCGGCACATGGGCAAGGGCAAGAGCGGTGACATGCTGGGGGCCGGAGGCACCCGCTCCTCCCTCCCGCGCACGGCGATGCACGGGACACCGGACCGGGCCGGACGGCGGAGCAGGCACGGCGAGCCCGCCGGAAAGGGCTTCGACCCGATGGCGGAGAAACGCGAACTCCTGCGCAGGATGCGGGAGAAGAACGGCTGACCGGTGTTCCGGCCCCCGTCCGGGGCGACAGCGGGCATCCCGCCCCGGCGGCAGCACCGGCCGGGCCCCGGGCCGGTCGGCAGCCCGGCGCCTCCTACTCCCCCGGCGCGGAAGGCGGGTGCTGCGGCGACGCCTCCCGCGCCGGCGCATCCGCCTCGGCGGACGGCCAGGGGTCACCCCAGCCGGTGTTCCTGGCGGCACGGTACCGGGGACCGCGCCGCTTGCTGACGCTCTCCCGCGCCAACGTGCCGTCCGGTCGGCACAGCTCCAGCAGCACCTGGCCCTTGCGGATCTGCGGGCGCCGGACCACCCGGGCGTCCGCCGCCACGGCCTCCGCCGCGACGTCCGCCCGGGTCGCGTCCGCGGGCGGGCGCACCGCGGCGACGTAGCTGTACTTCTCGTCCTCGTAGGACAGCGTTCCGCCCTTGACCTGGCGGTGCAGCGAGGAGCGGCTCACCCGCGCCGCGAAGTGGCACCAGTCCGCACCGGGGACCATCGGGCAGGTGTCGTTGTGCGGGCACGGGGCCACGACGGTCAGTCCGGCCGCGATCAGCTGGTCGCGGGCCTCCCGGATCCGGAGGTAGCCGTCCGGGGTGCCCGGCTCGACCAGCACCACCGCCGTCCCCGCGCCGGCCGCGGCGGCGACCGCCGCCCGCCGGTCCTGCGCGGTCAGTTCGCCCAGCACGTACGAGACGGTGACGAGGTCGGCGTCCGGCAGGTCGAGGCGCGCGTCGATCCGGGTACGCCGCCAGGCGACCCCGGACGGTCCGGCGTCCGCCCGGCCGACCAGTTCCGCGCCCAGCTCCAGGGCGGGCTCCGCCCAGTCCAGCACCGTGCTGTCCGCGGCCCGGGCCCACACGTCGGCCACCGCCCAGGTCGCCGCGCCCGTGCCGCCGCCGAGGTCGAGGTGTACCACCGGTGTCCAGTCCGGCCTACGGCCGGCGAGGGCCGACAGGGACGCGCGCACCGCCTCGAAGGTGGCCGGCATCCGGTACGCCGCGTAGGCCACCGCATCGGCCCGGTCCCGCAGCACCGGCGTACTGGTCCGGGTCGTCCCGCGGTAGCCGGCGATCAGCCGGTCCACCGCGGCGGTGGCCTGCCGCGGAGGCAGGCCGTCGAGTAGGGCGGCGAGAGCGGCCCGCAGTTCAGCGTCGATCACCGGCACAGTCTAGGGAGCCGCCGGTGGCTCCCCGCCCGGGCGTGCGGCAGCCCGCGGCCGCACGCACCCGGCCCGGCCCGGCCCGGCCCCGGATCGGGTAATACCCCCAGGCACGGCGCACCCCGGGGGCGCACGTCACGGGGGACGCGCCCACCCGTTCGGGCCCGCACGCCGGTCAGCTCGGACCCTCTGCGTCATATGACGCAGCACAGGCTCCCCCGAAGCGGTACTCAGGAAGCACACCGGCGCGGCGGGCGCACTTCGTGCCCCCCGGCGGACGAACGGCTCGAAGAGAGGCACCATGGGACCCACACCACGCTACTTCCTGATCGCCATCCTGGACATCGTCGGATCCGGCCACCGCAGCGACCCGGACCAGGCCTGGCTGCGCCAGCGCATGTACCAGCTCACGCGGCGCGCACTGACTGCCGCGGGCATCGACTCGTCCCACGTGGAGGACCGCGGGGACGGGATACTCCTGCTCCTCCCCGCAGGTGTGCCCAAACCGATCCTGCTGGGCACCTTCGTGGACGCCCTGGAGGGGGAGCTCCGCGAGCACGCCCGGCAGCACCGCGAGGGCGCCCGCGCCCTCCGGCTGCGCGCCGCTCTGCACGCCGGGGAGGTGGCGTGGGACGGCAGGGGCTGGGTCGGAGCAGACCTCAACGCCGCCTTCCGGATGGTGGACCTGCCGGACCTGCGCCGGACCCTGGACGCGGCTCCGAAGGGGGTGCTCGCCGTCGGTGTGTCCGACGCGCTGTACCAGGCGGTCGTCCGGCACGACTACCCCGGCATCGACCCCGTCGCGTACCGCTCGGTGAGGTTCTCCGCCAAGGAGATGACGGACCACAGGCTGTGGATACGGGTCCCCGGCTACGTGGAGCCCCCCGGGCTCGACGCGACCGGCCCCGGAACCGGCCGCCCGGCCGACGCGCGAGCGGAGGACGCGCGACCGACCGCGGGAGCGGGCAGCCCGCCGCACGGGGCGGCGGCACCCGCACCACCGGCGCAGGGCGGCATCGGCACGGTGCACGGCGGCTTCCACCACGGCGCGATCGGCATCGCGCACCGCGAGGTGCGGCAGACCTGGAACTCCGGCGGCCCCGGCTCCGGCGAGCTCGACCTCAAGCGGGAACTCGTCCGCCTGCGGGAGGAACTGACGGAGGCACACCGACGACAGCAGATCGACGAGGAGACCTACCGGGAGGCGGGCGACGAGCTGGACGCCGCCGAGCAGAACAGTCCCCCGGAGGACGAGGCGGGCCGCGGCCGACTGCTGCGGGCGCTGCGGAAGTTCCGTGCCCTGGTGGAGGACGTCGGCGGGCTGACCACCGCGGTGACCGCGCTCGTCGGCGCGCTCGCGGGGAGGGGCTGACCATGGCCGAGGGCATCGACACGCTGTACGGCGGGATCAGCCACGGGGGCATCGGCGTCGTCCACGGCAACGTCACCCAGTACACGGCGGCGGCCGACGCGCGACCCGAGGAGCTGGTGCGGACGGCCTGGCGCTGTCTGCGGGCCGGGATGCGGGAACGGGCGGGCGAATTGCTCGACCGGGCGACCGAGCGAGGGCACGACTCGGACGAGACCCGCTACCTGCGGCTGCTCACCGTGCTCAACAGGCGGGCGCCCGAGGAGCTGACCGACGAGGAGTGGCCCCGGTTGCGGGAGCTGCTCGACGGTCCGGCGTCGCTCGTTCCGGCGCCGGACCCGGAGGGCTACCGGGCCTCGATGCGGGTGGCCGGGGGTCTGCTGGCGGCCGCGGTGGCCGCCTCGGACCAGACGGCGCACCCGAACGGCACCGCACCGGCCGACGGCGCCGGCGCGCGCGGCCCCGGCGTGGACGTCGAGGCGCTGATGGCCGGCGCCCCGCCGGAGCGCCGGGCGGAGTTGGAGGACCACCTGCGCCATGTGCTGGGACGTGTGGAGGACGACGGACGGCGCGTGGCGGAGGAGGCCGAGGTCAGGGAGAGCCGGCTCGGCGACGGGCGGCTCGAACGGGTACCGCTGTTCTTCACCGCCGACCCGCTGCCGCCCCGGCCGCCGGAGCAGAACCACGGCCCGGCGTGGCTGCCGAGTGTGCGCGCCGGGTGGGGCCTGGCCGCGCTGGCACTGATCGCGGCGATGGTCCTCGCGCTCACCCGGGCCGCCGCCACGGGGGACGACGAAGGCAGCGGGTCGGGCACCGGCACCGAGACCGGATTCGGCCAGGTCCAGGGCACCGGCGGCTTTGAGGGCAGCACCGCCGCCACGGGCTCGGACCTCGGAGCGCTGATCGTCTGGGGCCTGCTCTTCGGTGTCTGCGGGGCGGCCGCCATGGCCTTCGCCGCCAAGCCGACGATGAAGCGCCGGGCCCGGGCGGCCCGGATGCGCCTCTGGCAGGGCGGCCGGCGCGTCGAGACCGAGACGGCCGGGGCCGGGGCTGCCGGAACCGGGGCCGGGACCGCCCGCTGGGAGCAGCTCCGCCGACGTCTCGCCGGCTCCGGCCCGGCCCGGGTGGGGCTCCTGGGCAAGCTGGCCGCCCAGGAGCGCCGACGCGAGCGCTTCCGGCAGAAGGTCGCCGACCTGGTGGACGCTCGCTGCGCCGAGCAGGCACCGGACTCCCTGGAGAAGGCCACGGCCTGGTCCGCGGACTCGCGCGAGTGGCGCGAGGAACTGGTCGCCGAACTCACCCACCACTACTGGCGGGCGGGCGAACCGGCCGGGCTGGACTGGCTGATCCAGCGACGGGCGCGTGATCTGGCCGCGCACTGGCGCGCTCATGGGCCGGACAAGGTGGCGAAGTGGTCGCGTCCGGTCATGGTGGCCGGAACGGTGCTGATGTTCCTGCACTGCGTGTTCGTGCTGAGCCCGCTGCTGGAGTCCGACAGCGGGGGCTTCCTACTGCTGGTGCTGCCCCTCTGGGGGTTCGCGTTCTTCGCGGGACACGAGGCGGTGCGGTACGAGGTGAGCGACGAGTGGGTACGGGCACGGACCCACGAGTACGAGGCCGACCGGGAGGTGCAGGCCGACTGGGCGGAGTACCTCCGGGAACACCGGCCCGCCGACGTACGGATGGCGGCGTGGCTGGACCTCGACCAGCGTCATCTGCTCCAGGAGATGCTGCACGAGCACGAGATGGAGCACCGCGACATCGTCTTCAGCTTCTTCGTGCTCCAGGCCGCCCCCGACTGCGTCCGAGCCCGGGTGCCGGGCGGGCCGGCACGCTACTCGGGCTACGTGGTCAAGCTGTTCGTCCTGACCGCGGGCGGGGTGTGGACGAGCACCTGGCTGATGGACTTCGTCACCGGCGAGCACCACGGGCGCAACGACGTGGTGTTCCGCTACGACTCCATCAGCTCCGCCATGCTGGAAACGGTGGGAGCGCATCCGGGCCCCCGCGGGAGCCGAGGGTCCGCTGAAGGGTGGGGCCCCGCGGCCGGGCCGCCCGGCGAGTTCGGTTCCCCGGTGGAACCGCACGCCACCGACGCGCCGCTGTCGCGGGAGACCCTGCGACTCGTCCTGGACAACCAGCAGTTCCTCGACATCGCGCTGGAGGACTACGCGCTGATGGAGGGCAGCCCCGAGTCGCCCGGTCGGTTGCGCGAGCTGGCACGGGAGACCTCCGGGGTCTCGGCGGGCTTCCGCGTCCTGGCCGCGCTCGCCACCGAGGGCAAGCAGTGGTTCGACCAACGGCGCCGGCACAGCCGTGCGGCGTTCCGCGCCGAGGCCCGGGAGCGCGACGGGCACCGCGTATGAGCCGCGGGCCGGCGTCGCACGTCCGGCCCGCAGAAGCCGCGCGCCACCGGCACCGGGGAGGGTGGTGGCGCGCGGCGAGGTGGCGCGAGTGGCGCCGTACGCCGCCGGGGACTGCGGGACAGCCCTTAGGCTGAGGGGCCGTGGCCCGGAGATTCCGGGTCCGCCGGAAGCCCGACCGAGTGGGTGCCCATGGCCGAACGCCACGACGGTTCCGTACGGTTCTCCCCCGCCCAGCTGGACGCGCTGGACTCCGCGGGGCGCCACCGGCTCTGGCGGAGCGGAGAGGTCCTGATGCGCCAGGGCACGCCGCCCACGGACGTCGTCCTCGTCAGGGAAGGGCTGGCCAAGGTCACCGCGGACTCGTCCAACGGCTATACGAGCGTGCTGGCGCTCCGGGGGCCGGGGGAACTACTCGGCGAACTGTCCTGCGTGGACGACCGGCCGCGCTCCGCGACCGTGACGGCGGTGGGCCGGACAAGCGGCGTCGTGGTCTCCGCCGCGCACTTCCGCCGGCTGCTCGCCGCCGACGGCACGCTGGCCCTGGCCGTTCTGCGCAGCGTGGTCCTGCGGTTGCGGGACTCGGACCGGTTGCGCGCCGAGCACGGCGCCTACCCGGCGGTGGTCAGGGTCGCCCGGGTGCTGCGCGAGTTGGCGGAGCGGCACGGGTCGAAGGCGCCGCGGACGCCGGGCGGCCTCGCGGTCCGGATCACCCAGCAGGAACTTGCGGGCGCCGCCGGGACGTCCCGCGAGACGGTCGTACGGGCACTGCGGCTGCTCCAGGCCGACGGGCTGGTCCTGCTCGGGCGGGGCCTGGTGACCGTGACCGCGTCCACGGAACTGGCGGTCTGGACGGTGCGCTGACCGCGGGCCCGCGGGGCCGCGCCGGTCCGCGTCCGTCCCAACGGCCGTCTCCCGGCCGTCGCGCATCCGTCTGCCGGCCCGGCCGTTCCCGGCCCGGCGGCTACCCGCCGGCGCGCACCGCGCGGGCCAGCCGGGTCGCCGCGGCGGCGCGCGGACCGCTGTCCGGGTGGGCCGGGCGGACCGGGTGGACGGTGTTGGCGAGCAGCACCAGGTAGGTGCCGGTGGCCCGGTCCACCACCAGGCTGGTGCCGGTGAACCCGGTGTGCCCGGCTGCGCCGCTTCCCGCCAGTTCGCCCATGAAGGAGGGCTGGTCGACGGCGAAGCCCAGTCCGTCGAGCAGCGCGTCCACCGACGCGGGCCGGAGGATCCGCACGCCGCCGAGGCTGCCGCCGTCGAGCAGCGCCCGGCACAGCAGCACCAGGTCGTCGCCGGTGGCGAAGAGGCCGGCGTGGCCCGCGACGCCGCCGAGTGCGTGGGCGTTCTCGTCGTGCACGACCCCGCGGAGCATGCCGCGGTCCGCCTTGGCGACCGGCCGGTGCTGGTCCTCGGTGGCCGCGGCGCCGTCGACCGGGCCGAATCCGGTGGCGGTCATGCCCAGGGGGCCGGTGATGCCCTCGCGGACCAGGGCGTCCAGCGGGCGGCCCGCGGTGCGCTCCAGCAGATGTTGGAGGACCAGGTAGTTGAGGTCGGAGTAGCGGCGGCGGCCGGTCCCGCGGGGTTCCTCGGCCCACAGCAGTTCCAGGCCGTGGCCGTCGTGGAACGGCAGTTCGGGGCGGAGCCCCGAGGTGTGGTCGAGCAGGTGGCGCACGGTGATGCCCGCCGTGCCGGTCGCGGAGAACTCCGGAAGGTGGTCGGCCACCGGCCGGTCCGGGGCGAGTGTGCCGGTCTCGAAGCTCTGCACCGCGAGGATCGCGGTGCACAGCTTGGTGAGCGAGGCGAGGTCGAAGGGGGTGTCCGTCCGCATCGGGACCGGTGCGGCGGCGGGCCGCCCCACCGCGTCCCAGGCCACCGCCCGGCCGGTGGCGTGCCGGACGGCGGGGTGCGGGCCGCGTCCGGCCAGCACCACCGCGCCGGCGCACCAGCCTCGGCCGGGCAGCGCGTCCACGCCGTCGACCAGGGCAGCGAGTCCGCCGGTGTCCAGGGCCGCCCGGCGGGCGGCAGCCGGGTTCAGTCCCGCAGGCGCCACGGTCGGCACATCCCGAGGAAGCACGCGATGCCGAGCAGCACGGTGGTGAGCTGCACGACGGCCATCGGCACGGCGGTGTGTTCGCCCGCGATGCCGACCAGCGGCGAGGCGATGGCCCCGACGAGGAACTGCGAGGTGCCCAGCAGCGCGGAGGCCGATCCGGCCGCGCGCGAGGCGCGCATCAGCCCGAGGGAGTTCGCGTTGGGCAGCACCAGCGCCATCGCGGACATCAGGACGAACAGGCCGGAGGCCACCGGGAGCAGCCCGACCTCGCCGAACACCCCGGAGGTGAGCAGCAGCAGGAAGACCGCGGCCAGCGCGATGACGAGCAGGCCCACCGCCATGACCCGGTTGAGCGAGACCCGTCCGACGAGCACCTTGCCGTTGAGCTGTCCGACGGCGACCAGTCCGATGGAGTTGACCATGAACAGCAGGCTGAAGGTCTGCGGCGAGGCGCCGTAGATCTCCTGGACGACGAAGGGCGAGGCGGCCACGTAGGCGAAGAGCGCGGCGAAGGTGAGCGCGCCGACGAGCAGGTAGCCGGTGAAGACCCGGTCCGCGAGGAGTCCGCGCATGGTGCGCAGCGCCACCGGGATGCCGCCACGGTGCCGGTCGGCCGGGGCGAGTGTCTCCGGCAGCAGGCGCAGAGTGATCAACGTGAGCAGCAGACCGATACCGGCGAGGATGAGGAAGACGCCCCGCCAGTCGGTGAAGCGCAGCACCTGGCCGCCGAGGACGGGAGCGAGCACCGGGGCGGCACCGGAGATCAGCATCAGAGTGGAGAAGAACCGCGCCATCGCGAGGCCGTCGAACAGGTCCCGGACCACGGCGCGGGCGATGACGATGCCGGCGGCACCGGCGAGGCCCTGGATCAGCCGGAAGCCGGTGAGGGTGCCGATGGTGGGGGCGAACGCACAGGCCACGCTGGCGAGGACGTAGCAGACCATCCCGGCGAGCAGCGGGCGGCGGCGGCCGAACTGGTCGCTCATCGGCCCGACGATCACCTGTCCGAGTGCCAGACCGAGCAGGCAGGTGGTCAGAGTGAGCTGCACCTGTGCGGCGGAACTGCTCAGCGCGCCCCCGACCTCGGGCAGCGCGGGCAAGTACATGTCCATCGACAGGGCCGGCAGCGCGGTCAGGCTGCCGAGGATGAGCGTGAGCAGCAGCCCGGCGCGCTGCCGGTCGGTGAGCGGTGCGGTCGCCGGAGTCTTGGCGGCCGGCCGGGCGGCGGCGCCGTCCGGGGAGGTCGCGGGGTGGGGGACGGACGCCTTTTCGGCAGCCGGGGAGGACGAACGGACGGGCACCGGTGCGGCGGCCGGGGTGGACGAGCCGGGGTCGGTCATGCACCTCTCCAGGAGATTGTTGACTTCCGGCACATTCTCCCAGGTGCCGCGGCCCCGGCCCACCGATGAAGCGGGATCGTCGGTCACACCCGGGGCACCGGACGCAGTCCGGGGTCGCCCGCCAGGGAGACGAACGAGGCGGCGGTGGCGATCGGCGCATCGGGCACGGTGACCGCGGAGACCGTGCGGTAGTCGGCGCGCAGGCGCTCCTCGTCCAGCGTGAGCAGCAGGTATCCCCGCCGGCCGTCGTAGAAGCGCAGGTGTGCGTTGGCGTCCATCAGCGCCTGCCAGTTGGCCGGACGCTCGGCACCGTCGCCCCCGCTGGAGATCGCGGTGGTGACGAGTTCCACACCGGCGATCCGTCCGTCCGGGGCGTCGAAGTCCCGCGGCAGGTCGAACCCGTAGTGGACGTGGACGTCGCCGGTGAGCACCACGAGGTTGGCGACGCCCGCGGCGTCGGCCCCCGCCAGCAGCCGCTCCCGGGCGGCCGGGTAGCCGTCCCAGGCGTCCATCGACACCGGCCAGGGCCCCTCGACCCGGTTCCGCCGCCGGGCGAGGACCACCTGCTGCGGCACCAGGTTCCACACCGCCTCCGAGCGCTGCCAGCCGTCCAGCAGCCAGCTCTCCTGCTCGGCGCCGGTCATGCTGCGACCGGGGTCCTCCGAGTCCGGGGTGGGCAGTTGCCAGCCGTCGCCGTTCGCCTGGTCGTCGCGGTACTGCCGGGTGTCGAGCACGTCGAGCTGGGCGAGCCGGCCGTAGTGCAGCCGCCGGTACAGGTGCAGGTCCGCGCCGCGAGGTTGCTGCGGACGGCGCAGCGGCATGTTCTCCCAGTACGCGCGGTAGGCGGCGGCCCGGCGGATCAGGAACTCCTCGGGCGGCACCCCGTTCTCCGGGGTGCCGTCGGCGTAGTTGTTCTCCGTCTCGTGGTCGTCCCAGGTGACGATCCAGGGGTGGGCGGCGTGCGCGGCCCGGAGGTCGGGGTCGGTCTTGTACAGGGCGTACCGGAGCCGGTAGTCGTCGAGGGTGACGGTCTCCCGGTCGAAGATGTCCGGCAGCACCCGGTCGGTGTATCTCCGGGCGCCGCCGGCGGAGTCGACCGGATACTCGTAGAGGTAGTCCCCCAGGTGCAGCACCGCGTCGAGGTCCGGCTCGGCGGCCAGGTGCCGGTAGGCCGTCCAGTAGCCCTGGTCGTAGCGCTGGCAGGAGGCGACGCCGAAGCGCAGCGCGTCGACGGCGGCTCCCGCGGCGGGAGCGGTGCGGGTGCGACCGGCCGGGCTGACGCGGCCTCCGGTCCGGAAGCGGTAGTAGTAGTCGGTTCCCGGCCGCAGACCGCGCGGCTCGACGTGCACGGTGTGGTGGAACTCGGGGTGGGCGACCGCGGTGCCGCGGTCGACGATCCGGCGGAAGCCCTCGTCACGGGCGAGTTCCCAGCTCACTGGCACGGGCCGGGGTGGCAGTCCGCCGTCGGGCTCGAAGGGGCGCGGGGCGAGCCGCGTCCACAGCACCACGGAGTCGGGCAGCGGATCACCCGAGGCGACGCCCAGAGTGAAGGGGTCCTCCGTGAAGTGCACGGGATCCAGGGTGGAGGCCGCCTGGGCGGTGGTGGGCAGGTTGGTGGCGAAGGCGAGTGCGACCGCGGCCGCGCCGCCGGTCAGCAGTCGACGGCGGCCCAAGTGCTTCGCGGCCGCACGGAGTTCGGTCTCTGCGCTCCCGGTGTGCGTCATACCGACGAGTGCAGCGGCCGCGAGCGGCGGCCTGTTGGCGCGTACGCGTCATGGAGATGGCGGTCTCGTGGCGCACGCCCCTCGACCGCGACGACCAGGCACCCGGGGCCCGCGCCCTTCACGCTCCCTCAACGAGCGGCACGGCATCACCTGCGGACGGATCGGTGGCGGACAGGGGCCCGGCACCGGAGGCGGAGACGGGCCCGACGCCGTTGGCGGACACGGCGAGCGCCATGACAGCACGGCCGCGGACGGGAACCGGGCAGGCGGTCGGGAGTGTCGGAGCGGTCCCCACCGAGGGGCTCGGGATCGGGCCCCCGCCCTGCTGCACCTGGCGGATCCGCTCCCGCCCGGCCGGGGCGTCCCCGCCGCTCCCGTCCGCGGGACGGTCGGGGCCGGTGGTATGGGCGGCACTCCGGGGTCGCGGGAGGCCGCCGAGCCCCGGGGGAGGTGGCGGAATACCGTGGCAGGGGTCCCGGTTGCGGACGGCATGACGGCTCATCACGGCATCGAGGTCCTGCACTACGCGGCGTTCACCAGCGTCCCCGAGGGCGGCAATCCCGCCGGGGTGGCACTCTGCGCGACCGCCCCCGAGGAGGCGGTCATGCAGGCGGTCGCCGCCGAGGTGGGCCACTCGGAGACCGTCTTCCTCACCCCGCCGCCCGGCGCACCGCCCGGCCCCGGCGCACCGGCCCACGAGCCGGCCGCGGCGGACGGCTCCGCAAGGGCCCACGGGGCCGCAGCGACTCAGGGCTCCGCAGGGGCGGACGGACCCGGCCGGGCCTTCCGGGCGCGGTACTTCAGCCCGCTGGCCGAGGTCCCGTTCTGCGGGCACGCCACGGTCGCCGCCGCCGTCGCCCTCGCCGAACGCTCCGGCCCCGGCACGTTCCGCTTCGCCACCCCGGTCGGCGAGGTGCCGGTGACCGTCGGACCCGATCTGCACGCCACCCTGACCGGGGTGCCGCCCCGGGTCGACCCCGTGGAGGACGGGGATCTGACGGAGGCACTGGACGCGCTCGGCTGGACGCCGGACGAGCTGGACCCCGGCTTCCCGCCCCGAATCGCCTTCGCCGGCGCGCGCCACCTGGTGCTCGCCGCGGCCGGCCGCCAGCGGCTGGCCGCGCTGGACTACGACTTCGAGCGGCTCGCGGCACTGATGCGGCGCACCGACCTGACCACGCTCCAGCTGGTCCACGCCGATCCGGCTCCGGGACCGCACGGCGAGCGGGTCTTCCATGCCCGGAACCCGTTCCCGGTCGGCGGGGTCGTGGAGGACCCGGCCACCGGCGCCGCGGCGCTGGCCTTCGGCGGCTACCTGCGCGCGCTGGGCCTGGCCCCGGACACGAGCACCCTCCTGCTGCGGCAGGGCGAGGACCTGGGGCGGCCCTCGCTGCTCACGGTCCGGATGCGGGAGGGCGAGGACCGGCTCACGGTCTCCGGCGCCGCGTTCCGGATCGGCTGAGTCCGGGACGGCGGCGACGCTGCCGGACGGCCTCCCCGGCCGGGGCCGCAGCAGCATGCCGCACGCAGCCGGAGGACGGTGCCGGCCGGGGACCGACGCACGGACCCGGCCTGTGGGGCCCGGGGACAGGGGCCGGGGCTGCGGGGGCCGGACACACGGCCCCGGGCTGCGGAGCTCGGACCGTGGGGCCCGAACACGCGGGCCTGCGCTGTGGGAGCCGGGCGTGAGGGCCGCGAGGAGCCGGGGTCACTCCTCCGTCGGGTGCCAGGCGGCGGACCACGACTCGGGCGCGTCCACCCAGTGGACCTGCTCGGGGTCGTCGAGGTCGATGTCGGGGAAGACCTCCCGTACCCGGTGCTCGAACTCGTCCCCCGCCAGCGGCTCCCAGCCGAGGCCGCGGAACCACACCAGTCGGTACCCGGAGCCGTCGCCGAATGACCCCACCACAACCGGGTACTCCGGCTCCGGCGGGCGGTTGCTGTCCATGCCTCCAGCCTGCACGAGACGCACGGATCCGCACCCCGGATGCCGCCGAACGGGTGCCCGTCGGGGACGGGCGCCGGGGCGGAACGCGGCCGGGAGCGCGAAGGCGCGGATCAGCCCGGCGGGGGCCGCCGGATCAGGCCGTCGAGCAGGGCGTCGAGCAGGCGCCGATGGTCCGCTGGGTGGCGGCGGCCATGTCGACGGCGTCGGGGTCCAGCAGCCACCGGACCCGGAGGCCGTCCATCACCACGACGATCGCGGCCGCCACCGCCGCCACGTCCCCGCCCCGGGCGGCCTCCGCCGGCAGTTCGTCCGCCCGCCTCCGCGCGGTCCCGCCGCTTCGGCACACCGACGAGCAGCGCCGCCTTCGACGGGAAGCGGTGCGGGGCCCCGGCCCGGGTCAGTGCCGCGGGTTCGGAGATCTCCGCCGGCGAGGCGCTGTGGCAGCCGCGGGCGGCGAAGGTCTCCATCGCGATCCGGAGGATCTGCTCCCGGCGCTGCGCTGCTTACGAAGGCGCCCCGGACTCGGTTCCGGAGAGCCCGTCCGGCCCCTGTTCGCTGCGCCCGGCCGACCGTGGAGGCGGTGGACCGCGGGGAGGCGGTGGACCGCGGGGAGGCCGGGCGCGCCCCTCCTGGCGGACGGCAGCGCGGTCGACGGCTCCAGGAGCCCCGGGCCTTGCGAGCTGGGAACCGTCGGACAACGACTTCCGCTGCGTGCGCAGCGCGTGGGCGAGCATCCTGTCGGTCGGGAATGTCGCCTCCGCCCCTCGCCACCGCACTTCCGCCGCCGGGTCGACGGTCCCGACGGCCGGAGAGCACCCGCGCTGTTCCGCCGGCGGTGAACTCCGGCCGGAGCGTGCCCGTCGATCGCTACGATCCGTCTCATGACGACGATCACCACGCGCACGGTCGAGTACCGTGCCGACGGTCTGACGATGCTCGGGCATCTCGCGCTTCCGGCCGGAACCGGCCGCCGGCCCGCAGTGCTGCTCGGCCCGGAGGGACCGGGGCTCAGCGACGTCGGGCGCCGCCGGGCCGACACCCTCGCCGAACTGGGGTACGTGGCGCTTGCCTTCGACCTCCACGGCGGACGCTACCTGGGCGACCCCGAGGAGATGCTGGCCCGTTGCATGCCGTTGCTCGCCGACCCCGACCGGATGCGGGGCATCGGCCACGCGGCGCTCGATGTCCTGCGCACCGAACCGCGGATCGACCCCGGGCGGATCGCCGCCGTCGGCTACGGTACCGGCGGCGCGATCGCGCTGGAACTCGGGCGCGACGGCGTTGACCTGCGCGCGATCGGAACCGTCAACGGACTGGCCACCGGCCGGCCGGGCGAGGCGGCGCGCATCCGCTGCCCGGTGTGGGCCGGGGTCGGGTCGGAAGATCCGATCATGCCACCCGCGCAACGGGACGCGTTCACTGCCGAGATGCAGGGCGCGGGCGTCGACTGGCGCCTCGTGGTCTACGGCGGTGCCGTGCATGCCTTCCACCACCCGCCGGTCGACCACACCGTGCTCCCCGGCGTCGGACACCACCCGCGGCACGCGCAGCGAGCCTGGCAGGACGTCGTCGGCCTGCTCGCGGAGTGCCTGCCCGTGACGGAGTGATCGGGTTCGGTCCGAACTCGGGCACCCACGGACCAGCGCTGTACGCGAGGGGGGCACCGTTCACCGCACCCCGGCGGAGCACCGGCCGTTGAACCGCTGAGAGGCAGGGAGGGCGGCAGACGAGCCGTGCTGTACGCCGGATTCTGTCTCCGCCGGGCCTCGCGGCCCGGCGGGAGGCGGCCATCCATCTGGGACCGGTGTCGCCACCGACCTCGTGCGGCCTACCCGTGAACTCGGGCGAGCAGCCCTCGGACATCCACGCAGCGTCGTCCGGGGACGGCGCCTCCTGGCCTTGCTCCGGGTGGGGTTTACCGAGCCGCCCGGGTCACCCCGGGCGCTGGTGGTCTCTTACACCACCGTTTCACCCTTACCGGGAGCCTCGCGGCCCCGGCGGTCTGCTTTCTGTGGCACTTTCCCGTGGGTCGCCCCAGGTAGGCGTTACCTACCACCCTGCTCTGCGGAGTCCGGACGTTCCTCGGCGGGGGCGCGGTGCCCCCGACGCGGCCGCCCGCACGACTCGTCTGCCGCCACCAGTCTACGCGGCGCGCGCACCCGCGCCGACCGCGCTGGACAGCCGCCGCGTGCCCGGCCCCGGGCAGTGAGGCGCAGGGTCGCGGGCACGGAGGGGCGCGCTCTGGGTCGTAGGCTTCGGGACGCCGCGGTGACGCGGCCGGCGGACGCCGCGCGGTGCGGCGGACTCCGTGGGAACGCTGCGAAGGAGAGATGTCGTGCTGGTGCTGCTGCCGCCGTCCGAGGGCAAGGCGATCGGCGGATCGGGACCGGCCGCGGACCCGGACGCGCTGTCGCTGCCGGAGCTGGCCCCGCCCCGCCGCCGGGTACTGAGCGGGTTGGTGGACCTGTGCGAGGGCGACGCGAACCAGGTGGAGAAGGCGCGTGCCGTGCTCGGACTGAGCCCGGGCCTGCGTGGCGAGGTGGCGCGGAACGCCGCACTGCGCGACGCTCCGGCCCTGCCCGCGGGCGAGTTGTACACCGGTGTGCTGTACGACGCGCTGGACCTGGCGACCCTGTCCCCGGCGGCACGGGAGCGCGCCCGGTCACGCCTGCTGATCTTCTCCGGACTGTGGGGCGCCGTGGGGGTGGCCGACCGGATCGCTCCGTACCGCTGCGCGGCGGGGGTGAAGCTCCCGGGGCTGGGCGGACTCGGCGCCTTCTGGCGGAGCGCGATGGCCGAGGCGCTGCCCGCGGCAGCGGGTGACGGGCTGGTGCTGGACCTGCGGTCCTCGGCCTACGCGGCGATGTGGAAGCCGAAGGGTGAACTCGCCGACCGGACCGCGACCGTCCAGGTGTGGCAGGTCAAGCAGGTGGACGGAGTGGAACAGCGCTCGGTGGTCAGCCACTTCAACAAGGCGACGAAGGGGCGCCTGGTGCGCTCGCTGCTGGAGGCGGACGCCGACCCGGCCACCCCGCAGGAGCTGTCCCGCACCCTCGCCGAGCTGGGCCACCGGGTGGAGTGCACCCCTCCGGCGAAGGACGGCCGTCCCTGGCAACTGGACGTCCTCGTCACCGAGGTGCACTGAATCCGGCGCACACCGGAGGGTCGTTGCGTGGTGCGCAACGGGCATTTCACAGAGTGCGCGGCCTCGGGCAGTATGGCGGCCATGAACGCCGCCGCAGACTCGACAGGTACCACCCTCCCGCCCGGCACCGCCGTTCCACCGGGTGCCACCGTCCCGCCGCACGGAACGGCATCGCCCGGACCGCAGGAGCCCGGCGGTCTGCTGGATCTCGCACCGGTGATCCCGGTGGTCGTGGTGGAGGACGCGGAGACCGCCGTGCCGCTCGCCCGGGCGCTGGTGGCGGGCGGCCTCCCGGCTATCGAGGTGACGCTGCGGACACCGGCCGCCATCGCGGCGATCCGGGCCGTGGCGGCGGAGGTGCCGCAGGCGGTGGTGGGCGCCGGAACCGTGCTCACGCCCGCCCAGGCGGGCGAGGTCGCGGCGGCGGGCGCCCGGTTCCTGGTGAGCCCCGGCTGCACGGAGCGGCTGCTCGACGCGATGCGGCAGACCGGGTTGCCGTTCCTGCCGGGGGTAGCGACCGCCTCGGAGGCGCTGGCTCTGCTGGAGCACGAGGTGCGGGAGCTGAAGTTCTTCCCCGCCGAGGCCGCCGGGGGCGCCCGCTGCCTGCGTGCGCTGGCCGGGCCGCTTCCGCAGCTCAGGTTCTGCCCCACCGGGGGCATCACCGCCCGGTCCGCGACGGAGTACCTGGCGCTACCCAACGTCGGCTGCGTGGGCGGGAGCTGGATGGTCCCCGCGGACGCGGTGGCCGCCCGCGACTGGCCGCGCGTCCAGCGACTGGCCGCGGAGGCGGCTGCCCTCGGCGGCCGCTCCGGGGCGCCGGACAGGGCACCGGCGTGAGAAGTGCGTCTCCGTGCGTGCGTACGCCGGGCGGATCGCCCGTGGCAGGCGGAGTCGTTCTCCGCCCTGCGCGAGCAGTTCCCAAAGAGCGGATGGCGAGGGGGCGCCTGCCCAGCGCACCCCGGAGGGGCACCCCGCAGCAGGCCGTAGCCGGGCGTGGGGCACGCGGGCCAGAGAGCGGACGGGCGGACGGGCGCGGCGGGCGCGGCGGGTCGTGTTCGGTCAGGGCGCGGACAGGTGCCCGGTGTCGTTGAGGAGGCGCACCGAGGCGTTGCCGTCCCCGTAGCAGGCCACCGCGGAGAGCGAGGCGGCGGACAGCTCCATCCGGAACAGCGACTCCGGCGGAGCCCCGAGGGCGAGCCGGACCAGCGTCTTGATCGGCGACACGTGGGTGACCAGCAGGACCGTGCGGGAGCGGTGAGCGGCCAGCACGGCGTCCCGGGAGCGCGCGACCCGCTGGGCGACCTCGGCGAAGGACTCGCCGCCGGTCGGGGCCGCGTCCGGGGAGTCGAGCCAGGCGGCCAGGTCGTCCGGGTAGCGCTCGCCGACCTCCGCGAAGGTCAGGCCCTCCCAGACGCCGAAGTCGGTCTCCCGGAGGCCCTCGTCGACCCGCACCTCCAGGCCGAGGCGTCCGGCGACCTCCTCGGCCGTCCGGCGGCAGCGGCGGAGCGGCGAGCTGACGATCTCCTGGACGGTCCCCCGGGCGGCGAGCACCTCGGCGACCGCGCGCGCCTGGCGGCGGCCGGTGGCGGAGAGTTCCGGGTCCGTGCCGCCGCTTCCGGAGAAGCGCTTGAGCGGGGTGAGCGCCGTCTCCCCGTGGCGCAGCAGGAGCAGCGTGGTCGGGGTGCCGAGGTCGGCGGACCAGCCGGCGCCGCCGGCCGCCGGAGCCGCCCCGCCGTCCCGGGAGGCCGCCGGGGCCGTTGCCGCCCCGGCGGGCGCCGGGGCGCCCCGGGGTCCACCGTCGGCCCCGGCGGTGGGCCGCAGGCCCTCCCCCGCCGTCACAGCCCCGAGTCGGGGGTGCGGACCAGGATGCGGCGGCAGTTCTCGCAGCGCAGCACCTCGTCCGGGGCCGCCGCGCGCACCTCGTTGACCTCGGTGATGTTCAGCTCCAGCCGACAGCCCTCGCAGCGGCGCTGGAAGAGCTTCGCCGCGCCGACGCCGCCCTGCTGCGCGCGCAGCTTGTCGTACAGCTTGAGCAGATCGGCGGGCACGGCGGCGGCCACGGCAGCGCGCTCCTTCTCCACGGCCTCGGCCTCACCGTCGAGCTCCCCGACGGCGGCGTCCCTGCGGGCGGTCGCCTCCTGCGCCCTGGTCTCCACCGAAGCGACGCGCTCGGTGAGTTCGGCGACCCGGGCAGCGGCGGCCTCGTTCCGCTCCATGACCTCCAGGACGACGTCCTCCAGGGCGCCCTGCCGGCGGGCGAGCGAGGCGATCTCGCTCTGCAGGCTCTCCAGGTCCTTCGGGCTGGTGACCGCACCGGAGTCGAGACGCTCCTGGTCCCGGACGGAGCGCTGCCGGACCTTGTCCACGTCCTGCTCCGCCTTGGTCTGCTCCCGGGCGGTGTCGCTCTCCTCGGTCCGGGCGGCGACCAGCAGGTCGCGGAGCTGGCTGAGATCGCCCTCCAGCGTCTGGATCTCGGCGTGCTCCGGCAGGCTCCGGCGCTTGTGCGCGAGTTGCGAGAGCCGGACGTCCAGGGACTGGACGTCGAGGAGACGGATCTGGTCGGCGGGCTCTGCGTTCAGTTGGGGGCTCCTGAGGGGTCTTGAGAGGAGGATTCCTCGTGCTGCGGACGGTGCCCGGGCCGCGTGCCCGCCGGCGGGGCGGAGGCCGCGTGGGCGGTCCAGGGATCGGTGACGGCGCGGGACACATGGGTGCGCAGTCCCCAGCCGTGCCGCTCGGAGAGCGCGTCGAGCTGGGCGGCCGCCTGCTCGCACCAGGGCCACTCGGTGGCCCAGTGCGCGGCGTCGACCAGCGCGAGCGGGGACTGCTCGCGCGCTTCGGAGACGGGGTGGTGGCGCAGGTCCGCGGTAACGTAGGCGTCGGCACCGGCGGCGCGGACCTGCGCGAAGAGGCCGTCGCCGGAACCGCCGCAGACCGCGACGGTCCGGATCGGCTGCGCGGGGTCACCCGCGGCGCGGACCCCCTGAGCGGTGGCCGGCAGCCGCTCGGCGGCGAGCCGCGCGAAGTCGGCCAGCGGGAGCGGCTCGTCCAGGACGCAGATCCGGCCGAGCCCACGGCGGCCCCGCGGGTCGTCCGGGTCCGGCACCAGCGGACCGGTGACCCGCAGACCGAGCGCTCCGGCGAGGGCGTCGGAGACACCGGGGTCGGCACGGTCGGCGTTGGTGTGCGCGACGTGCAGGGCGATGCCGTTGCGGATCAGGGTGTGCACCGCGCGCCCCTTGGAGGTGCTCGCGGCGACGGTGGTGGTTCCGCGCAGGTAGAGCGGGTGGTGGGTGAGCAGCATCCCGGCGCCGAGCGTGACGGCTTCGTCGACGACCTCCTGCACCGGGTCGACCGCGATCAGTACGCGCTCGACCGGGGCTGCCGGGTCGCCGCACACCGTCCCCACGGCGTCCCACTGCTCGGCCCGGTCCGGGGGCCAGAGGGAGTCGAGAGCGTCGATGACTGCGGAGAGTGCGGGCACGGGGAAAGGCTACCTGCCGCGGGCCACCGGCCGACCGGCCGTACCACAGGGCCTCGCACCGGCGGCGCGGAACGGGCCCCGGCGGGCCCCGCCACCGCGTCGACCCGCTCGAATGTGTGCACGAGTGAACGTTTCCCTGCACAGCCCGGGGGACCGGACCCGAGGAACCCGGACGGCGCCATCCTTACGGGTGAACACGAGGCCGACACGGTGTTCGGGTGCACGTGCGAAAACTAGCGTCGCCCCCGGAGGTGATCGGCGCAATGACGATCTGTGCCACGGAGACGCCCAGCCGGAGCGGCGGGAGAGCGGGCAGCGAGCGGTGCACGGTCTCGGCCGACGGCGGATACGCCGCCCGGCTCACCGCACCGGCCGGCGACGATCGCTGGTATCCGGAGCGCTGGACGCTGGCCGGTCCCGAGCCCTACACCGTCGCCCTGCCGGGGAACCAGCCCGAGGAGCCGGACAGCCAACTGCTGCCGCTGGCCGACGGCCGGGTGCTGATCGTCCGGCGGGCCGACCGGCTGCACCGGCTCTCCCTGCTCTACCCGAGCGGCCCGAGGACCGGTGAGTGTCCGCTCGGAACAGTGGAGAGCGCGTGCCTGACCCTGCTGCCACCCGCCCCGGACGGGCGGTCCGGTTTTGCACTCGCCACCGGCCCTGAGCGCAGCACCGTGTGGCGGGTGGCCGGCGGGGCCCGCGGTCCCGAACCAGTGGCCGAGGTGACCGGGCACTGCTCCGGCGGTGCCTGGCTGGACCGCGAGGGCCGGCTCCTGGCGCTCGACCGCCGGCAGCCGGACGGGCCGACCAAGACGGTCGTGGTCGACCTGGGCCGGGGCGGCGAGGTCTCGCCGCTGCTCCAGCTCACCGAGGACAGCGAGGACCGCCTGCTGCTCGCCGATCCGGACAGCGGTCTGATCCTGGTGCGCTCGGACGCGCCCGGCGAGCAGCGCACCGGCTGGGGGGTGCTCGGCAGCAGCCGCCCGGTGCACTTCCCCTCGGTACTGCACCCGGCCGGTGTGGAACTCACCCCGTTCGCCGTGCAGCCCGCGCAGATGCTCACCCCGGAGGGGTGCCTGGTGGCGTTCCGGGTCGACGGTCCGAACGGCACCTGGGCCGCCGTCTGGCGTCCCGCCCAGCGGGAGCTGCTGCATCTCTCCGCGCCCGCGGGCTGGCTTCCCGGTGTCGGGCTGGTGACGGCGGAGGGCGAGTTGCGGCTGCCGTGCTCCGGTCCGGCCGACCGGTGCGGGATGGCCCGTTTCTCGCCGCCCCGGCTCCAGGACCTCGCCCCGGCCCCGCCCGCGGTGTCCGGCCACACGCCACCGGCCGATGCGGGGCTCGACCCGGTCCCGCCCGGCGTCGGCGGCCCACCGGCCGCGGGCCCCGCCCCGACGTCGGCCCCCGACCCGGCAGCCGGTGCCGGTGCCGCCCCGGCCGCCGCCGCGGCGCCGGTGAACCGGACGGAGGGCGGCGCGCCCGCGGGAGCACCGGCGCGCGACGCGGACGACGGCGGCCACATCGGGGACCGCCCCGGAGACCCGCCACGCGAGCAGGACGACCCGCCCGATCCCTGGCGACCCGTCCCGCTCCAGGAGGCCCCGCTCGCACCCGGTGCGCCGCTCGTCCCCGGCGGCTGAGGCGACCGGCGGCCGGGGGACGAGCGGCGGCCGGAACACCCCGGCGGCCGAGACGCCCGGGCTTCTCAGCCACCGGAGCCGGGCTCCCAGCGGCGGAGGAGGGCCCGGCGGGGTGCGGGAGCGTCTCAGGGGCGCAGGTACGAGGCGCCGTTGAGGTCGAGGACCGTGCCGGAGGCCCACTGCGCCGCCGGAGAGGCAAGCCACAGCACCGCGGCGGCGATCTCGGCGGCCTCGGCGACACGGCCGAACGGACTCTGCGCGCGGATCGCCGCCCCCTCGGCGCCGGCCAGCCGGGGCGCGACCCGCTCGGTGGCGAAGAACCCGGGAGCGACCGTGGCCACCGCGATACCGTGCGGGGCGAGCGCCACCGCCAGCGACTGGCCCAGCGCGTGCACGGCCGCCTTGGTCGCGCCGTAGGCCGGGTGCTCCGGTTCGCCGCGTAGGGCGCCCCGGGAGCCGATGTTGACGATACGGCCGCCGCGACACTGGTCGATCATGCGGTGGGCCGCCTGCCGGCTGACGTGCGCGGTACCGAGGAGGTTGACCGCCGTGTGCTGCTGCCAGGCGGCGACCCACGCGTCGAACCCGGTGGTCACCGGCGGGTGCGGGGTGTTGACCGCGGCGTTGTTGACGAGCACGTCCAGTCCGCCGAGTGTGTCGGCGGCGGTGTCCACCATGCGGGCGGCGCTCCCGGGATCGGCCAGGTCGGCGCCGACGGCGGTGTGGCCCTCGCCGGGGAGCGAGGCCGCGGCCTCCTCGGCCTCGGCCCGCCGGGTGCCGTAGTGCACCGCCACCCGGTCCCCCGACGCGGCGAACTCCTCCGCGAGCACCCGGCCCAGGCCGCGGGCTGCGCCGGTGATCAGTACACGGCGTCCCGTTGCCGGCAGGTCAGTCATCAGCGGTCTCCTCCGTGTGCGGTGCGCCCGGAAGCGCGGCGAGCATCAGCAGGACGGCGCCCAGCAGGATCACCGCGCCCGCCCGGAACGCCAGGGCGTAGCCGGCGGTGAGGTCCTCCGGGGAGGTGCCGCCGGCGATCCGTCCCGCCGCCAGGGTGGACAGCGCCGCCAGTCCCAGTGCGCCGCCCATGGTGCGGGCGGTGTTGATCAGGCCGGAGACCAGGCCGGTGTCGCCGGGCGCCGCACCGGAGACGGCCACGGTGGCCAGCGGGGTGGCCGCCAGGCCGGCGCCGAGCGCCATCAGCAGGCCGGGACCGAGCACGTTGCCGAGGTAGCTGCCGTCGGCCTGCATGGTGCTCTGCCACAGGTAGCCGGTCCCGGCGACCACCGAGCCCAGGACCGCGAGGTTCCGGGCGCCCAGCCCCGGGATGAGCCGTGGGGCGAGCTTGGATCCGGCCACGATGCTGAGCGACTGCGGCACGAACCCGAGTCCGGCCTGGAGCGGGGTGTAGTCCAGGACGTTCTGCATGTAGAGCGACATGAAGTACCACATGCAGAACATCGCGGCGCCGTTGACGAACATGGCGGCGTTCGCCGCGGAGACGGCGCGGGAGCGGAACACCGCCGGGGGCATCAGGGGCGCGGCCGTCCGGGACTCCACGAGCACGAAGAGGGCGAGCAGCAGCAGCCCCCCGCCGAGCGGCCCGAGCGCACCCGGCGCCGTCCAGCCCAGGGACTCGGTCCGCACGATGCCGAAGGCGACCACCCCGAGCCCGGTGGTGACGAGCACGGCACCGGGGGCGTCCAGGCGGCGGCCGGTGCGCGGGCGGCCGCCGATCGTCCACACGGCGGCGGCCAGCAGGACGAGTACGCCGACGGGCACGTTGATCAGCAGCACCCAGCGCCAGGACAGCATGTCGGTGAGCAGGCCGCCGACGAGTCCGCCCGCCGCGCCGCCGCCGGCGCCCACCGCCGTCCAGGTGCCGATCGCCCTGGTGCGGGCGGGCCCGGCCGGGAAGGCGCTGGTGAGGATGGTCAGGGTGGCGGGGGCGAGCACCGCGGCCCCGGTGCCCTGGACGGCGCGGGCGGCGAGCAGTTGCCAGGGTTCCTGGGCCAGCCCTCCCGCCAGGCTGGCCGCGGTGAACAGCGCCAGACCGAGCAGGAATATCCGCTTGTGCCCGAAGAGGTCCGCCGCCCGGCCGCCCAGCAGCATGAATCCGGCGAAGGTGAGGGTGTAGGCGTTCACGACCCACTGGAGGCCCAGTTCGCTGAGCCCGAGGTCGGTCCGCATCGAGGGCAGCGCGACGTTGACCACGGAGACGTCCAGCACGACGAGGAACTGCCCCGCGCAGGCGACGAGCGCCGCCACCCAGGCACGCGGCGGCGCTGCGGGAGCCGTGGCCGAGGGATGCCGGTGGTCGGTGCCGGAGGTGCGTGGTGCCATGCGGTCATGGTCGCACCGGTGCCCCGCCCGGTACTCCGCGGGCACCGGCTGTCCCGGGGCCCGTGTGCGGCCACGGCCTTTGCCGGGCGCAGACGCACGCCCCCGCCGCCACAAGGGGCGACGGGGGCGTGCGGGGGTGCGGGGGTGCGGGGGCGAATCCGGGGGTCAGCCCCGCTGGATGCCGGAGGTGTCCTGGAGGACCCCCCGCCGGCCGTCCTGGGTCTGGGCGATCAGCGCCGGGCCGCGCTGCTCGACTGCGAGGTACCAGGTGCCCGGTGCGAGCTCGGCGACCGGGGTGGGCGCGCCGTCCTCGCCGAACAGCGGACGGGCTACCGGCACGGCGAACCAGAACGGCTGGAAGTTCGGGTCGGCGGCGGCCGGCTGCTGCTGGGGCTGGGGCTGCTGCCCCCCGCCGTAGGACTGCTGCGGAGCGGCCTGGCCGCCCTGCTGCGGGTAGCCGGGCTGCGCCGCGCCGGGGTACCCGTAGCCGGGCTGCGGCTGGCCGGGCTGCGGACCACCGGGGTAGCCGTAACCCGGCTGCGGACCGGCGCCGTGGGGCTGCCGCGCGCCCGGTCGCGGACCGGCGGGGAGCAGCGGGGCCCGCAGCGGCGGCAGCAACGGGGTGGCGATCGCGCCGCCGGCCAGGATCAGCACCGCGATGAAGGCCATGATCTGGCCGGCGCCGACGTCGAAGGCGGCCTTGGCGTCCCCGGTACTGCTGAGCAGGGTCCAGAAGGCGGTCCAGAGGGCGAACACGCTGAGCGCGAGGCCCCACTGGTCGAGCTTGAGCCCCAGGACCTTCCGCTCCTGCGGCAGGAATCGCGACCCCGCGATGAGACCGGCGGCGAAGAACCCGGCCAGGAAGACGGACGGCATGACCGGCCACCAGAAGTTCGACCATCCGTTGCGGCCGTCGGAACCGCCGAACTCCGAACTGGCCGTGTAGAAGTCGAGGAATGAGGCGATGAACAGCAGAACCGCTGCTCCGATCACCACTGCGTCGCCTCGAGTGAGCGAGCGGTTGTTCACATCAGATCCTTAGTCGATCTCGTCGTCATGGGCCGGTCAGCACAGGGGCGACACCATCGTACGGACAACGTCCGCCCCGGCGGGACGAACCCCGGCGCGGGCGGGGCGCCCCCACAGGGCGTCAGGTGCCGTCCTCAGCCGCGAGGAAGTCCGCGATCCCGTCGGCGACCCCCTCGGCCGCCCCGGCCCGCCACTCGGGGTCGGCGAACGCGGCGGCCTCGCCGGAGTTGCGCATGTTCCCGCACTCCAGGAAGACCTTCGGCACTCGGGAAAGGTTCAGTCCGCCGAGGTCGCCGCGCACCACCAGGCCCGACGCGGCCGTCTCCGGGCCGAGGTAGTCGGCGGGTTCGAAGCCGGTGCGGTCGGCGAATCCCTCGGCGAGGTGCTCGCCGAGGCGCCGCGAGCCCTCGACGACGGCCGAGGTGTCCGCCTCCCCGGCGTCCACGGCGGCGGGGAGGATCACGTGGAAGCCGGTGTTGCCGCTGCCGGAGCCGTCCGCGTGCAGGGAGACGACGGCGTCGGCCTCCGCCTCGTTGCCGGCGCGGGCGCGCTCGTCGATGCACGGCCCGAACGGCCGTTCGCCGCGGTGGGTGAGTTCGACGGTGGCACCGAGCGCGGTGAGCACCTTCTCGGTGCGCTCGGCCAGGTCCAGGGTGAACTCCGCCTCCGGGTACCCGTCGTCGCTCGCGGTGCCGGTGGTGTCGCACTCCTTGCGGCCGGTCCCGATGTCCACCTGACGGGCGATCTCCGCGGTGTGGTCGCGGTTGCCGGGGTTGTGGCCCGGATCCAGGACGACGACCCGTCCGGCGAGCGGCCCCCCGTCGCCTCCGTCGCCGTCCTGCCCCTCGCCGTCCTCGGACGGGTCGGCGGTGCGGCCCTTCGCTCGGCCCGGGCCCTGCTCCGGCCCGTCCGCCGGCTCGCGCGCGCCGGGCGCCGGTGTGGTCGGGCCGTCGGCGGAGGAGCCCTCGCCGCCGCGGGCGGCCAGCCACAGCAGGACACCCAGGAGGGCCAGCGGCAGCAGCGCCGCGGCGACCAGGAAGGTCCACCGGCCGGCGGACATGGGAGTGCCCGACGCCACGTCAGCTTCCCTGCCCGATCCGCCGCAGCACCCGCAGCGACCGGGTCGCCGGCTCCTCGGCGAACGCGCCGGAGGCCAGGGCCCGCTGGTGGATCCGATAGGGGGCCCGGCCACCGTCCGCGGGGTCGGGGAAGACGTCGTGGATCACCAGCAGCCCCCCGGTCGCGAGGCGGGGGACCCAGCCCTCGTAGTCCGCGGCGGCGTGCTCGTCGGTGTGGCCGCCGTCGATGAAAACGAGCCCGAACTCGCCCTGCCACAAGGCCGCGGCCTGCGGGGAACGGCCGACGACGGCGATGACGTGCTCCTCCAGACCGGCGGCCGCCAGCGTCCGCCGGAAGGCGGGCAGGGTGTCCGTCCGGCCGACCTCGGGGTCGACGAGGGACGGGTCGTGGTACTCCCAGCCCGGTTGCTGCTCCTCGCTGCCGCGGTGGTGGTCCACCGTCACCACCGTCACGCCCTTCGCGCGGGCGGCGTCGGCAAGCAGCAGGGTGGATCGTCCGCAGTAGGTGCCGATCTCCAGCAGCGGGAGGCCCAGCCCGGCGGCGCCCGCGGCCGCCGCGTGCAGGGCGAGCCCCTCGTCCTGCGGCATGAAGCCCTTCGCGCTCTCGAAGGCGGCGAGGGTGCTCGGCTCGGGTGTCATGGTGCTCATGCTGCCGTACGCGGGCGGGCGCCGGGACCCGGGTCCGTGTTTCCCGTCGGCACGCCTTACCGGTGGGCGTCGGTCAGCCCCGGTCGGCACCCGGGTCGGCCGGGGCCCGGCCGGGTGAGGTGAGGTCGATCAGCCGGCAGGCGGTCCTGACGTCCGCCTCCACCCGGGCGATCGTCGCCCGCCCGGACAGCCAGGTGATCAGTGCCGAGTGCCAGGTGTGCTCGACCACCCGGACCGCCGAGAGCTGCGCGGGGGTGGGCGCGCCGTCCAGGGCCACCGCGTCCAGGATGACGGCCGTGGTGAGCCGGAAGACCCCCTCCACCTCGGCGCCGGCCGACCGGTCGGCGAAGGTCAGCGCACGGACCATGGCCTCGGCCAGCCGCGGCTCGCGCTGCATGGCGCGGAAGGCGCGCATCAGCGTCTCCGCCACCCGCTCGGCCGGTTCCGGCCCGGTGGGCGGATGCGTGTGCAGCGCGGCGTGCATCCGCTGGAGCTGGTCCCCCATGCAGGCGACGAGCAGGTGCACCTTGGACGGGAAGTAGCGGTACAGCGTGCCGAGCGCCACCCCGGACAGCTCCGCCACCTCCCGCATCTGGACCGCGTCGAAGCCGCCGCCGCGGGCCAGTCGGGCGCAGGCGTCCAGAATCCGGCGGCGCCGGGCCTCCTGGCGCTCGGTCAGCCTCGGCGCGGCGGGTGGCCCGGGCGGTGTGGTCATGGGTGGGGGATCGCGTTCCTCGGGGCGGTGGGCACCGGACGGCGGGGCGGCGGGCGGATGACCGCCCACGATACGGCGGCCGTGGCGCGCGTCACCAGGTCCGCCCGGCCGGACTCGGTGACCGACCGGTAGATTCAGGGGGTCCGGAAGGGCCGGACCGAGCCCGAACCTGAAACTTGTTCCACCTTCGCGGAAGCGGTTACGCTCCGCCGAATCCCAGCCCGAAGGGGGCCGCGAGTGACCGCAGAGGCCGTACGGAACACGGTGTCCGGCCCCCCGCGACGCCCCGGCGCCGCCCACGGCCCGCTGCGGATCGCGCTGCTCAGCTACAAGGGCAACCCGTACTGCGGCGGCCAGGGCGTGTACGTCCGGCACCTGTCCCGGGAACTGGCCCGGCTCGGACACCGGGTCGAGGTGATCGGCGCCCAGCCCTACCCCGTGGTGGACGAGGGGGTCACGCTCACCGAGCTGCCGAGCCTGGACCTCTACCGGAGCCCCGACCCGTTCCGCACGCCGCGTCCCGACGAGTACCGCGACTGGATCGACGCGCTCGAAGTCGCGTCCATGTGGACCGCGGGCTTCCCCGAACCGCTGACCTTCTCGCTCCGCGCGCGCCGCCATCTGCGCGCCCGGCGCGGCGCGTTCGACATCGTCCACGACAACCAGACCCTCGGCTACGGCCTGCTCGGCGACCTGGGCGCCCCGCTCGTGACCACCGTCCACCATCCGATCACCGTGGACCGGGCGCTGGACCTGGCCGCGGCGCCGAACGTGCGCAAGCGGCTGTCCGTCCGGCGCTGGTACGGCTTCACACGGATGCAGAAGCGGGTCGCGCGCCGGCTGCCCTCGGTGCTCACCGTCTCCGGCAGCTCCGGCCAGGAGATCGTGGACCACCTCGGAGTGGACGAGAAACGGGTGCGGGTGGTGCACATCGGCGCCGACGCGCGAATCTTCGCGCCCCACCCGGAGGTTCCCGAGGTGCCGGGCCGGATCGTCACCACGGCCAGTGCCGACGTCCCGCTCAAGGGACTCGTCCATCTGGTGGAGGCGCTGGCGAAGCTGCGGACCGAGCATCCGCAGGCGCACCTCGTCGTGGTCGGCAAGCGCGCCGACGACGGCCCCGTCGCCGCCGCGATCGAGCGCTTCGGACTGACCGGCGCCGTGGAGTTCGTCAAGGGCATCACCGACGAGGAACTGGCCGCCCTGGTGTGCGGGGCCCAGGCGGCGTGCGTGCCCTCGCTCTACGAGGGCTTCTCGCTGCCCGCGGCCGAGGCGATGGCCACCGGGACCCCCCTGGTGGCCACCACCGGCGGAGCGATCCCCGAGGTCGCGGGGCCCGACGGGCAGACCTGCCTCGCCGTCCCGCCGGGTGACGCCGGTGCGCTCGCCACCGCGCTCGGGCGGCTGCTCGGCGACCCCGCGCTCCGGCGCGACCTGGGCGCCCGCGGCCGCGAACGGGTGCTGCGCCGGTTCACCTGGGAGCAGGCCGCCCGCGGCACGGCGGAGCTCTACCGGGAGGCGATCAGCCGCGATCGGGCCGGCGTCTGACGCTCCCCGCTCCACCACCGCCCGCCCCCGCAACCCGTATCCGACCTCCCACCCGCACCTGCCCACCCGTCCCGCACTCCGTCGTCCGCACGCACCTCCCCCGTGCCCGTCCGCCGATCCGCGTGCCCGTCCGTCCCCCGCACACCCGCCACGAAAGCAGAGTCCCCGTGCTGACCGTCGACTTCTCCCGGTTCCCGCTCGCCGCCGGCGATCGCGTCCTCGATCTCGGCTGCGGCGCCGGGCGCCACGCATTCGCGTGCTACCGGCGCGGCGCCCGGGTGGTGGCACTCGACCGCAACCGCGAGGAGATCGCGGAGGTGGCCCGCTGGTTCGCCGCGATGGAGGAGGCGGGCGAGGCCCCCGCGGGCGCCACCGCCACCGCCGTGGAGGGCGACGCGCTGGCGCTGCCGTTCCCGGACGACAGCTTCGACGTCGTCATCATCTCCGAGGTCATGGAGCACATCCCCGACGACAGGGGGGTGCTGGCCGAGATGGTGCGGGTGCTGCGGCCCGGCGGCCGGATCGCGGTGACCGTGCCGCGCTACGGCCCGGAGAAGATCTGCTGGGCGCTCTCCGACGCCTACCACGAGGTCGAGGGCGGCCACATCCGCATCTACCGCGCCGACCAACTGCTCCGGCGCATGCGGGAGGCGGGCTTGCGCCCCTACGGCACCCACCACGCCCACGGCCTGCACGCGCCGTACTGGTGGCTGAAGTGCGCCTTCGGCGTGGAACGGGACGGCGACGAGGCGGCGCTGCCGGTACGCGCCTACCACCGGCTGCTCGTCTGGGACATCATGAGGAAGCCACTGGCGACCCGGCTCGCCGAGCGGGCGCTCGACCCGTTGATCGGCAAGAGCTTCGTGGCGTACGCGACCAAGCCGCACCACCCCAAGGTGACGCTGTGACGAGCCCCGAGCGCACCGACCGGCTCACCCTGCCCGGCGTCCTCACGACGGAGCAGGCAGCCCTGACCGTCGCCGGTATCGCCGCCGTCCAGCGCCCGGACGGCGCGATCCCCTGGTTCCGCGGCCACCACCTCGACCCGTGGGACCACGTCGAGGCAGCGATGGCGCTGGACACCGCGGGCGAGCACGAGCGGGCGGAGGCCGCCTACCGCTGGCTCGCCGAGCACCAGCTCCCGGACGGCACCTGGTACGCCGCCTACCGCGACGGGGACGCCGCCGAACCGACCGACCGCAGCCGGGAGACCAACTTCTGCGCGTACGTCGCGGTCGGCATCTGGCACCACTACCTCGCGACGGGGGACGACAACTTCCTCGACCGGATGTGGCCGATGGTGGCGGCGGCCACCGCCTTCGTCCTGGAACTCCAGCAGCCGGGCGGCCAGATCGGCTGGAAGCGCGAGCCGGACGGCACCCCCGTGACGGACGCCCTGCTCACCGGCTGCTCCTCGATCCACCAGTCGCTGCGCTGCGCGCTGGCCGTGGCCGAGCACCGCGAGGAGCCGCAACCGGACTGGGAGCTGGCGGCCGGCTGGCTGGGCCACGCGCTGCGGCAGCACCCCGAGCGCTTCCTGGACAAGTCCCGCTACTCGATGGACTGGTACTACCCGATCCTGGGCGGCGCGGTCACGGGCACGGCGGCGAAGCAGCGGATCGACGCGGGCTGGGACACCTTCGTCGTACCGGAGGTCGGCGTCCGGTGCGTCGCCCCCAACCCCTGGGTGACCGGCGGGGAGAGCGCCGAACTCGCCCTGGCGCTGTGGGTGGCGGGCGAGTCGGACAAGGCGCTGGACATCCTGCGCTGGATCCAGCACCTGCGGGCCGGCAACGGCATGTACTGGACCGGGCGGAACTTCGCCGACGGCAAGGTGTGGCCGGAGGAGCAGACCGCCTGGACGGCGGGCTCGGTGCTGCTGGCGGTCGCCGCGCTCGGCGGCGACGAGGCCACCGTCCAGGTCTTCAGCGGCGAGCGCCTCCCCCACGGCCTCGAACCCGACTGCTGCTGACCGACCTCCTGCCGCATCGCCCCCGGCGCACGGGGCCGCCGCCGCGGAGCGTCGCACGCCGGGGGCGTGGCGGTCGCCACGTCGCGGGGCAAACGACCCGCTGTGTCCGGTTTTCCGCCCCAGGGGTCCGCGTTAGAGTGTGCGACGCAGTTCCCGCCTTCGCCCGGGGGAAGCCGGTGCGAATCCGGCGCTGACCCGCAACCGTGAGCGGCGTCCGCAGGCCGAGTGCCGTGCGGCCCGCGAGCCGGAGCGCCCGTGCGAGGGCACGTCCCCGCCTGCGGGGACCAAGGCTCCCGGCAGCCGCCGCGCCCCTCGGGACGCGTCCGGCAGCCGGCACCGTCGAGGTCTACGGAAGCTGAGCCCGGTGTGCCGGCGCGCTCTGCGCGCGCCCGGCCGGCGGTGCCCGGCCGGCAGGCACGCCCACCCGAAAGGCATTCGCTGATGTTCCCCCGTCGCAGCACCGTGGCCCTGGCCGCGGCCGCCGTGCTCTGCACGACCTGGGCCCCGGCCGCCCACGCCGACGAGTCGCCCTCCGCCGCTCCCCTGCCCGGCGGGCTGCACGGCACCTCGGACCCGCAGTTCGACGGGGTCTTCCGGCAGTCACTGGCCCTGCTCGCCCAGCACACCGCGGGTGTGACCCCGTCCGACGAGGCGGTGGAGTGGCTGGCCGGGCAGCAGTGCGCGGACGGCTGGTTCGCCGCGTACCGCCCGGACGCCGGCAAGCCGTGCACCGACGACACCCCCGCCGACACCAACGCCACCGGCCTGGCCGTGCAGGCGCTGGCGGCGCTGGGCGGACACCGGCCCGCGGTCGACTCCTCGGTGAAGTGGCTGAAGTCCGTCCAGAAGGAGGACGGCGGCTGGAGCTTCCAGCCGGAGTTCGCCTCCGACGCCAACTCCACCGCCGTGGTCGCCGGGGCGCTGGCGGCCGCGGGCGAGGAGCCCGCCAAGACCCGCTCCGCGAAGGAGGACCGGACCCCGCTGGACGCGCTGCGGCGGTTCCAGCTCGGCTGCGAGGCGGACGCCGCCGACCGCGGCGGCTTCGTCTCCCAGCGGGACGGCGAGAACGGCACCGAGGAGGACGCGGGCACGCCCGCCAACTCCGCCGCGACCGTGGCCGCGACGGCGGCCCTCGCGGGCCGCGGCGCCGTGGTGCCCCCCGTCGAGGGGGACCCGGACGCCGACGGACCGGACGCCGGTGCTCCGAAGGCCCCCGACTGCGGCGAGGGCGGCGACTACCCGGCGGAGGAGGCGACCACCGCGGCCGCCGCCCACCTCACGGGCGCGCTGGAGGAGAACGGGCAGCACCTGATGTCCGCCCTGGAGGGCGCCGAGGACCAGCCGGACTGGAGCGCGACCGCCCAGGCCGTGCCGGCGTTGGTGGCCGTCGGGCAGCCGCAGGCGGCGCAGCGGGCGCTGGACTGGCTGGCGGAGAACCTCGGCGACTGGGACAAGGCAGCGGACGACCCGGCGGCCCTGGGCTACCTGGTACTGGCCGTGCACGCCGCGGGCGGCGACCCGGCGGAGTTCGGCGGCGCCGACCTGGTGTCCCGGCTGAACGCCACCGGCCCCGAACCGGCCTCGGCCGAGGACTCCGCCGACGCCTCGCCGGACGCCGGGAAGGACGGCGACGACGGGGAGAACGGCGCCGCGCAGGACGAGGAGGCGCCCACCGCGCTCTGGCTGGTCCTGGGGGTCGGCGTGCTCGCGGGCGTCGGCGTCGGCCTGCTGCTCAGCATGCGCAACCGGAACAAGCGGGACCGCTGATGCGCGGGCGGGCGTGCGCGGCGGCACTGCTCTGCGTGCTGCTGGGCGGCGTCGGCACCGTCCTGGGCGCGTCCGCCGCGCACGCCGACGGCTACCGCTACTGGTCGTTCTGGACGAAGTCCGCGGCGCAGGCGGGCCCGGAGGCGGACTGGACCTACGCGACCGAGGGCCCGGGCACCCTGCGCCCGGCCGACGGCGAGGTGGTCGGCTTCCGGTTCGCGAGGAGCGCCGACTCCCGGGACGCCGCCCAACCGCGGCAGCGGGCCGGGTTCGCCGGGGTCTGCGCGGACACCCCGCAGCGGGAGGACCGCAAACGCGTCGCGGTGGTGATCGACCCCGGGACGCGCGCCGACGCCGCGGACGGCCGGAAGCCGCCCGCTCCCCGCACCGGGTGCGCCTCCCTCGCCGCGGACGGCACCGCGGCCGCCGCCCTGGCAGCGGTCGCCGAGCCGCTGCGCTACAACTCCGACGCGCTGCTCTGCGGCATCGACGGCTACCCCGAATCCGGCTGCGGCGAGCCCCTTGCCTCCGGGGAGACCGCAGGGTCCGGAGCCGGAGACGAGACCGCGGGCGAATCGGGCGGCAGCGGGGACGGCGGCGACAGCGACGACGGCAGCGGGACGCTGCCGCTGGTCGCCGGTGCCCTGACGGTCACCGTCCTGGCCGGCGGGGCCGTGTGGCAGGTCAGGCGACGCGGGTGAGGAGGGACGGCGGCCGACTGCCCGGTCTGCGGGCCCCCCGGGCCGACCGGGCCACCGCCCTGCACGCCGGGGCCTGGTGGCTCTGGGCCCTGGGATTGGCCGCCGCGGCCTCCCGCACCACCAACCCGCTGATCCTCGCCCTGCTGGTGGCCGTCACCGGCTACGTCGTGGCGGCCCGGCGCAGCGATGCGCCATGGGCCCGCAGCTACGGCACCTTCCTGAAACTGGCCCTGCTGGTGCTGGGCATCCGGCTGGTGTTCGCCGTGCTGCTGGGCTCGGCCGTCCCCGGCACCCGGCTGCTCTTCACCCTCCCCGAACTGCCGCTGCCGGGCTGGGCGCAGGGCGTCCGGGTAGGCGGCCCGGTCACCGCCGAGGGCCTGCTCTTCGCCTGCTACGACGGGATGAAGCTGGCGACCCTGCTGATCTGCGTCGGCGCGGCCAACGCCCTCGCCAGTCCGGCCCGGCTGCTGAAGTCCCTGCCCGGGGCGCTCTACGAGGTCGGGGTGGCGGTGGTCGTCGCGATGACCTTCGCCCCGAACCTGGTCGCCGACGTGCAGCGGCTGCGCGCGGCACGACGCCTGCGGGGCAGGCCCGACAAGGGCGTGCGGGCGATCCTCCAGGTCGCGCTACCGGTCCTGGAGGGCGCCCTGGAGCGGTCGGTCGCGCTCGCCGCGGCGATGGACGCGCGGGGCTACGGGCGCACCGCCGCGGTCCCGGCCGCCGTACGGCGCACCACCGGGGCGCTCACCCTCGGCGGGCTGCTCGGCGTCTGCGCCGGAACCTACGCGCTGCTCTCCGCGCAGGGAGCCGCGTACGGGCTGCCGGTGCTGCTGATCGGTCTCGCCGCGGCGCTGGGCGGTCTGTGGCTCGGCGGCCGGCGCACCGTGCGGACCCGCTACCGCCCGGACCGCTGGGGCGTCCGGGCGTGGCTGGTGGCCGGTTCCGGCACCGCCGTCGGCGCCGCGCTCGTCGCCGCGTCCGGGCAGTACCCGCAGGCGCTGAACCCGCCCGCCGTCCCGCTGAGCGCGCCCGGGCTGCCGCTGTGGCCGGCCGCCGCCGTACTGCTCGGCCTGCTGCCGGCCCTGGTGGCCCCCCTCCCCGCGGTCGGCGCCCCGGCCGCCGCCCGCCCGTCGCGCCGCACGCGGCGCGAGGACACGGTGCGGGAAACGGCGGCAGGGGCCGGGGAACGCGAGGAGAACAAGGAGAGCACGGGCACGTGATCCGCTTCGAGAACGTCTCGGTGACCTACGAGGACACCACCGCACCCGCCCTGGACGGCGTCGACCTGACCGTCCCCGAGGGCGAACTGGTGCTGCTCGTCGGCCCCTCCGGGGTCGGCAAGTCCACGCTGCTGGGCACGGTCTCCGGCCTTGTCCCGCACTTCACCGGCGGGACCCTGCACGGCCGGGTCACCGTCGGCGGCCGGGACACCCGCGACCACAAACCGCGCGAACTCGCCGACCTGGTCGGGACCGTGGGGCAGGATCCGCGGGCCCACTTCGTCACCGACACGGTCGAGGACGAGCTGGCCTACGGCATGGAGTCCCTCGGACTGCCCGCGCCCACCATGCGCCGCCGGGTGGAGGAGACCCTGGACCTGCTCGGCCTCGCCGAACTGCGGGACCGGGCCCTGGCCACGCTGTCCGGCGGGCAGCAGCAGCGGGTCGCGATCGGCTCCGTGCTCACCGCCCACCCGGCGGTGCTGGTCCTGGACGAGCCGACCTCCGCGCTCGACCCCGGCGCGGCGGAGGAGGTGCTCGCCGTGCTGCAACGGCTGGTGCACGACCTCGGCACCACGGTGCTGATGGCGGAGCACCGGCTGGAGCGCGTCGTCCAGTACGCCGACCGGGTGCTGCTGCTGCCCGGCCCCGGGCTCCCCGCCGAACTCGGCGACCCGGCCGCGCTGATGGCGGTGTCCCCGGTTCAGCCGCCGGTCGTCGCGCTGGGGCGGCTGGCGGGCTGGTCCCCGCTGCCGCTGTCGGTACGCGACGCCCGCCGCCGCGCCGCCCCGCTCCGCGCCCGCCTGGCGGACCGGCCCCCGGCAGAGGAGGAGACGAGCGCGACCCCGGTCGCCGCAACCTGCACCGGCACGACCCCCATGGCGGACACCGGCAGCGCCCCCGACCCGGGCCCCGGGACGGACATCGGTCCCGCCCCGGCACCGCTCAGCCGTCTGCGGGGTCTGTTCCGCGGCCGGGCCCCCGAGCGACGGGCGGCGGCGGGCGGCGCTGCGTCCGCACCCGGAGCGGGCCCGCGGACCGTTCCCCGGGGTGCGGAGGCGGCCCCGCTCGCCCGGATGTCCGGGCTCGGGGTGCGGCGGGGCCGGAACCCGGTGCTGCACCAGGTCTCGCTCACCGTGCGGCCCGGTGAGACCGTCGCGCTGATGGGCCGCAACGGCACCGGCAAGTCCACGCTGCTGGGCGCCCTGGCCGGACTGCACCAGCCCGCCGCCGGGACCGTGCGTGTCGGCGGGCAGGACCCGTGCCGCGCCCGGCCCGCGGAGCTGCTGCGGCACGTCGGGCTCGTCCCGCAGGAACCCCGCGACCTGCTGTACGCCGACACCGTCGCGGCCGAGTGCGAGGCAGCCGACCGGGACGCCGCCGCTCCGCCCGGGACGTGCCGCGCGCTGGTGGCCGCGCTGCTGCCCGGCATCGACGACCGCACCCACCCCCGCGACCTGTCCGAGGGCCAGCGGCTCACCCTCGCGCTCGCGCTCGTCCTGACGTCGGCGCCGCCGCTGATCCTGCTCGACGAACCCACCCGCGGGCTCGACTACGCGGCCAAGGGACGGCTGGTGGAGGTGCTGCGCGGGCTCACCGCCCGCGGACACGCCGTGCTCCTCGCCACTCACGACGTGGAACTGACCGCGGAGCTGGCCGGACGGGTGGTGATCCTGGCGCAGGGCGAGGTGGTGGCGGACGGCCCGACAGCCGAAGTCGTCGTCTCCTCCCCCGCGTTCGCCCCGCAGACCGCCAAGGTGCTCGCCCCGCAGCGCTGGCTGACCGTCCCCCAGGTACGGCGTGCCCTGGAGCGGACCCCATGAGCCGGGACGACGCGCCGCACCGCACCCCGTCCGCCCCGTCCCGCACGCCCCGCACGTCCCGCACATCCGGCACCTCCGGCGCGCGGGAGCGCCAGGTGCGGGCGGTGCGGCTGGGCGGACGGTCCGCCGCGGCGCTGCTGCTGGTCTCCGCCGTCGGCGTGGCCGCGTTCGGTTGGCCGCTGCTCGCCGACCTCGACGCGGGCGCCGCCCACGCGGGAGACGCGCCCTGGCTGTTCGCCGCGTTGCTGCCCCTCCTGCTGGCCGTTGTGGTCGCCACCATCGCCGACCGCGGGGTGGACGCCAAGGCGGTGGCGATGCTGGGCGTCCTGGCCGCCGCCGGTGCCGCCCTGCGCCCGCTGGGCGCGGGCACCGCCGGGCTGGAACCGATGTTCTTCCTGATGGTGCTCTCCGGGCGGGTGCTCGGCCCGGGGTTCGGCTTCGTGCTCGGCGCGGTCTCCATGTTCGCCTCGGCCCTGCTGACCGGCGGTGTCGGCCCCTGGCTGCCGTTCCAGATGCTGTCGATGGGCTGGGTCTCGATGGGGGCGGGCCTGCTCCCCGGTCCGCACGCGCTGCGGGGCCGCGGGGAACTCCTGCTGCTCGCGGGCTACGGAGCGACCGCCGCGGTGCTCTACGGGGTGGTGATGAACCTTCAGGGCTGGACGTGGATCGCCGGGCTCGGCTCCGGTATCTCCTTCGTCCCCGGCGATCCGCTGCCGGACAACCTGGCCCGCTTCGCCGCCTACTGGCTCGCCACCTCGCTCGGCTGGGACCTCCCCCGCGCCGCGCTGACGGCCGTGCTGACGCTCACTCTCGGCAGCACCCTGCTGCGGGCCCTGCGCCGCGCCACCCGCCGCGCCGCCTTCGACGCCCCCGTCTCCTTCGCACCGTCCCACACCCCGGACCCCACCGGCACCCCCGACTCCACCGGTACTCCGGCTCCCACCGACGCCCCCGCCCCGGACGCCGGGGCGCACGCCCCGACCGCCCGGCCGCCCGGCACCTCGGCCCGCTGACCGACCACCCGTCCCCCGCCCCGCCACCGGGCGGGACCGTCCGGACCGCACAGCTACGCGCGCGGGGACGCCTCCGCCTCCACTTCGCGCGCCTCTCCCGCCGGTCCTGCCCCCGCCCCACCGGAACCCCCACCCGGGTCGGCCCCGGCACCGGCCCGGGCACCGGCCCGGGCGGGCGACGTCCCCTCGTCCTTCCGGAGGGAGGTGCCCGGCGGCGAGGCGCCGCCCGGGGCGTGCCGGGTCCAGAAGTGGGCGGCGGCGAACCCCGCCGCGATCACCACCGCACCACCGGCCGCGTCGAGCAGGTAGTGGTTGGCGGTGCCCATCACCACCACCGTGGTGAGCAGCGGGTACAGGACGCCCAGCAGCCGCAGCCACACGTTCGGGGTGATCCGGATGATCACGAGGGTCGCCCAGAGCGACCAGCCGACGTGCAGCGAGGGCATCGCCGCGTACTGGTTCGAGATGCCGGTGAGGACGCCGAAGTCGGGGTCCTCGAAGTTCTGCGGCCCGTTGATCGTGTCGATGTACCCCAGGCCCGGCATCAGCCGGGGCGGGGCGAGCGGGTAGAGCCAGAAGCCGACCAGCCCGAAGAGGGTCCCGAAGCACAGCGAGGCGCGGGCCCACCGGTAGGTGGCGGGGCGGCGCAGGTAGAGGCCGACGAGCAGCGAGATCGGCACCAGGAAGTGGAAGGCGCCGTAGTAGAAGTTCATGCTCTCGCTCAGCCACCGCACCCCGGCCACGGCCTGGTTGATGCCGTGCTCGATGTCGATGCCCAGCGCCTGCTGCGCTTCCAGGATCTGCCGCCCGTGCCCCTCCGCCCTCTCGCGGCCGTCCGGCACGAGCGAGCGGACGTAGGAGTAGGCGAAGTACCCGACCCTTATCAGCAGCAGCTCCAGCATCAGGTTCGGCCGGCTGAGCGGGCCGGACCGCTCCGGCCGGTCCCAGCGCTCGGAGCCGCGGAGCACGAACGGCAGCACGCAGGATGCGAGCAGCGCGGCGAGCAGCGGGGCGTTCTCTCCCAGCGGGGCCAGCCAGGCGATGTGCGGCACCAGTGCGCCGGCGTCCAGGGTCATCACCAGCACCACGAACACCGGCCACACCAGTCGGTCCGCACGGCGGCGTCCCACCCGTCCGACGACCGCCAGCAGGAGCCACAGCTGCTGGTGCTGCCACGCCACCGGCGCGACCGCGACCGCGACACAGCCGGCCAGCGCCGCGCCCAGCAGCAACTGGCCGTCGCGGAGGCAGTCGGCGGCGCGCCGCAGCCCGATCACCGCGACCGCCACCGCCAGCACCACGAAGAGCACGAGTTCGATCGGCCCCGAGAGGCCCAGGCGCAGCAGCATGCCGTGCAGCGACTGGTTGGACAGGCCGTCGGACGCGCCGCCCAGTCCCACCCCGGCGACGTGGTGGAACCAGTACGTCCAGGAGTCCGCGGGCAGCGCGACCCAGGCGAGCAGCGTGCAGGCGGCGAAGCCGCCGGCCGCGGCCCCCGCCTCGCGGCGGCGGTCCGCCAGCCAGAGCAGGGGGACGAAGACCAGCATCGACGGTTGCAGTGCCGCCGCGAGTCCGATCAGCAGACCGGCGGCCCGGGGCGCACGGCTCCCGTACAGGAGGGCGCCCAGGACCAGCAGCACCGGGATCACGCTCGCCTGGCCCAGGAAGAAGGCGTTGCGCACCGGGACGGAGACCACCAGCAGGATGACCGCGACCGGAGCCGCGAGGAGCCGGGCGCGGTGGGAGAGCGGCTGCGGCATCGCCCGGACGGCCAGCAGGCCCAGTGCGGCCACCAGCAGCAGGGTGCCGAACGTCCAGAGCACCCCGAACCCGTCCTGCCCCGCGCGGGCCAGCGGGGTGAGGACCAGGCCGGCGAACGGGGTGCCGGCGAACGGGGTGTCCGCGGCACCGGCCTCGTAGAGCGGGCCGCCGGCCCCCGGCATGCCGTAGCCGCCGAGGCGGCCGAGCAGGCCGGGCAGCCGCTGCTCCACCGGAAGCCGCAGCACCGCCGCGGCCTGGCGTCCCGCCAGCGCCGCCGCCAGCAGCCACAGCGCCGCCACCGCCAGGACCTCCCCCGCCCTCCCGGCGGGAAGGTCGCCCGCCACCCCGCGCCGCAGCACCGCCGGCCCGCGTCCGCTCGTCTCCGCCGTCACGCCCTGCCGCCCGTCCCTGGGTCCCCTGCTGTCCCACACGCTCGCTGCCGTCCAGCTCGGTCGTGCTGGTGCAAGCACATCATTCCGGATGTCAGACGCAGTACACCCCGGCGTCACCTGACTCGTGACCGTGAAGGATCCGCGCCTGCTCGTGGGGAGTCCGCCCTCGGGAAGCACCGCCGCGGGAAACGTCGCGTCGGGTAACACGTCCGGGGCGGCGGAGCCCGGTACCGGCAGGTGAGCGCGCCCGTATGCTGGCCGTGTACCGCATGTCGAGCGCCACACCGCGACCACTGGCGGCGTCCCGGTCGGCGCTGCCCACCGGGGCGGTGGGGGGACGAGGAGGTGAAGGGAATGAGCGGTGCCATCGACCACACCGGGCCCTGGACCGTCGCCGATGTCCTGGCCCTGCCCGAAGACCGCACCACTCGCTACGAGTTGCTGGGGGAGTCTCTCGTGATGTCCCCCGCACCCGGCATCCGTCACCAGCGGGCCTCACTCCGGCTGGCCATGATCCTGCACACGGCGGCTCGCAAGGCCGAGGCAGCGGTCGAGGTACTGGAGGCCGTCAACGTCATCCTGCCCTCGGGCCTCGTGGTGCCGGACCTGGTGGTGGCCGATGCGGGAGCGACCGCCGAGGACGGCGTCAGCGTGGACGCCGACGGTCTCCAACTCGTGGTCGAACTGGTCTCTCCCGGCAATCGCACCGTGGATCGCAAGTTCAAACCGATGCTTTATGCCGAGGCGGCCATCCCGCATTTCTGGCGCCTGGAGTTCGACCCCGCCCCGATGCTCGTCGTCCATGAGCTGGAAGACGGCCGGTACGTGGAGCGTACGACCGCCCTCGCCGGTGCGACAACGCGGCTGGACATCCCGTTCCCCGTCGCCATCGACCCGGCGGAGCTCGCCCGGCAGTAGGCACCGACCCCACGTCGGCACCGACGTCCCACCGAACCGGGATGTAGGAGACTGCACCCACGTGACCGAGGTCGGGACGCCGTCGGGCGTCCGTTCTGTTGGAGGTGTGAGGTGCCCAGCATCGTCAAGATCAATGTGCTGACCGTCCCCGAGGAGCAGCGGGAGGTCCTGGAGTCCCGCTTCGCCTCCCGTGCCGGCTCCGTGGAGAGCTCCGACGGGTTCGAGTGGTTCGAACTGCTGCGGCCGGTCGAGGGCACCGACCAGTACCTCGTGTACACCCGCTGGAGGGACGAGGAGTCCTTCCAGGCCTGGATGGAGGGACCGATGAAGGCCGCACACCGGGGCGGCGACGGCCAGAGCGATGGCAAGAGCGACGGCCAGGGCGGCGGACAGGGCGAGAAGCCCGCCGCGGGCGGTTCGACCCTGTGGAGCTTCGAAGTGGTCCAGCAGGCCGCTCCCAAGTAGACCCGCCGCCGCGCCGTGCCCCGCGACCTCCCCGGCCGGGGGCACGGCGCGCACGCGCCGGGGCACGGCGCAGCACCGCCGGTGCTCCCTCGCGGGACGCCACCTCCCCGGGGAAACGGCCCGGACCCGGGCCCGCGGGCGCGTCCCACGGGCGTGCCCGGCCCGGGGTCAGCCCCGCAGACTCCACGCGTTGCGCGGGCTGTCGAGCCACGCCGACTCGCCGTCCGGCGTCACCGTGAGGCCGAACCGGGTGTGGTCCGGCCCGCCCTGGGCGACCCACCAGCGGTAGGCCGCCTCCACCTCGTCCCAGAGCCTGCGCGGCCCCGACTGCCAGACGCGGGCCTCCCGCGCACCGTCCTGGAACATCACGGCCGCCCAGGACCGGTCCCCCAGCCCGCGGAACCACACCGGCCGCGCGCCCTCCCGCTTCTCGGCGACGGACTGCGCGCAGTCGCGTACCCGCAGCCCCAGGACGAACGGCAGGGCGGTGTACCGGCCCGTGAGGAACTCGTCCTCGGTGAGCGCCGTCGTGGACGTGTCGGCCTCGTCCATCGGCCCGGCGGCCAGGTACGCGTCGTGGTCGGGAGGGGGCAGCCGCTGCGAGCGGGCCTTCATGAACTCGACCGGGCGGGTGAAACCCCCGCACGCCACCCCGCCCTCCACGGCAAGGCGGACGACGGCGTCCGCGGCGGAGAAGTGCGTCCCCCACGGCGCGACCACGAGACCGCCCGGCCGCGTCTGCTCGATCCAGGCGCCGGGGACACTCCGGATGCCGAAAGTGGCCAGGACGCGGTCGTAGGGCGCACCGCCGGCGTGCCCCGCACAGCCGTCCCCCACCACGGCCTCGGGATGCAGACCGAGCGCGCCCCACCGGGCCCGGGCCCGCGCGGAGACGTCCGCGTCCACCTCGACCGTGGTGACGTGTCCGCTCCCGCAGCGGTGGGAGAGCAGGGCCGCCGTCTCGCCCGTGCCGGTCCCCACGTCGAGCACCCGCATGCCCGGCCGCACGTCCAGGGTCCGGAGCAGCGCGTACACGACGGACGGCATGGAGGAGGAGCTGGTGGCCACTCTCCCGGGCCAGATGCCGCTGTGCCTGCCGTCGTCCCACTGGGTGACGAGGGGGACGTCGCTGTCGGCCGCCGCGTACCAGGCGTCGGGGTCGGCGGCCCGGTCCACCGGGACGCTCGCTGCCCGCTGACCGTCGAACGCCCACATCAGGTCGGGCAGGAACGCGGCCCGGTCCACGGCCGCGAACGCCGGGGCCCAGTCCGCGGACATCGCGTGCGATGCCAGGAGGGCGTCACCCAGCTCCCTGCGGCCGGGCCGCGCCGACTGTGCCGATTCCCCGGTCATGCGCGCCGCTTCCCATCCTGCAAAGGGGTGCCCCCGTCGGGCCCTGGCCGCTCCTTGGCGAGCGGCCAGGGCCCGCCCGGGGGTGTCGTGCCCGACGTCGACTGCATGGTGCTGCTCCTTCACTGGTTCGGATACTGCCGGTCCCGCGGATCGGAGCCCCGTCGCCCGCCGCCGGACCGCTCCCTGCCACCCACTCCCCGCCGCCGGTGGCCCGCCCTCGGCTTCCTGCCGTCGACTGCCTGCCGACGACGGCCGGTACGGGAGTCAGGGCCGGTTCCTGCTCCACCTGTTCAACTCCCGCACCCGGTCGCGCAGCTCGGGCAACCTCGCGGTGCGCGAGGAACCGCGTCGGACGAGGTCCGCGAGCGCAAGGACGGTGTCCGGGAGTGCCGCGCCGAGACCCACCAGACGGACCGGCCCGTTCCGCCCGTCCCACACCTCCGGCTCCACGACCACCCCGTGAACCGCCAACTCCGCCGCTGCCAGCGCCCGGCGCAGTTCCTCGGCGGCGTCCTCCGCCGCACTCCGCCGGCCCTCGGCGATCACCGGCCCTCCTCCTCCGCACGCAACCGCTCCAGACCCCGACGCATCGCCTCCCACTCCTCGCAGGAAAGGTCTTCCGCGACCTTGAACACGGGCGGGCGGCCGACGGCCGCCGGAATCGCACTCCACTCCAAGTCGTTGGCGGCCAGTACCGGAACCAGATCAACGAGAGTGCGCCGGGAAAGCGCTGCCAGATCTCCGACTGCCACGGGAATTCCTTTCTTCGGGTTGCTCGTTCGCGACCCAGCGTGACTCCTCCGACACTACGCTGACCAGGTATTCCTCATGACAACGACCGTGTAGTGAAAGGGGAGTCGATCCATGGCCAGAGCTGACGGCCCGGTACCCGCCCAGCCCCGAATCGGCTGGGAGTTCTTCGGCTCGGAGTTGAAACGACGCCGGGAGCGAGCAGGATTCACCCAGCAGCAACTGGGCGCGACCGTCTACTGCTCGGGTTCCTACATCGGGCAGTTCGAAGCAGCTCTTCGAAAACCACAGCTCGATGTCGCCCAGCGCATCGACGCGGAACTCAAGACGGACGGATTCTTCGCCCGAATGTGCGAGGAGCTGATCAACAGCAGCCACCACGCCGCATACTTCGCGGAGGCGGCGGACCTGGAGGCGAGCGCAGCCACGATCCGGGAGTACGCGCCGATGTTCGTCCCCGGACTGCTGCAGACCGCGGACTACGCCCGAGCCGTCTTCCTCGCCGCCGAACCGCTCGCCCCGGACGAGGCGATCGACGCACTGGTCCGGGCCCGACTGCACCGCGCCCATCTGCTCGACCATCCAACACGACCGCTGTTGTGGGTGGTTCTGGACGAGAGCGTCATCCGCCGGCGCGTCGGAGACGCCCAGGTCATGGCCGACCAGTTGGCCCACATCGCCACCCTGGCCCATCGCCGCCGCATCGTCGTCCAACTCCTCGGCTACGAGGCGGGCGCCCCCGCCCTCGGCGGCATGATCACCCTCATGACCTTCGACGACGCCCCACCCGCCGCCTACGTCGAAGGACCCAGAAACGGCAACCTGCTGGACGACCCGGCCGAGGTGGCGCAGCATGGATTGTCCTACGATCATCTGAGGGCCGCCGCGCTTTCACCAGCAGCGTCTCTCCTTCGGATCCAGTCTGCTGCGGAGGAATACCGACATGAGCACTGAAATCGATCTCACCACGGCCCTGTGGCGCAAGAGCACGCACAGCAATGGCGACGGAGGCAGTTGCGTCGAGGTGGCCGACGGATTCCCCGGAGTCGTGCCCGTACGCGACTCCAAGACACCCGCCGGCCCGGTCCTCCTGGTACCGGCCGACGCCTGGTCCACCTTCGTCAGCTTCACCAGCCGCCAGACCCGCTGACCCCCACGCCTACGCCACTTCCGCTAATCGAACCATAGTGCAGGCTGGCAAAGGCTCTGACTAGAACTCACCTGGCGCGAAAGGCTTCTACGTCAGACCACTCCCATATGGCGACACCTCCAAGATTTCGGACGGCTCCCCAGACCAGAGCGACAGATCCACCCAATGGGATATCGATTGCCACATGCCGATCTCCACTCCACTCCGCCTTCAAGCCGGAACCACGAATAGCGTTGACAACGTCGCTTTTCGCCGAGTTGAGTTCATCCGCAGAAATTGAAGGCAGGAAGAGAATTCGAAACAGGCGATTCCCGCAAGCCTGCACAACTCTATTGACATGCTTGGCATCTGCATCCAGTGAAACGATGTCCCCCAATGCCAATCCGTAAACTCTAAACAGCAAACAACAAACTTCGTACCGGCCATCACCAAGAGGGCGCAGCCACACTTGCTCCACCTGACCAACAAAGCCGAAAGGCGCCAAGTCGACCATCGCGATATGGGCAGGGTTAGGCCTATTAACAGGCTCATCATGCACAATAAAGCTAATTTCTGCACTGATGAACTACGCCTCTCGCGTCCATCCATCTTGACAGTCCAGCGGCTCCACCGTCGATGAACCGTCAATATATTTAGTGCGGCTAATACGGCATGGATATACCCGACGCAACATTAATGCCGGGCATATCCATGCTTCAGAAACCCGCGATCACCTGCTGATATGAGGTGGCCAGTGAGACGGTGGCCACGGACCAGTGTAACTTGCCGACGGATTCAGGGGAGCTCCGCGATCCCTTTTCGAACTGTTGCAGTGCCTGCACGCAGGCGTTGTATTCGCGTCGGTTAGATCACCACCTCGAATGCGAGGTTCGGCATGATCCACTGCTTGCGCAGGGTTCGTCCTGCAGTACGAGCACAACGGCGTAGGAAGATTTGGATCTGCTTTGACTCCGATATTGTATTCAGTGAGCATATCGGCAGGTATTCTCTTGCCTGCCCCGGGACCCCCGCTTGATCCGGCCGGAATGCCGTAAATTGGCTCACCATTCACGCCGCAACTGGTAGACGTGTTTATATTATGAACCAGGACCGGGGCGGCCCCCGCCAGCACATAGTACGTGTGGAGGGAGGTGATGGTGAGGTTGTGGACGGTGGCTTGCTGGGTCCAGCGCTTGACGCCGTCGATCTGGACGTACGTGCCCGCACTAGTCTGCAACAGTAGTGAGCATTTCCGATCTACGCTCTGGAAAGTGAAGATCGGAAATGCTCACTAGAATACCCCGGCCGAGCGTCCACGTGATCCATTCACCACCTGAAATCGAGTGGTGTTGCGACGACCCCTTGAGCCCAAGGAACTTGAGTGGGGCCGCTCGTTTTCGATTCCTATTCGACATCAGGTGACTGGCGCCACACCATGGCAGTAATCAGCGGCTTGCTTCAGCGCGAAGGTCGATGCTAGCAGACCTTCAAACCGGCGGACCCTCATGCGAAATTTAGACTACGTCCTTCAGAAGAAGGTCTTGTTCCAAGTTCCAGAAATCAGGGCTCGCATAGATTGCATGAAACCGTTCCCGACGTACTGCATTCCGGCATCCCCAGCGAGAAATACGCCTCCATCGCTCGCAATCAATACCACTTCTTCGGTGGCGAACGCAGAGCCGACGGGCACCAGGGGACGCCCCACTCTCTGAGAAAACGCGCGAATGTTACCAGGATAGAAAGAAAGGGCTTCTCCTGCGTCAATTTGCACACCTACCTCCATCTCGCGATAGATCCACGAAATGGACAACTCTCGATACTCTTCGAGGAATCTGCGCAACTCCACCCCTATGCCATATCCAGCCATTTCGTAGAGCCTGGACACCTGATCGATGGAAGCTGGACCCAAGTCTACTCGGATTGCGTCGGGGAATGCATCACGCAATCTCTGTCGCCGCGAAGTTTCATTGAACCCGCTCATCCGGTGAGTACGCTCCTAACCGCGTCCGGCACCCACGCCTGACAGTTGGGGCACATTTTGAACTTCTTTCCTTTCTGGTTGAGGGTGATGATATCCAAGTTCCCCAACGACGCTCCATCGTTTAGGGCGTTAGTACACATTCGCGCTTCCGCGCACACGCCTGGCGGGCGACCGTTCGGGAGTTGGGATCCTCCAGGTAGCCGGGAAGCCACACCGGCGTGATGCCCAGTGGCGGGTCCACTCTCACCGTAGTAAGTCATTCCGGTGGTTCGGTCACGCCCCACGCTGAACGCACCAGGGAGGATCTCACCTTCGGAAAGGCTGCCCTTGACGTCTTCGATCCGAGCTTTGCCGAGTTGGGTCAACTCGCTCTGAAGTTCAGCGTCGCCACAATTGTGAACGAGGACCGGCGTAGCGCCCGCCAGCACATAGTACGTGTGCAGGGAGGTGATGGTGAGGTTGTGGACGGTGGCTTGCTGGGTCCAGCGCTTGACGCCGTCGATCTGGACGTATGTGCCCGCGCTGGTCTGCAACCACTGGCCGGCCTTGAGGTCGGTCGCGTCCAGCCAGTCGCCGAGTTCCGGCACCCAGAAGGGGTGACCGTCCGTTGCCGTGACGGAGGCCGTCTTGCTTCCGGCGTCGCCGTCGAGGTCGAGGGTGACCTTGACGAG